>JBGPDC010000162.1:0-13497 GCA_041482115.1 Terriglobia bacterium | reverse complement strand
GTCCAAGGAACGGTCCTCATCGTCGACGACATCCAGGCCGCACGCGCCGAGCTCGTCGCCCACGGCGCCGACCCGAGCGAGGTCTTCCATTTCGACGGCACTCTCCGAGTGACCGGGACGCAGGGACGCTTGCCGGGCCCGGACCCGGAGCAGCGCTCCTACAGCTCGTGGATCTCGTTCAGCGATCCCGACGGCAACGGCTGGCTGCTGCAGGAGGTCACGACGCGGTTGCCTGGGCGTGTCGCCGGCGACACGACGTACGCGTCGGCGGGCGACCTGTCGCAGGCGCTGCGGCGCGCCGCGGCCGCGCACGGGCAGCACGAGGCGCGGACGGGGCAAGCCGACCCGAACTGGCCGGACTGGTACGCCGAGTACATGGTGCGCGAGCAGGCCGGCGAAGAGCTGCCGAAATGACGACTACGACGTGATCGTCATCGGCGCCAGCGCGCCCGGCGAGCACTGCCGCGTTCGTGATATCGGAGTGCGGTTTGCTCTTGGCGCTCAACCACGGGACGTGTGGCGCCAGATTGCCGGCAACGATGCGCTGATCTGTTTGCTTGGTTTAATGAACGCAATTCCAAACGATCGGATCCAGTTTCAGGCTGGTCGGCCATCCGGAAATAGTTTTTGGACCCGGCAGCCCCGAAGCCACGGCATCTCTGAAGCTGAACCACTACCTTCATGCTGGCGGCTGTGATCCTGAGATGACGATCTCGGAAAAGTCTGCGATGGTAGAAAATTCGCGCAGCAGCTCGGCGAGGAACGCCAGCCGGTTCTGCCGGACCTTTTCGTCCGGGGCGTTGACCAGCACCTTGTCGAAGAACAGGTCGACCCGCGACCGCAGCGACGCGATGGCGGCCAGAGCGTCGTGATAGCCGAGTCCTTTCACTTGCGCCGCCAGCCGCCGGGATTCATCATAAAGGTCGCGCTCCGGACCGGCCTCGAGCAGCGCCGGGTCGGGCGCCGCCGTGCCCTCGAAATTTGCTTGGCGCAGGATGTTGCGGATGCGCTTGAAGCTGGCGGCCAGCGGCTCGAAGTCGGCCGTGGGCCGCACCTTCGAGATGGCCTCGAGGCGGTCGGCGGCATCCACCAGATCCTCGCTGCCCGCCGCCAACACGGCGTTGACCTCATCGTATGGATAGCCGCGCACTTCGCGAAAATAGTAACGGACGCGGTCCAGGACGAAGTCGCGCAGGGCGGGCGGAATCGCCACGTGGTGCTTGCCTTCGACCAGAATCCGCACGACGCCTAGAGCCGCACGCCGTAGGGCAAAGGGGTCCTTCGAGCCGGTGGGCATCAGGCCGAGCTGGAAGAAACTCTCGAGCGTGTCAAGACGATCCGCCAGCGCCAAAATCTGCCCCTCGTGCGTGCGCGGCACCGGTTCGTATTGATCATAGATGGCCTGCGTCACCGCCTCGGACTCGCCTTGCGCGCGCGCATACAACCCGCCTACCACGCCCTGTAATTCGGTGAATTCTTTCACGAGCTCGGTGGTCAGATCGCACTTCGCGAGTAGCGCCGCGCGTTGGGCGTGCTCATTGCCACCGAGCTCTTTCACCCACTCGACGTTGCGCTCGGTCTTGTCGTAGTAGCTGCCGAGCTTGGCCTGGAAGGTGACGTGCTTCAGGTCCTCCACGCGATCCGCCAGCTTCTTCTTCTGGTCGGTCTCCCAGAAGAACCGCGCGTCGTTGAACCTCGCCCGCAGCACGCGCTCGTTGCCGTGCCGGACGATGCCATCCGGGTCACCGTCAATGTTCATCACCGCGATGAAGTGCGGCGCGAGCTTCCCGGCGGCGTCCTCGACCGAGAAGTACTTCTGGTGGTGCTGCATCACGGTGACCAGCACTTCCTCGGGCAACTCCAAGTACTTCGGGTCGAAGCCGCCGAGAATCGGCGTCGGATATTCGGTGAGGTAGACGAGTGTCTCGAGCAGCTTGGGATTCGAACGCACCCGCAGCGCGCCGCCCGTGAGAAGCGCGGTAATCCCCTGCTCGATCCGCGCCCGCCTCTCAGCGGCGTCGAGCAGCACGAAGTTCCGCCGCAGTCCTTCCTTCACACTCTCCAGGTCGTGAACCTTGATGCGGTCCCAGTTCTTGTCGCCGTGCAGCCGCCGGTGGCCGGTGGCTAGGTTGCAGCTCTTCTGGCCCGCCATCTCGAACGGCACGACCTTGCCGCCGTAGACCGCGACCAGCCGCCGGATCGGCCGGATGAACCGCGCCCCGGACTTGCCCGTCCACGTCATGGTCTTCGGCCACGAGATGCCCAGGAATACTTCCGGCAGAGCTTCGGCCAGCAGGTCCTTCGTGCGGCGGCCCTTGATCTTGCGCTTGTAGCTCCAGTAGGCGCCCTTGGGCGTCTCGGTCTTCTTGAGCTGCCCGACCTCGACTCCCATTTTGCGGGCGAAGCCTTCGGCGGCCTTCTCACCGGCGCTGGCCGGCGGGCCGGTAACCGTTTCCTTCGCGTCGGCCTGCTTCACGGGGATGCCCGTCGCCCACATGACGATCCGGCGCGGGGTCGCGTGGGTCTCGACCGTCACACCCTCGTGCAACTGGAACTTTTCAAGCGCGGTGAGAAACCGCCGCCGCAGGTCATCGAGGGCCGGGACGATCATCCAGTCCGGAATCTCCTCGATGCCAACGCCCAGCAGGAGGTTCGCAGTCTTCATGCCGCTACCTCGCGAGCGCCGTACTGCTGATCCACCCAGGCTTGCGCGAGTCCCACGGCGAGCGCCCGCACCCGGCCAATCACCGCCACCCGCTCCGTCACGCTGATCGCCCCGCGCGAGTCGAGCAGGTTAAAAAGGTGCGAGCACTTCAGGACACCATCGTAAGCGGCGAGCAGCGGAAAGCGCTTCTTCTCCTCCGCCACCGTCAGTCCGGCGTATTCGTCGAGCAGGCGCCGGCTCTCCTTCTCGTGCAAGTCGAAGCCCTGCCACAGCGCCGCAACATCCGCTTTTTCAAAGTTATACACGGAAAATTGCAACTCATCCTGGAAGCGCACATCGCGGTACTTCCAGCGCTCGTTCCACTGGATGTCGTACACGCTGTCCACGTCCTGAATGAACGCCGTGAGGCGCTCGAGACCGTAGGTCAGCTCGACCGCGACCGTGTCGAGCTCGATGCCGCCGCACTGCTGGAAGTAGGTGAACTGGCTGATCTCGAGACCATCGAGCATCACCTGCCAGCCGATGCCCCAAGCCCCGAGGGTAGGAGATTCCCAGTTATCCTCCTCGAGCTTAAAGTCGTGGCGGCGCAGATCGATGCCGATGGCCTCGAGGCTCTTCATGTAAAGCGAAATGACGTCGTCCGGCGGCGGCTTGAGGATCACCTGGAGCTGCAAGTGCTTGTAGAGCCGGTGGGGATTCTCGGCGTAGCGGCCGTCGGCGGGGCGGCGGCTGGGCTGCACGTAGGCCACGCGATAGGGGTCCGGGCCGAGCACCCGCAGGAAAGTCTCGGGGCACATGGTCCCGGCGCCGACCTCCACGTCGTAAGGCTCCTGGATCAGGCAGCCTTGCCGCGCCCAGTAGTGCTTCAACTCGAAACAAACGTCTTGAAAAGAGAGCATTCGTATCTTCCAACCTTGGCCATCAAACCTCGGCCAGCAACGGGGCCGTCACCAATTTCCGCTCCAGGTGCTCCTCGAGACGCTGGAGCAGGAACTGCCACAGGCTGGCCACCGTCTCGCGGTCCCAGCGCCGCGGCGCGAGTTTGCGCAGCGACGTGCTCAGCATTTCGGCCGCGATCTCCCGGCACCCGGCCTCGAGCGTCCAGGCGCCCGGCGGCCGGCAGCGCTGGCAGGCCACCCCCGGCGTCGCACGCACGAAGTACGCGCGCTCCCCGGCCGGCATCTCGGTTCCGCAAACGGCGCACGCCGCGAGATCCGGCAGCCAGCCGCCCAGCTTCACGGCCCACAAGCTGAAATAGGTCAGCGCCGCCCACATCCCGTCCCGGCCGCTCGACCGGAGGTGGTCGAGCACCACCAGCAGCAGCCGGAAATAGCGGTCGTTCGGCTCGTGCTCCGGCAGCAGTTGTTCGGAAACCTCGGCCAGGAAATCGAGCGCCACGCCGAGCGAGTAATCCGCCAGAACGCCGAACTGCGAGGCAATCAACTCGCAGCTATCCAGGCTGACCAGCTCGCGGTTCTCGCGCTGGAAGTAGAACATGCGAACCTGGGCCAGCCGTTCCAGCCCGGCCCCGAAGCGGCTTTTCGGCCGCCGCGCCCCGCGCGCCACACCTCTGAGCCGGCCCTGATCCCGCGCCAGGAAGCTGACGATCAGGTCGCCTTCCCGAAACGGATACGTGCGCAAAACCAGCGCTTCGCTTTCCCGGGCCGGCATACCGGATCAGCAATCCTGCAAACGGAATTGTTCAGGATAACATAGGGCCGCGGTCGGGCCAGTCTCGCCGCCGCTCACGCTTCGGCACGCGGCGCCGGAGCCTTCGTGGCCGGCTTGGGCAGGGCTTCCGCCCGCGCCCGGTCGATCTCCGACTTGGCGTACACGGCGAACACCAGGGCCACCGTCAGACTCGCGAAAATCAGGAACAGGGTGTCGAGCGACAGTCCCTGCCTGGAAGCCAGGACCCACACCACGGTCCCGAGCGCCCCCACCACGACCACTGCGCTTACAATGACGAGCACGGCACGCTCGGGCATAATTGGAATCATTCCCTCCCCGCGCTATATAGAGTACAAAATTGCGACCGGAACTGCGAATGGCGCTCTGGCGACTTCGGATCAGTCCGCGAGTGTTTCGCGCCCGATTGGCTCCCGCATGAGGGCGATGGCGTCCTTCAAGTTCTCCCGGGCCCCATCCAAGGTCCCACCTTGTGTCAAGGCGCCCGGAACATCATCGGTCCAAGCGATCCACCACTTGCCGCGATGCAGGAAATGAGCTTGATAGCGCCGTTTCCGCCTCATATTCGATGCCACGATAGCACGGCCATTACCGCCCCAGCAGTCCCCACCACGCCACGGGCAGCGCGAAGAGGAGGCCGTCGACGCGATCCAGGACGCCGCCGTGGCCGGGCAACAGGCCGCCACTATCCTTAACGCCCGCGCCACGCTTCAGCGCCGACTCCGCCAGGTCACCCACCTGTCCCGCCACGTTCACCGCCACCGAAAGACCCACCGCGAAAGGCCACGCCCCCGTCTCCGGCACCCAGTGGCGCAAGTAGAAGACGCCCACGGCGACCGTCGCCACGAACGACGCGGCGGCGCCCTCCCAGCTCTTCGCCGGGCTGATGCGCGGGGCGAGTTTATGCGCTCCCCAGTGGCGGCCCACGAAATAGGCGGCGGCATCGCCGACCCAGTTCGTGACCAGACCGTAGAAGATCCAATGGGGATTCACCTGATGCAGATCCGCCGCCAGGCGAAAGGGTACGGCGGTGTAGATGACGCCCGTCAAGGTCGCGGCCACACTGATCATGGTGGCCGACATCGTGCGGCCGCGGCGCAGGGCCAGGGTCAGCAGCAATAGCGTGATGCCGAGGAAGAAGGGCGCGCCGGGCGCCGGGTCCCCCGCCACCACCCAGGCGCCGGAGAGATACGCCACCAGCCGCATGGGCTCCGCCCCGTAGAAGGCGGCCAGCCGCATGAACTCGCTCAGGCACAGCAGCGCTACAAAGGCGAGCGCCCACCGGGCAGAGCGATGGCTGCCCCAAAACGTCAGACCCATTACTGCTGGAATCAGGACCGCCGCGGTAAGGACGCGCTTCACGGGTGGCGGCGCGCGCCGGCCGGCGTAACGGCGGCGGGCACCAGGTCCTCGGCGGCTTCGGCATCGGCCAGCCCGCCGTAGCGGCGCTCGCGCTTCTGGTAATCGAGAATGGCTTGCACGAGGTCGATCCGCCGGAAGTCCGGCCACATCTTCTCGGTAACCCAGATCTCGGCGTAGGCAATCTGCCACAGCAGGAAGTTGCTCACCCGCATCTCGCCCGAGGTGCGGATCAGCAGGTCGGGGTCCGGCATCCCGACGGTGTAAAGGTTGGCGCCGATGGTGGCCTCGGTGACCGGCTGGCCCGAGGACCCCTGCCGCCGCTCGCGCTCGAGGATGGTGTTCACGGCGTCCACCAGCTCGGCGCGGCCGCCGTAGTTGAGGGCGATGGTGAGCTGCAGCCCGTTATTGGCAGCCGTCTCGACCATGGCCGAATCGAGATCCCGCTGGACCTCCTCCGGCAGCTCTTCGATGCGTCCGATCACCTGCAACCGCACGCCGTTGCGCTTCAGCTCCGGCAGCTCCTTGATGAGGGAATGCCGCAGCAGGTACCATAGCGTCTCGACCTCGGCGCGCGGCCGCTTCCAATTTTCGATGGAGAAAGCATAGAGCGTCAGCCAGCCGATTCCCAGTTGCGCGCAGCTCTCGATGGTCTCGCGCACCGGACGCACGCCGGACCGGTGGCCGGCCACGCGCGGCAGGTGGCGGCGCTGGGCCCAGCGGCCGTTGCCGTCCATGATGATGGCGATGTGCCGGGGCAGGCGTTGCGGGTCGATCTCCGCTGCCAGACGGGCTTCGCGGCTCCCCGGCTTTATGGCATTGAAGAACTTTTCCATGATGAGTCCCGGCCTATATCATACCCGATTTGCGGCCACGGCGGTAGCCCGCCGCCACGTAGTTGGCGGTCACCGTGGTACGCAGGCCGCCCCGGGGAGTGAACTCGCCCGAGAGGGTCGCCGAGACCGGCCGCAGCGTCTTCACCACGTCGGCCAGGATGCGGTTCACGGCGTTCTCGTAGAAGATCCCCAGGTTCCGGAACGCCAGCAGGTACAGCTTGAACGACTTCAGTTCGAGACACAGTTTGTCGGGAACATAAGTCAGCGTCAGGACGCCGAAATCCGGCAGCCCGGTCTTGGGGCACACGGAAGTGAATTCCGGAATCTCGATCTGAATTTCGTAGCCCCGATACTGGTTGGGCCACGTCTCGATGGCGGGCAGCGGTGCCCGCAGGCCCGCCTTGGCGTGCTCTTTCGTGTAGCCGGGCATGGCGCTAGTGAACCTGACTCCAGAGCGAATGTCCCTGAACGTCGGGCAGCGAAACTTTCAGGATTTCGGCGAACGTCGGCCCTTCATCCTGCATGGAGATTTGTGGCAGCCGGCGCTTCCGCACGCCCGGTCCCCACAGCAGAAACGACGCCCGGTAATCTTTGCGCGTGGGCCAGAGGCCGTGCAGGCCGCTGCCGTTTCCCTTCCCCACAACCGGCCCGTCGGCCGCGCCATTCGGGATGGTGTCACGCACGGTCTCGAACGCCGCCGTCCAAGCCTTGAGATGGGGCGCCATCCGGTGTACCTCGTCGATAGGCACCTCGCGCGCGAGGACGCCCCCGCCAATAGCCTTACGGAAGAAGCCCGCGGCTTGTTCCGTGGTCACGCCGACCAAACCTTCGGCGACCTCGGCGTCCGGCCGCAGACCGGCCTCCTTGAGCGCCGCCTTGGGCCGGTACACCTGGGCCTGCGTCTCAAAGCCGTGGTCGGAAACCACGGCGAGGACCGTCTGCGGCGGCAGCTTCTGGAGCATCCAGCCGAGCAGCTCGTCCTGATATTCGAGCATCGCCTTGGCATGGCGTGAGAAGGCGCCGGTCTCGTGCTGCTCGCCGTCAAGATCCGATACATGGAGCAGCGTGAGGTCAGGTTTCTCAGTCTCCAGCAGAAAGCGCGCGGCAATCATCGCGGGACGGTCGCCGAAGATGTACACCGGCAGCGATGGATAGACGCGGGAGATGCGCTCGATCAGCCCGGGCGTGATGTACTTTTCGATCGGCGGCAGCGGCGTGTCGTGGCCGCGGCGGTCCACCCAAAACTCCGGTATCCGAAAGTCGATGTCGGCGTCCGTCGTGACAGGCCAGAAGATCGCCGCCGTCTTGAGCTTCTTCTCGTGCGCCGCCTGCCACAGCGTGCGGGCCGTGAGGAACTTGGTCCACCACCAGCGCTGGCCGGGCTGGCCCGGCTGGTCGTTCGTCAGGATGCCGTGGCGCTCGGCCGGCAGTCCCGTGAGCATCGTGGTGTGGGAGGGCCACGTCAGCGTCGGGACAATGCCAAGCACGCCGTCGGCCACCGCCCCCTCGTTCATCAGGCGGCGCAGCGTGGGGATCTTGAGACCGAGTTTGTCGGCATCGCGCAGATAGCGGTAATCCATGCCGTCGATCGAGACCACGAGCAGTTTGGTTTGCTGCCCGAAGGCGGCGAGCGCGAGGCACAGCAAGAGGCCCAGTCGTAGCATCATCTTCATCTTCCACACCTTATCGCGGGCAAGGGCTTTCCGCAACCGGTGGTAGTGGGTCATCTCTGGGACGGCGTGACCGAGCCGCTGGGTTGTTTCCGAGTGCGCCGTCACCCGACGACAATCAGCGACAGACGTTAAACTTTTTGTTCCTCGTCACTCGGTCCTGACTTCCGCTGGCGGCCTCCCGCTCGTCAGTTGTTCAGCAGCGGTATGTCTTTTGCCGCGGGCGGTTGCTTCACGGATTGCAGAAACGCATAGATGTCGGCCAAATCCTTGTCGGACAAGACCGTCGCCGTGTACGGCGGCATCTGCCCGCTAGGCTGCCGGGTATAGAGCTTGAGTGCCGTGAAGGCGATCGGCTTGGGGCCAAGCCGCGGTCCTGCTCCCAGGCCGCCTTGCGCCTCGCGGCCGTGGCACTGATAGCAGCCGTCGCTTTCGAAGAGCTTTCGGCCGTTCTGTGCATTCCCCGCGGGGGCAGATGCGCTGGGAGCTGCTCCCGGCGTTTGCGCCAGGAGGGCCGAAGTAATAAAAATCGTCATCATCAATAAGCGCATCGCCAGTGTCTCCTGCTGGACTCAACATGGACTTAACGCGGTTGCGTCACCACGTCGACCAGTGCCGGTTCGCCGTGGGCCACAACATCGAGCGCGCGCTTCAAAGCGGGCGCGAGGTCCTTGGGATCGGTGATTGGCCCTTCTCCGTGAACACCCATGCTGCGGGCCAGGGCCGCGTAGTCAACATTTGGATTCTTGATCGTGGTGCCGATCTCGGCGGTGGTGATGCCTCGCTGATGCCGGTTGGCCATGCGCTGCAGGTGCATCACTTCCTGGTGATACGCACGGTTATTGTGCATAACGCTGAGCAGAGGGATGCTGTGGTGTGCACTCGTCCACAGGACTCCGGGAGCGTACATCAGGTCGCCGTCATTCTGGATGTTGACGGACAGGCGCCCGTATTTCTTGTTGGCGATCGCCGCGCCCAGCGCAGCCGGCGCGCCGTAGCCGACACCCGCGCCACCCGCTCCGCCGATGTACTGATAGTGCTTGTCGAAGGTCCATAGCCGCTGCGGCCAGGCATTGTTCGACACCAGCGACCAATCCTTATCCTTGATTTGCGCCCAAAGCTCCGCCGCCATGCGGGCGGTGCTGATGGGGCTGGCATCCCAGGCGTAGCTCGCCTCAACACGTAGGCGCTCGCGTGTATCTCGCTTCGCCTCCGCAAACTTCTTCGCGCGTTCTTCGAAGACTCTCTTGCGGTCGCCGGTCAAAAGGCGCTTGCAGGCTTCGATGAGCGCCGGCAGGGTGGCCTCGGAGTCGGCAGCCATCGAGAGATCCAGGTCGGGCAATCGCTGGAAGTCCTGATAATTGCTCTTGGTGTTGAGATCCGTCGCCGAGATGCTGATGAGTTTCGCGCCGGATTTAGTGACCGGCCGCGAGGTGCGTTGCAGCTGATCGCGGAAATTATTGACAGTGCCCCAGAAATCCCACACTTCCAACCCCAGGATCACGTCCGCGTTGGCAATCAGCACGCGGCTGCGCTCCGTCTGGTTCAGTGGATGGGCTGAGTGGAAGTTCATCCGGCCATACTGATTGATCACTGGCGCCTGCAGCGTCTCGGCAAGTTCAACCAGCAGCTTCAACCCGGCCGGAGTGCGGGCGCAGCGGTCCGCGATGATCACCGGGCTCTCCGCAGCCACCAGAAGGTGCGCCGTTTCGGCTACTGCTCCCGAATCGCCTTGCGGCGGGCTCGCCAGAGTGATTTTCGGAATATGCGGCCGCTCGCCTTGGCGCATCGGCGATTCCTGCAGGTCGCCATCGGCCACCAGCAGCACCGGCATGGTCGGCGGAGTAGTGCTGATTTTATACGCGCGGACCGCGGATTCCGCGAAGTGCTGCAGCGAAACCGGCATGTCGTCCCACTTGGTAAAATCGCGCACCAGCACCGCGGCATCTTGAACGCTATGGGCCCACTCGACACCGGGACGGCGGGTCGCCGCGTCAACGGTATTGCCGGTCACCATAAAGACCGGCGCGCGATCCACATACGCGTTGTAGACCGCCATCGAAGCGTGTTGCAGTCCCACGGTTCCATGTGTCAACACGCACATCGGCTTGCCTTCGATCTTGGCGTACCCGTGTGCCATCGCCACCGAGGATTCCTCATGGCAGCAGGTGATGAACTCCGGGTTCTTGTTGCCGCCATAGTTGACGATCGATTCATGCAGGCCGCGGAAGCTGGACCCTGGATTGGCGAAGATGTATTCAAATCCGAGGGCCTTTAGAACGTCCACCATGAAATCGGAGCCAGGATGGTCCGCGGTGAGCACTTCGGCACTTGGAGAGGGATCCTTCTCCTGCGTTGTGACCGGGGCGGTAGCCGACCGTACCGGGTCAGCCTGTTGCGCGGAGGCCGGATGCGTGGCCGCCACGAGCGCTGCTGCTCCACCCGCCGTCCCTTTCAGGAAGTTGCGCCGGTCGACGGAAGCCTTTGTCGAACTCGCCATGGTACCTCCCTTTCGCTGTGAGGCATTATATAACCTCTTCTCGGCTCAGTCTGCTCTTTCCGCCATGCTCCGGCCATCGCACTGCCCGGGAATGATGGAGACTGAGCGCTACCCCGGTTGCGGATTACCCGCAAGAAAAGGCCTTAGTGTTCCTTAGCCGACCAACTCCCGGATGGTCGGCCACTCGGAAACAATTTTGGACCTGTCAGCCCCGAAGCAACCCCGGCATCTCTGAAACTGACACTACCCAACCGGGGCCCAAATTCGCGCCCAGTAGGCCTCGCCGCCAGGCCGGGGGCTGGTGTATGATGAGACCCGACCCGTTTCCCGGAGGGGACTATGAAGAAGACTCTTCTCGTATGCTTCGTGCTCGCGCTCGGAACGGTGCGAGCCCAGAATCCGCTGACCTCGTCGGTCACGCAGCGCTTCAACGGCATCCGCGCCAATCTGGAAGAGGCCGCCGACGTCATGCCCGCCGACAAGTACAGCTTCAAGCTCAGCGACGGCCAGATGACGTTCGCCCAGTGGATGACCCACTCCGCCGGCAGCAACTACGGCCCCTGCGCCACCTTGCGCGGCCAGGAGCGTCCCGAGGCGGCCGCCAAGGTGGGCGACCTGACGGACAAGGCCGCCGTCAGCCAGGCGCTGAAGGATTCCTTCGCTTACTGCGCGGAGGCTCTCAAGGGTCTCGACGACCAGAAGGTCCTCGCCACGCCTCAGATGACCAACGCTCTGCTCCAGATCGTGGTCCACAATAACGAAATTTACGGCAACATCGTGGGCTATCTGCGCGTCAACGGCATCGTCCCGCCCTCGACGGCCCGGGCGCAGAAGGGCAAGAAGAAGAAGTGAAACGAACTCAACTATGAAAACCAAATACCTGGTTGGCAGCCTGCTCGTTCTCGGGATCTTGTTGGCGCAAAGCGTGCAGGCGCAAAACAATCTCACCACCACGGCGACCGAGCGCTACTTCAACGTGGTCCGGGCGAGTCTGGAGGCGAGCGCCGAGCAAATGCCCGCCGATAGATATAGCTTCCGGCTCACGCCCGCCCAAATGACGTTTGCCGAGTGGATGGTGCACTCCATCCAGCGGAATTACAGCGACTGCGCCGTGCTGCGCGGGGTGCCGACGCCCGACCTCGAGAAGCAAGCCGTCAAGCTGAAGGAAAAGGACGAGGTCACCAAGGCCTTGAAGGACTCCTTCGTCTACTGCGCGGAGGCGTTGCAGGGCATGAACGACCAGAAGGCGGGATCGTCGCCCCAGATGAGCATGGCCTTCCTGCATCTCGTGGTGCACAGCAACGAGATCTACGGCAACGTCGTGGGATATCTGCGCGTCAGCGGTATCGTGCCGCCCTCCACGGCCTCGCGCGCGAAGGGGAAGAAGAAGTAGATTCGGGGGACCATCGGTGAATCGACGAAAAGCACCCACCGCGCTCGCAGCAACCCCCTCTCGCTGCCAGGCGGCGTCGGAACTAATTCGCCGCGGACAACGCTATCAACTGGCCTTTCGGAGACTCCACGGCGTCCCGGTCTTCGACGTGCCGAGGGATTTTCCGATGATCACCTGTGAGCGGGTGCGAGAGCTGTTGCACGAAGAGTGATTCGTCAGTTTGGACCAGCCCGGCCTCCCGGAAACGCCCTGCTATACTGAAACTTCCGTATGCTTCGGGTTCGGTTCGCGCCGTCCCCCACAGGGTTTCTGCACATCGGCGGGGCGCGCACCTACATCTTCAACTGGCTCTTTGTCCGCCAGCAGGGCGGGACCATGGTCCTGCGCATCGACGATACCGATCTCGAGCGCAACACCGCCGCCTCGCGCCAGTCCATCTTTGACGGCCTCGGCTGGCTCGACCTGCCCTGGGACGAGCTCTACTCGCAGTCCGAGCGGGCGCCGCTGCACCGCCAGGCGGCCCAGGCCATCCTCGACAAGGGACTCGCCTATCGCGACTTCACCCCGGCCGCGGTGGAGCCCGCCGTGGGACACGAGGAAAGCGGCGAGCGGCGCACCGGGGCCCCGTGGCTGTCGAATCCGGGCCAGCGCGAGATCCCGCCAGCGGAAAGCAACCGCCGGGCGGCCGCCGGCGAGCCTTTCGTGGTGCGCTTCCGGGTGCCGCGCGAGACGCTCGCCGAGGTCCGCTTCGACGACGGCGTCTACGGTCCGCAAGCCCGCTCCACCGGCGACATCGAGGATTTTGCCCTCGCGCGCAGCGACGGCAGTCCGACCTATCACCTGGGGTCCTGCGCCGACGACGCCGACCTGCGGATCAGCCACATCATTCGCGGCCAGGACCATCTCACCAATACCTTCAAGCACCTGCTGATCTTCGATGCGCTCGGCGTCCCGCGGCCGCAGCTCGCCCACCTGCCGCTGCTGCTCGCCCCCGATGGCGCCAAGCTCTCCAAGCGCCGCCACGGCAAGGTCGTCAGCGTCACCGCCTACCGCGACGCCGGTTTCCTGCCGCATGCTTTCGTGAACTTTCTCGCCCTGCTCGGCTGGTCGCCCAAGGACAACCGCGAGGTCCTCACCCGCGCCGAGATGATCGAGCTTTTCTCGCTCGCCGGCATCAGCCGCAACAACGCGATGGTCAGCTACAAAGAAGAGGAGCCGGAAAACTGGGCGGACCCCAAGGCGCTCCACCTGAACTCGCAGCACCTGCGGACCATGCCAGTTGAGGACCTGCTGCCCTACGTCGAGGCGGAGCTGCGCGCGTCCGGGTTGTGGAACGACGCTTACAGCGGCGAGCGGCGCGCCTGGTTCACCTCGACGGTCGATTT
>JBGPDC010000161.1:0-13534 GCA_041482115.1 Terriglobia bacterium | reverse complement strand
CTAAAGAGCGGTCAGCCCCGACTTTCCAGCGCACCCCGAAGGGCACGACTTATGTACGTCGCCGAGGCGCACCAAACTACGGCGTCAATTCTCGAGATTGTCCGTCGGATCGGCGAACCGAAGCCCGCCTCTCCTACTTTCAGGATAAGGGGTGGGGCCAGGGGTTACGGGGGCGCGTCCAGCTAAGTGTTTGAAAAGGCGACGAAGATAAAGTCAAAAGTGCCGTGACTATATTAGAATTACCCTCGTAATTAAGGGAGGTTTCTATGCCGCTCGACCGTATCACCAGCGCGGCGCTCGAGGTCGGACGCCGGCAGGCCAAGGAGATTCTGAAGGTTCGCGCCCGGGCCTTGAAGCGCCGTACGAGAGCGTTGCAGGCCCGGCCCCGAGCCCCCCGGGGCCGCGCTGCGGCGTTGGGAGCGGCCGCCACTGCCGGAGTGCTGGTCGCCGAGGGGGATTCGTGGTTTGATTACCCGCTGCACGACGTTCTCGAGATGCTGGAAGACGATCACGGCTATGACGTCGAGTCGGTGGCGCACCGGGGTGATCCAATCGAGGAGATGGCTTATGGCTCAAACCAGCTCGAGGAATTCACGCGCCGGATTGAGAAGCTGCTGCGGCGGAACATCGTCCCCCAAGCCATACTGTTGTCGGGAGGTGGTAACGACATAGCCGGGAAGGAATTCGGCATGCTGCTCAACCATGCGCAGTCGGCGGTGGCGGGCCTGAATGCCCAGGTGGTCGCCGGCGTAATCGATCAGCGCCTCCAGACCGCGTATGTCACCATCCTCAGCGCGGTCACGAGCATTTGCGAAGAAAAACTGGGCAGGGTCCTTCCCATCCTGGTGCACGGCTACGATTATCCGGTCCCGGATGGCCGCGGGTTCTTAGGCGGCTGGTGGGTGCTGCCCGGACCGTGGCTCGAGCCCGGCTTCCGCGAGAAGGGATTCGAGGACCTGGACCAGCGCAAGGCACTCGCGCAAGAGCTCATCGATCGCTTCAATGCCATGCTGCAAACGGTCGCGAGCCTGCCGCCCTTTGCGCACGTGAAGTACATCGACTTAAGGAATACCCTGCCGCGGGACAAGCACTATAAGGACTGGTGGGCGAATGAGCTGCATCCCACGGAGGCGGGGTTCGCGCGGGTGACGGACAAGTTCGTAGCGGAGCTGAACGGGCTGCCTTAGCTGCGGGCCAGGCTCTTCACGATGTCGTTGTAAATGACGAACACGAAGAGCAGCATCAGGAAGACGAACCCGGCCTGTACGATGCGTTCCTTTACCGGCAGGCTGATGTCGCGGCCCATCACGGATTCGAACAGCAGCATCAGGATCACCCCGCCATCGAGGATGGGAATCGGCAGCAGGTTGAAGATGCCCAAGTTCAGGCTGATGGCCGACATCAGCAGGATCAGGTCGGCGGAGCCCTGGCGCGCCGCCTGGCCGGAGAGCCGCGCGATGCCGATCGGCCCCTCGAGCGACTTCGGCGACATGCGGCGCTGCATGATGCCTTGCAGGAACTGGAAGATCAAGGTGGCATTCTTGCGGTTCTGGTCGACGGACTCGTGCAGCGCAACCGAGAAGGGCAGGCGCGTAATGATGCGGTCGTATTTGGGCTGGAGAACCACTCCGATGCGCCAGGCCTTGCCGTCTTCGGCGCTCTCGTGCATGATCGGCGTTATCGAGGTGCTGCGTTTCTGGCCGTCGCGCGAATACTCGAGCACGACGGTCTTGCCGGGATGCTCCTGCAGGTAATCCTGCAGCTTGCTCCGCGAGAGGATTTCCTGGCCGTCGATGGTCAGCAGGATGTCGCCGTTTTTTAGGCCGGCCACGGCCGCCGGCATGCCGTCCCGGGGGGTGTCGCCGACCTGCATCCGCACCCGCTCGGACCAGCCGGCGTACCCGATCCCGGAGTGCTTCTCGGCGCCGAGCGTCAGGGCGACAGCCGATTCCTGGCCGTCCCGCAAAATCTTCAGGTTGACCGTCTCGTGGGCCGCCGCAACGGTCTGCAGATTCACATCTTCCCAGGTCGGGTTGCGGGTGCCGTTGATCTGCACGATCCGGTCGCCGTCTTTGAGCCCGGCCTCCGCCGCGGGGGAGTGCGGTTCCACTTCGCCCAGGATGGGCGGCTCCTGTTGGATCGCCAGCCGCTCGAAATGCACCATGAAGAGGCCGACCAGCAGCCCCACCGCCAGGATGACGTTAAAGAGCGGCCCCATGCCGGCAATGATGAGCCGCTGCCACCGCGGCTTGCTCAGGAATTCCCGCGGATCGCCGGTATGCTCGTCGCTCGGTTGTTCGCCCGCCATTTTTACGTAGCCGCCCAGGGGCAGCAGGCACAGGCGGTAGTCGGTCTCTCCGACGCGCTTGCCCAGCAACCGCGGCCCGAAGCCGAAGCTGAAGGCTTCTACTCTGACATCGAAGTACTTGGCCGCCAGGAAGTGACCCAGCTCGTGGATCAGGATCATCACTCCGAGGACGAATATGACTGCAACGATATTTTGGAGAATAACCATGAATCCTGCCGCCCTGGACCCTAACCTTCCAGAACCCTCCTCAGCCTGCTACGGCGCCCGCTTCCACCTGCCGCCGCGAAACGATCTCCGCGGCGCACCGCCGGGACACTCGGTCCACTTCCAGAACCTCGGCGATGGATCCCGGTTGCGTCACCGGCACGGTCGAAAGGGTTTCGGCGACTATCTGCGCCATGGCTGGGAAAGTGATACGCCCTTCCAAGAACGCCGCGACCGCTACCTCATCGGCCGCGTTGAGCGTACATCCCGCCGAGCCTCCCCGTTCGAGCACTCTGTAGGCGAGCCCCAGCGCCGGGAATTTGTCCCCGTCCGGCGGCTCGAAAGTCCATTGTCGCATATCTTGCCAGTCCAGCCGGCGATTTTCCGGGCAGGCGCGCCGTTCCGGGTAATACAGAGCGTACTGGATAGGCATTTTCATGTCGGTGACGGAGAGCTGCGCGATCACCGAACCGTCCGCGAACTCGATCATGGCATGGACAGTCGATTGGGGATGGATGACTACATCTATCTGCCCCGGCTCAAACGCGAACAGCCAGTGCGCCTCGATCACCTCGAAGCCCTTGTTCATCAAGGTAGCGGAGTTGATGGTGATGCGCCGGCCCATGTTCCAGGTGGGATGCTGCAGGGCCTGTTCCGGAACCACACTGGCCAGCGCTGCCGGAGGTGTATTCCTAAAGGGGCCGCCGGAGGCCGTCAGGATCAGGCGCCGCACGTCCTGCCGCCGCCCGACCCGGCGCAGGCATTGGTGGACGCCGTTGTGCTCGCTATCGACTGGCAGCAGCTCCGCTCCGGATTTCTCGGCCGCCTGCGTCACCAGTTCCCCGGCCGCCACCAGGACTTCTTTATTCGCGAGCGCCACGCGCTTACCCCGGCGCACCGCCTCGTAGGTGGCTTCGAGGCCGGCGACACCGACCGCGGCCGACACCACCGTATCAACTTCCTCGGCGGTGGCCACCGCCAGGTTGCCTGGGGGACCGGAGAGAACGCGCGGACGCGGGCCGCCGTTTTCGGCCAGGCGCCGCTCCAGCCGCTCGGCGGCCTCGGGGGTGGCTACCGACACTAGGGCGGGAGCAAACTCGAGGATCTGCTCGTAAAGCAGGGGGAGGTTGTGGCCGGCGGCGAGGCCCCAGACGGCCAACTCTCCGGCGCTCTCCCGGATCACTTCGAGCGTGTTGGTGCCGATCGATCCGGTGGAGCCCAGAATCGCCAGGCGTCGCATCACGAGGGTGCCTTAGAAGTCGCTCTCCTTATAAAGTCCGGCCACGAACTTCTCGTAACCGTTGTACATCAAAGTCTTCCGGCGCTCCATGTTGGGGATAACCTTTTCCTCCGCCTGCGACCATCGCGGGTGCGATTTCTTGGGATTGACGTTCGAATACCAGCCATATTCTTCGCTTTGAAGCTGGTTCCACAAGGTGGGGGGCCGGGAGGCCGTGAACTCGATCTTCACGATGGACTTGATGCTCTTGAGGCCGTACTTCCAAGGCAGCACGATCCGGAAGGGCGCCCCATTCTGCTTGGGGAGGGGCTTGCCGTAAAGCCCGGTGACGAAGAGCGCCAGCTCGTTCATCGCCTCATCGATCCGCAGCGCTTCGAAATAGGGCCACGGGTACTGCGGCTGGGAGCGGATTCCCGGCATGGTCTTGGGGTCGAGAATCGTCACCATCCGTATGAACTTGGCCTGCGGCTTGGGGTCGACCTCTTTAATGAGCGCCGACATGGGGAAGCCCGTCCACGGCACCGCCATCGACCACGCCTCGACGCAGCGATGGCGGTAGAGGCGCTCCTCGAGAGGCATGCGCTTCACCAGGTCGTCAATGTCGAGGGTTTTCGGGTTGTTCACGAGGCCCGTGACGGCCACTTTCCACGGACTGATCTGGAAGGACCCGACCAGATCCTTGACCTTCTCTTTGTTCAGCGTGAACTCGTAGAAGTTGTTGTAACCGGTGGCGGCCCACTCCTCGGTGATGGGGCGGTCGAGCTCGTATTTCGGATTGCGCTTGGCCGGATAAGGGCTCGTCCCGGCGGCGCTGGCGAGCAGGCTGCCGGCGCCCGCGGCCCCCACCACGTGCAGGAACCGGCGGCGGTTGAAATAAACGCTCTCGGGAGTGGCTTCCCGCTCCGGAATCTCCCAGCCTCGTGGAATCTTTATCAACATGGCGTATCCCTCTGAGTCTTGGACAACCGCGCAGCCGCCGCGGTCACATCACCTGGTGATAATTATACCGCTTGGCGAGCCGGGTGAAGATCAGCGGGCGGCGGCCGGACGTGCCACGAGGGCCAATTCGGTGTCGATGACCTTCTCGAACTCGGAGACCGGCTGGGCGCCGCTGAGGGCCACGCCGTTGATGAAGAAACCAGGCGTGCCGTTGACGCCGGCGCGCGCTCCATCGCTCGTATCCTGCTCGACTGGGGCGCGGAACTTGCCGCTCGAGAGGCAGGTTTCGAAAGTCTTATCGTCGAGACCCGCGGCCTTGGCGTGGGTCACGAGGCTGGCCGGGTCGAGCTTGGAGTTGTCGGCGAAGATACGGTCGTGAAACTCCCAGAACTTGCCTTGCTCGCCGGCGCAGCGGCCCCCCTCGGCAGCCTTGGCGGCCTGCGCGTGGATGCTGTTGAGCGGGAAATCGCGGAAAGAGATGTTGACCTTGCCCTTGTATTTTTCGAGCACGGCCTGGAGCGTCGGCTGGACGCGGGCGCAGAACGGGCACTGGAAATCCGAGAATTCGACGATGGTCACGGGCGCCTTCGGATCGCCGCGCAGCCGGTTGCGGTCCACGGCCACCTCGGTGCGGGGCGGGCGGAGATAGACCTCGACTTGGGACGCGGCCCGGAGCTTCTCCATAAACTCCTGCCGCGCCGCCTGGGTGCGGGCCTGCTTGAGGGCCTGGCGGACCTGGGGCTTGACCTGCTCGAGAGGCCGGTTGATGCGGTCGCGCTGGGCCAGGTAGAAGGCTTCCACCTCGGGGTCGGTCGGGTCCGCGGCCTTGGCGCCGAGGGCGTCTTCGACGAGCTTTTCCGGAGTGACGCCTTTCTTCTTGGCCTCGGCTTCGAGCAGGCGCTGTTCGATGGCGCTATCGAGGGCGGTGCGGCGGATCTGGTACTCCTGGTTGTGAAGCTGCTGCATTTGGGCGGCGGCGAAGGGCAGGAGGTCCTTTTCATAGATGGACACGCCGCCCACGGAGGCGAGGGGCTCGTCGGCGGAGGCCGCCGGTTTGGTCTGGGAGCAGGCGACGGCGGCGGTGAGCAGCACAAAGACTGTCAGATTCCTCAGGCACATGCCTACAAGTGTGCCACGGGTAGGAATGGAAGTCGATACGGGGTTAGCGACCAAAACCGCCCCGCCCTGGCAGCGGCTTCAGCCAGAGCGTACATACCCTACCTCATTGAGGGTCATATAACAGCGGTAGTAGGCTGATTTTCCGCTCCAATCTGAGCACTTCTCCGCATGGTGGTACGCTCCCGCACACCGCACTGTTGAAGATGCGGGCAGGTGCCTCACGTCCGCGCGTTCGTAGCTGGACGCATCAAGAGGAAAAGGAGTCCCCCCGGTGACTTCCAAGAGTGGTATTCGAATTGTTGTCAGCAGCTTAGGCTGCCTTCTCCTCTCGGCTGCGGGGGTCTACGGACAATCCGGCCAGCATGCTCGGGGGCGGATTCTGGTGGGCTTCCGCGCGGGCGTCTCGGACGCCCAAGTGAATAGCGCGCTGGCGACCGTCGGAGGCCGCAGCCAGAAGCAGATCGGCGGCCTGCCGGTCCACGTGGTCGGGCTGCCGGCGCGGGGCAACGGGAACGAGGCCGCCTATGTGCAGGCCTTGAAGAACCATCCGCTGGTGGAGTTCGCCGAGCTGGACGAGATTGTCCCGCCGGCCGATGTGACGCCGAACGACCCGTTATTCTCGAACGAGTGGCACCTGGCCAAGATCCAGGCGCCGGCGGGGTGGTCGGTCACGACCGGCAGTCCGGGGGTGATCATCGCCATCCTGGACAGCGGGGTGAATGGGACGCACGAGGATCTGGCGCCGAAGATGGTCCCGGGGTGGAATGTGTACGACAACAACTCCGACACCCACGACGTAACGGGCCACGGCACGGAGGTCGCCGGGACGGCGGCCGCGGCAGGGAACAACGGCTTGGGCGTGGTGGGAGTGGCCTTTGGCTGCTGGATCATGCCGGTGCGGATCGTGCAACCCACCGGGCAGGCCGCCTACTCGGATATGGCGGCGGGACTCACCTGGGCGGCCGACCACGGCGCCCGGGTGGCGAACATCAGCTTTGGAGCCTCGGGCAGCCAAACCGTCCAGCGGGGAGCGGCGTACTTTCAGAGCCTCGGCGGAGTGGTGGCGATGGCAGCCGGGAACACGGGCAGCAACTACGCGAAGGCGGACGCCCCGGCGATACTGACCGTCAGCGCCACCGATCCGAACGATGCGATGTATGGGTGGTCGAGCTACGGCAGCGGGATTGACATCTCGGCTCCGGGCTGCGTCTACACCACGCAGATCGGTGGAGGTTACGGCCCCGCTTGCGGCACGTCTTTCGCCAGTCCCATCGTGGCGGGGGCGGCGGCGCTGGTCCTCTCGCGCCAGCCCGGCCTCTCCCCGGCGCAAGTGCAGAGCACTCTAGAGCAGTCGGCCGATGATCTGGGCGCGGCGGGCAAGGACATCTATTACGGCTGGGGCCGCGTGAACCTGGCCAAGGCCCTGGGCGCCGGCGGCTCCGACAACCAGCCGCCGAATGTTTGGTTCGTTTCGCCGACGCAAGGAGCTACCGTCGCCGGCCTGGTCAACATCCAGGCCTCGGCCACGGATAACGTGGGCGTGGCCTCGGTGGCCATTTACATAGACAACCAGATGATGTCGTCTGTCAATGGCACCCTCGACAATTGGGGCTGGAACACGGCCTCCGTAGCCAATGGCTCCCACACCCTCAAGGCCGTGGCCACCGACGCGGCGGGCAACTCCTCTACCGCCCTCTCCACGGTCACGGTCAACAATGGCGCCGGCGTCCCCACGGTCACGATCACATCGCCGTCCCCGGGATCGAAGGTGTCCGTCAACCAGTCGGTGACGGTGCAGGCCCAGGATGACGTCGCGGTCACCAAGGTCGAGCTGTATGTGGATGGAGCGCTGGCCGGATCGTCGACCCGGTCTCCGTTCACTCTGAGCTGGAAGACCAATAAGACACCCCACGGAAACCACACCCTGCAGTGCAAGGTGTACGATGGCTCCGGGAACGTGGGTGTTTCCCAGTTGGTAGTGGTGTCCAAATAGCCGGTCTTCCGCGGGCTGTCCGCCCGGCTCCCGTCGCGCTGTCCGGCTCCGCCTATAATGGGGGCAGCCATGCCGCCCGCCGCACAGCGCACGGAAACGATGTGGCTGGCGAGTCTGCTCGACGACTACGCCCGCACGAATCGGGTGCGCGTGCTGGGCGTGGAGGCGCTGCTGATCGCCTGCATCGCGCTGGTGGATTGGAAGATCCGTCCCAACGCCGCACTGGGTTTCCTCTACCTGTTTCCGATTTTGGTGATGGCTCCGCTGTTGCGGCGCTGGCAGATCCTGCTGCTGGCGGTGCTCTGCACGTTTTTGCGAGAGGCCTTCTTACCGTTGGCCTGGAGCGACGGCTGGACCGGGCGTCTCGTCGCAGTGGTGACGGTCTTTTCGGGCGCCGGCCTGCTGTTTGCCGAGCTGGCCCGCCAGCGTCAGTTGGCCGTGGAGCATTTGGGCAAGCTGCAACTGGAAGTGCAGCGGCGGCGCGAGGCCGAAGACCAGTTGCGGGTCCTGGTGGAAAGCAGCCCGGCCGCCATTCTGACCCTGGATGGTCAAGGCACGATCCTGCTGGCCAACGACGCGGCCCAGCGGCTGCTGGGTTATGACGTCGAGCCTTTGGCGGGCCGCAGCATCGCAGGTCACTTGCCGGTGCTGGCGAGCGTGCTCGGCCAGGATGGCGCGGCGCCCTTCTTCCGGACCACCATGGAGTGTACCGGCCGGCGCCGCGACGGCGAAGTTTTCCTGGCGCAGGTTTGCTTTTCGACTTACCAGACCGGCTTCGGCCCGCGGCTGGCGGCGATCGTCTGGGACGCCTCCGACAACCTGCGCGACCGCGAAGGCGTGGGCCTCGATACCCTGCTGACCGCCTCCCGCATCCTGGTCGGGGCGATCGCGCATGAGGTGCGTAACGTCTCGGCGGCGGCGGCGCTGGCGCACTCGAACCTGGGGCGCCTGAGTGGCGTGGCCGATAACGAGGACTTCAAGGCCCTGGGAGCGCTGGTACAGGGCCTGGAGGAGATCGCGTCCGCCGAGTTGCGTCCGCCGGCCGACCGCAACGTCGCCACCGCGAACCTGTACCAGCTTTTGGACGAACTCCGCATCGTCATTGAGCCTCTCTTTGACGGGTCCGAAACCCTGGTACGGTGGGAGGTGGATACGGGACTGCCGCGCGTGCGCGGGGAACGTCACAGCCTGCTCCGTGTTTTCCTGAACCTGGCGCAAAATAGCCAGCGGTCCATGCAGGGGACCCGGCCCCGGCTGCTCACCGTCAGCGTCGCGCTCGAAGCTCCCTCGATCGTGGTGCGGATTCGCGACACCGGGCGAGGCATTGCCACGCCGGAGCGGCTGTTCCGGCCCTTCCAGTCGGGCGCTGAGACGAGCGGGCTCGGCCTCTACTTGTCGCGGGCGATGATGCGCTCCTTCGGCGGCGACCTGCGGTATGAAAAAGAGTCGCACGGGAGCTGCTTTGTAGTGGAACTGGCCGCGGCTCACGAGGCGGCTGGTTAGCGCGGGAGGCGCCGGCGGTGAACACTCCGACCCAAAAGATCCGCATCTTGATCGTCGACGATCACGCGCTGTTCCGGGAAGGTTTGGCGCGCCTGCTGGGCGCCGAACCGGACTTCAAGCTGGTCGACCGGTGCGGCTCGGCCACGGAGGCCCTGCAGATCGTCGCCGCGACCCCGGTGGACGTGGTGCTGCTGGACCTCGACCTCGATACCGAGCGTGGCGCCGTCTTTATGCGGGACGCCGGAGCCCAGGGCTTTCAAGGCCGCGTGCTGATTGTGACGGCCAATGGCAGCACTCCGGAGGCCGCGCAACTCCTCTCACAGGGCGCCTCGGGCATCTTCCTCAAGCACAACCCGCCGGAACTGCTGGCGGAAGGCATCCGGGCGGTTATGCGCGGGGAAGCCTGGGTAGACCAACGGTACTTGAAGGCCTTCTGGCGGCCGGGCTCGGCCGCGGAGGCGGAATATCGCAAGCCCCGCCTGTCGGACCGGGAGAAGCAGGTGCTGCGGGACATCCTGGGAGGTTTTACCAACAAGGAGATCGCCGAACACCTGCAGGTCTCGGAAAGCTCCGTGAAAGCCGCGCTGCAATCGCTTTTCGACAAGACCGAAGTGCGCACCCGCAGCCAGCTCGTGCGCATTGCCCTCGAGCACTACCGCGATCAGGTCTGAGGGCAGCCGCAGACGTCCCAACCACCGCGGAGGCGAAAAAAAGGGGCAGCCGTGGTAAGGAGAACCCACGGCTGCCCCGCGTGGAGGGAGGCAGGCTGTTCGCGGCCCCGTCTAGTCGGGCCGGCTGGGGGCCTGATCGCTGAGGGCGACAGCGGCGCCGACCGAGACCGCTGCGACGGCGCCACCGGCACCGACGAGGAGGGCGAGGCTGGCGGCATGGCCGAGGCCGGCGACGGTCCAGCCGCCGGTCGAGGCTCCGGCGACGGCGATGGCGCCGGCACGACGTTTGCGCCTCCGCTGCGGAGCGGGCTGCGGGGCGGAGGCTTCCTGATCCGGCCAGGGGTCGTTCGCCGGGGGCGAGTCGGCCGCGGGCCGCTCGGCCTGGTTGCCTTGGGCCAGCAGGACCGGGGCGGCGCCGCCGGCGGACGAGATCAGCACGTCCCCTTGGTGGGCGGCGACGAAGAGGTGGCCCTGGCGGCTGGCCACGGTATACCAGGCCTGGTCCGGGTCTACGGGACGGATGGTGTAGCCGGAGACCGTAATGGGGAGGCGGCTCGCGGCCACGATGCCGCGCTCGAGTTGCACGTGGTCGGGAGTCAGGAGCGCGGCGGAATCCGAGCGCAGCTCGACGCGGCCCTGTCCTGGGGAGGTAATGAAGGCGACGCTGTCGGGGCCGCAGGCGATGCGATCCCCGCTGCGGACCGTTGCGCCGTCGGGCATGGGCACGGCATTGGCCAGGACGATACCGGTGGAACGGAGACTTCCGACCCAGCCGGGCCCCGCCGCCCCAGCGGCCGAGGACCACAGCAGCACCACTGCCAGCAGCATTGAGAAACCACGCATGTGCGATCTCCTGGTGGGAGCCTCCAGGGATTCTATCGACGGCGGCGGGCGGGTTCTTTAGCGGGTAAGGACCGCTAGGTGGCGCGGCGCGAGCCGGCGATAAACCGGGTGGTGAATGCCTCGCGGACGACCGTGCTCCTCGCGCTCGGGACGGTGGCGGGTCCGTGCCTGGCGCTGGCGTGGCTGGGCGGCGGAACGGGGATAGCGGCGCAGACGGCAGTCTATGGAGGCGTCTGCGCGGCGCTCGCCGTGTGGAGCGCGGTGCGGTGGCGGGCGGGTGAAGGGATGCGCGTACCGCGCGGGGCGCTGCTGTGGTTGGGCTGGCCGCTGCTGCAACTCGTCCCCCTGCCGGTGGCGTGGCTGGCGCGCGTGGCGCCGGAGCGGGCGGGGGAAGGGGCCGCCTTCGCGCGCCAGGGGATCGAGGCGGCGACGACGGTCTCGCTTTATCCTTACGCCACGGCCCGCGCGGTCCTCGGCCTGGCGGGTGCGGTGGCGCTCTTCCTGCTGGCCCGCGAGACTGGACGCCGCGAGCGGCGGGCGGTCCTGTGGGTGGCGGCGGCGCTGCTGGCTGGCCTCGCGGCGGAGGCGGCGCTCGGCGTGGGGCAATATCTGCGGGCACAAGCGGGCCTCGGGGCGGAGTGGGACCCGACCGCCTTGCCAGCGCGGGGCACCTTTGGCAATCGCAACCTGCTGGCGGCGTGGCTGGAGGGCGGCTGCGGGCTGGCGCTCGGAGTGGCGGCCGGATGGTGGCAACGGGGCCGGCGGGGCCTGGTGCTCGCGGCGGCGGGGGCGGGCTTGGCGGGCGCGCTCGGGATCGTGGTGACGTTCTCCCGCATGGGACAGATAGCCCTCGCGGCGCTCGTTCTTCTCTTCGCCGCCACGGCGTGGCGCCGGCGGGAATCGAGCTGGCGTCCGGCCGTCGCGGCGGCGCTGGCCGTGATGGGAGCCGTAGCCATGGTGGGCTGGCCGGCGCTCGCCCAGCGGTACCGCGCGAGCGCGCTCGCGGTCGAGCGGGAGGGGCGTGTCGCGATGTGGCGGGACGCGGCCGCCGCGGCGCGCCGCTACGGGCTCGCCGGCGCCGGGGCCGGCGCCTTCCCGTGGGCCTTCCGGCGTTCGCGGCCCTACCTCGTCGAGTACACGATCGACCATCCCCACCAGGACGCGCTCGAAACGGCCGTCGAGTGGGGCTGGCCGGCGGCGCTGCTGCTGGTGGTGGCGGGCGCGGTGGCGCTCGGCGGCCTCGTCGCGCGGCTGCGGCGGGCGCCGGACGGCTGGTGCGAAACGGGACTCGGGTGCGTGGCGGGCGCGGTGGCGATCCTGGTTCACGGGCTGGCCGATTTTCCACTGCGGATTCCGGGGATACTGGCATTGTGGACCGTGCTGCTGGGTCTCGCCGCGGCTTGCGCGGCCAGGGACGACGCCGGGAGAGTGAGGCGGCGAGGCCGCGCGAGTGCGGCCCTGGTCGCGGCCGTGGCGGCGGGCTTCGCGGCGGTGACCGTTTGGTCCTGGCCGGGGAGCGCCGAGCGCCTCGAGCGCTCGAATGCGGAGGTCTATTACCGCCAGGCCCGGACGCTGGTCGAAGCCGGCCGTCCGGACGAAGCGGAGCGGGCTTGCCAGGAGGGGCTGCGGCGGAATCCCTACGCGGCCCCGCTGTGGGATGAAGCGGCGCTGCTGGCGGAGGCGAGGGGCGCGCCGGAGACGGCGGTAGCCTGGAGCGAAACGGCCCTCGGCCTCGAGCCCCACGCTCGCCGCACGCTGTGGACCGCAGGAAACCTGAAGTTGCGCCAAGGCGATGCGAAAGGTGCGGCCCTGCTGCTGGCGGAGGTCGCGGCGCACGCGCCCCTGTGGCGCGGCTCGGCCGCGGAGGTCTGGTGGCAGGCAGGGCTGCCCCCAGAGCTGCTGCTCCAGCCACTCGTCGCGCTCGCGCCCGCCGCCGTGGAGAGCTACCTGCGCGACGCGCTGGCGCGGCAGCGCTGGGACGCAGTGGAAGCCGCCGCCCGCGCGGGACTCGCGCGGGGGCTGGTTTCACAGGCCGCGCTGCGGGACGCCGGTGCGGGCCTGTTCGCCGCCGGGCGCGGTGTGGAGCTCGAGGAGCTGTGGCGGAGTGCGGGGGGTGAAAGCGGATTCGTCAACGGAGATCTCGAAACAGATCTGCGCGGCTGGGGCCTCGATTGGGTGCTGTGGGAGGTGGAGGGGGTCCAGGCGCGGCGGGTCCGCGACGGGGAAGGCTTCCGGATCGAGGTGGACTTCACGCGTCCGCAGAACCTCGCTTACGCCGGGGTGACCCATGATTTTGTGGTCGCGCCGGGGCGGGAGTACCGGCTGCGCCTGGAGACGGCGAGCGAGGGCCTGGCGTCGGCCTCGGGCGTACAGGTGGAAGTGCTGTCGACGCGCGCGACGCTCGCGGTCTCGGAGCCGCTGTTGCGCACGAACCCTTGGAAAACGATAGAGCTACGCTTCCGGCCAGGGCCTGGGGAAGGCGTCTGCCGGCTGCGGGTCGTGCGGCGCGCGACTACGCGCTTCGACAACCGGATCGGCGGGCGCTTCTCGCTGCGGCGGGTGCGCCTGGACGCCGCGTCCTGACGCCCAATCGCGGATGGTGAGAATCCGCCGGGCGATGATCTCGGCGTCGCGGTCGCCGAGCAGCGGGTAAATCGGGAGGCTCAGCACGCCGCGGCTCAGGCGCTCGGCCTGCGTGAGCGGGTCGAGCGCCG
>JBGPDC010000160.1:0-13698 GCA_041482115.1 Terriglobia bacterium | reverse complement strand
CCGGTCACCAAGCTCCCCTTGCTGCCGCCCGAGAACACGAGCTTCAACGAGATCGCCGTCTCCCCCGACGGCCGCCGCTTGGCCTTCACCGCCCGGGCCGCCGCCGGCCCAACGCAGCTTTGGGTGCGCCCGCTCGATTCGCTTTCCGCCCAGCCGCTCGCTGGCACGGAAGGCGCCAGCCTCCCCTTCTGGTCTCCCGACAGCCGTTCCATCGGCTTCTTCGCCGCCGGCAAGCTGAAAAAGGTCGAGGCTTCCGGCGGGGCGCCCCAGACCCTCGTCAACACGCCCCTCGTGCCCCGCGGCGGGGCATGGAGCCGTGATGGCGTGATTATCTTCAGCGGGAGCAGCGGAACGCCTCTCTATCGCGTCCCGGCCGCCGGCGGCGAGCCTCAACCCGTGACCGCGCTCGACCCCGCCCGCCAGGAGAACACTCATTCCTGGCCCCAGTTCCTGCCCGACGGCCAGCATTTTCTATTTTTCGCCTTAAGCTCTCAGGCGGAGAACACGGGAGTCTATGTAGCCTCGCTGGACTCCAAGAGCCACACGCGCCTGCTCGGTACAACCTCGACCGCTGCGTATGCTTCCGGCTACCTGCTCTTCCTCCGCGAGGGCGCGCTGCTGGCGCAAGCCTTCGACCTCGCACGCCTCGCAACGGCCGGCGAGGCCGTTCCGGTCGCCGAGCTGGTACAGTTTGACACCTTCCTCCGCGCCCGATTCTCGGTCTCTCAGAGTGGGGTGCTGGTCTATGATGCGAGCGGCAGCGGCACCTCTAGCCGGCTTCTCTGGTTCGATCGCGCCGGCAAACCCCTCGGCTCGGTGGGCGACCCGGGCGATTACACGCACCTCAACCTCTCGCCGGATGACCAGCGCGTGGTGGCGTCCCGGCGCGATCCCCAAACCGGACTGCAGGATATCTGGCTGTTTGAGCTCGCCCGCGGCGTCTCCTCTCGCTTCACTTTCGGTCCCTTCTCGTCCGCGTCCCCCGTCTGGTCGCCCGATGGTAGCCGCATTGCGTTCTTCTCGACGCGCGACGGCCCCTTCAACCTCTATCAAAAACTGTCGAGCGGCGCCGGCAGCGACGAGCCACTGCTCAAATCGAGCAACAACAAATTTCCGCTGAACTGGTCGCCCGACGGGCGGTTCCTGCTTTATGCGGAGCAAGATCCGAAGACGGCAAAACGCGACTTGTGGATCTTGCCGCCCCAAGGCGGTGGCAAACCGTTTCCGTTTCTACGGACCGCGTTCAGTGCGGTTTTCGGCCAGTTCTCCCCGGACGGCCGCTGGATCGCCTACACTTCCGATGAATCCGGCAGGGAGGAGGTCTACGTCCGGCCGTTTTCGGGCGCGGAGGCCGGGGCCGGCGGCAAGTGGCTGATATCGAATAACGGCGGCAGCGTGCCGCGCTGGCGGCGCGACGGCAAAGAACTCTTCTACCTGGCCCCGGACAACAAGCTGATGGCCGTGGAAGTACAGACCGCGGCCGCGGCGCTCCAGGCCGGCGTCCCGCAGCCGCTGTTCCAGACGCGCGCGGGCGGCATCAACTTCCGCTATGCCGTCACCGCCGACAGCCAGCGCTTCCTGGTGATCTCCGCAGGCGAGCAGGCCGCTTCCGCGCCGGCCACGGTCGTGCTGAACTGGACGGCCGGGTTGAAGAAATGAGCCTTTCGACTGGCACAAAACTCGGCCCCTACGAGATCGTCGGCCCGCTCGGCTCCGGCGGGATGGGCGAAGTCTACCGCGCCCGCGACCCGCGCCTGGGGCGCGACGTCGCCCTGAAGGTTCTCCCGCCGGCCTTCGCCCAGGACCCCGAGCGAATGGCGCGCTTCGAGCGCGAGGCCCAGGTGCTGGCGTCGCTGAATCATCCCAACATCTCGGCGCTCTATGGACTGGAGGAATCGGACGGGGTGCGGGCGCTGGTGCTGGAACTGGTCGAAGGGCCGACGCTCGCCGACCGCATGGCGCCGGGACCGCTCCCGCTCGAGGAAGCGCTTCCCCTGGCCCGGCAGATCGCCGAGGCGCTCGAAGAGGCGCACGACAAGGGCGTCACGCACCGCGATCTCAAGCCCGCCAACGTCAAGGTGCGCCCCGACGGCACGGTGAAGGTGCTCGACTTCGGGCTGGCCAAAGCCCTCGGGGACGACCCGGCCGCGAGCAACCTGGAGAATTCGCCGACCCGGAGCGTGGTCTCGCCCACGCGGGCGGGGGTGATCCTGGGGACGGCGGCGTACATGTCGCCGGAGCAGGCCAAGGGGCTGCCGGTGGACCGCCGCACCGACATCTGGGCCTTCGGGGTGGTGCTGGCCGAGATGCTCTCGGGCCGCCGGATGTACACGGGAGCGACGGCGTTTGACATCATGGCGTCGGTGGTGCGGGACGAGCCGGCGATTCCCGAAGCCCCGCCCGGGATCCAAAGGTTACTGCGCCGCTGTCTCGAAAAAGATCCGCGCCGGCGGTTGCAGGCTATCGGCGAAGCCCGCCTGCTGCTGGAGGACCCGCATCACAGCGACGAGCGCGCGGCCTCGCCGCCGCCGGTTCCGCGCGCGCGGAGGCTGCTGCCTTGGGCGGTCGCCGGCCTTTTCTTTCTCGCTACCCTCGTTGTGTCGGTCGCCTATTTCCGCCGTCCGCCGCCTGAGGAAGCGCCGGTCACCAAGTTCACCCTGCTGCCGCCCGAGAACACGAGCTTCAACGAGATCGCCGTCTCCCCCGACGGCCGCCGCGTGGCCTTCACGGCCCGGGCCGCCTCCGGCACAACGCAGCTCTGGGTGCGCCCGCTCGACTCGCTTTCCGCCCAGCCACTCGCGGGCACGGAAGGCGCCAGCCTCCCCTTCTGGTCTCCCGACAGCCGCTCCCTCGGCTTCTTCGCCGCCGGCAAGCTGAAAAAAGTCGAGGCCTCCGGCGGGCCGCCCCAGACCCTTTTCAACGCGGCCGTCCCCCGCGGCGGGGCATGGAACCGCGATGGCGTGATTATTTTCAGCCCGAACGGCGGCGCGCCTCTCTATCGCGTCTCGGCCGCCGGCGGCGAGCCTCAACCCGTGACCGCCCTCGACCCTGCCCGCCAAGAGACCGGCCATATCTGGCCGCAGTTCCTGCCCGACGGCCAGCACTTCTTGTTTTTCGCCCCCAGCTCGCAGCCGGAAAACACCGGAATCTATTTGGCCTCGCTGGACTCCAAAACCCCCACGCGCGTGCTCGGCACCACCTCGAGCGCCGCCTATGCTTCCGGCTATCTTCTCTACCTCCGCGAGCGCACGCTGCTGGCGCAACCCTTCGACCTGGCCAGCTTCGCAACGGCCGGCGAGGCCGTTCCGGTCGCCGAGCCGGTACAAATTGACTCCCTCCTCCGCGCCCGGTTCTCGCTCTCCCAGAGTGGTGTGCTCGTCTATGATTCGAGCGGCAGCGGCAGCTCCAGCCGGCTTCTCTGGTTCGATCGCGCCGGCAAACCGCTCGGCTCGGTGGGCGACCCGGGCGATTACACGAACCTCAACCTCTCGCCGGATGACCAGCGCGTGGCGGCGGCCCGGCGCGATCCCCAAACCGGACGGCAGGATATCTGGCTGTTTGATCTCTCTCGCGGCGGCTCCTCCCGCTTCACCTTCGGTCCCGGCTCCGCTAGCAGCCCCGTCTGGTCGTCCGATGGCAGCCGCATTGCGTTCTTCTCGATCCGCGACGGCCCCTACAACCTTTATCAAAAACTTTCGAGTGGCGCCGGCAGCGACGAGCCACTACTCAAATCGAGCAACAACAAATATCCTCTGAGCTGGTCGCCCGACGGGCGGTTCCTGCTTTATGCGGAGCAAGATCCGAAGATGGCAAGACGCAGCTTGTGGATCTTACCGCTCGAAGGCGGCGGCAAACCGTTTCCGTTCCTGCGTACCGCGTTCAATGGGTTTTTCGGCCAGTTCTCCTCGGACGGCCGCTGGACAGCCTACACTACCGACGAATCCGGCCGGGAGGAGGTCTACGTCCGGCCGTTCTCGGGCGCGGAGGCCGGGGCCGGCGGCAAGTGGCTGATATCGAATAACGGCGGCAGCGCGCCGCTCTGGCGGCGCGACGGCAAAGAACTCTTCTACCTGGCCCCGGACAACCAGCTGATGGCCGTGGAAGTACAGTCCGGGGCCGCGGCGCTCCAGGCCAGCGTCCCGCAGCCGCTGTTCCAGACGCGCGCGGCCGGCATCCAGTTCCGCTACGCCGTCACCGCCGACGGCCGGCGCTTCTTGGTGAACTCCGCCGCCGAGCAGGCCGCTTCCGCGCCGGCCACGGTGGTGCTGAACTGGACGGCCGGGCTGAAACGCTGAGCCTTCCGCGCCTTTACAAACAGGATCCGATCAGACCCGTCTTCTTGCGCCAGAAGTGCGTGCGTTCCCGAGGAGGCTTGGCCAGCAGGCGCCGGATTTGATCGCGCAGAGCGAGGTCACTCTCCTTGACGAGGGCTTCGAGAGCCTCGCTTCGTCCCGGCCTTTTTTTTCTTCGCTTCGAGGGTCGCTTCGAGGACATCCAGCACCGCGCGGTCGCGTGCCCGCATCGCGGCCCACTTACTCGGATATCAGAGAGGTCCGCCGTCAGGATCTTTTCCCCTCCGAGATCGATCGAGAACGCGCGGCTGCGGACACTGTTGAAAGACCTGACCCCGTGTATCGTCGTCATGAAGTCAAGCTGCAGCAAGTCCTCGTCCCGCATGAGCCGGTACAAGCCGGAGACCGGGTAATATGGGGCGAACACCACCGCGCCGAGCGTTCTGGCCACCCCCTTCAATTTGGCAAGATTCGCCGGGGTCTTCCGAAAGAGGAAGTCGGCGTCCACCGTCGTCACCGGGGCGCCCTGCAAAGCCGCCGCGGCGTTGCCGATCAGGATGGCCTCCAGTTTGTTGTCCCGCAAGGCCCGGGCCACAGTCAGCAGGATGGGGCGCGCGTCCATTGGGAGCCTCATTCATTGTAGGCCCCGGTGGGCGGTCACGCCATTTTCAAAACTTCATTTCCCGTCTCTTCATCAAATACTTGATATCGGCGCTGCGACGGCACGGTGTTTCTGAACTGGACGGCCGGGCTGAAGAAATGACTCTCTCGGCTGCGGCTCACCCCAACAAGTGCGCCGCTCCGCTCACAAGGGGATATACCGCACCACACCCTCCCAGTCCTCCGGTTTGCAGCACTCCATAATCAGCAGCACTTCCTCAATCGCTTGGGCCACGGACAATCTGGCGCTGACTTGCACTACTCCCGGCACCCGCCCGCCTCTCTCGATCCTCCCGTAAGCCCGGCCCACCATCGTGGCCGCATCGTGCGTCAGAATGATTCGGTCGTGCTCCGCCGCCCATGCCAGGACGGCGTCGTCATCCGCGCTACCCAGACCGGCGTCCTGCGCCGTAAGAATATCGGCCAGGCTGCTGCGCCGCAACAAACCCCGCACGATGTTCCGATTGAAGTTCTCGTCGGCCAGAAAAGGGATCACGCCGAGATCGGCCGGCGGCGCGCCAGCAAGCGCTCCCGTATCTCGGTCATGGGAAAGCGGGACCGCATTTCGGAGCGAGCGGCGTCCTCTCGTTGCGCCGCGGCCTCCAGGTACTCGTCCACCGCCTCCCGGTGGGCCAGATAATAAGCGATCGTGGCGTAGACGTCCGGCAACGAGACCGAGGGAAAAGCCTGAGCGATATCTTCCGCGGCGGCGCCCTGCTCAAAAAGCCAGAGCAAGCTCTCCAGCGGGACCCGCGTTCCCGACACCCGGCAAACGCCCTGCGCGTCGATCCGGAGCGGGGGTATGACGGGCGCGAGAGAAAGGCTCATACTGCTCTCATTCTAACCCGGTTTCCACTACCCCGTTTTTTTGAGTCACGGCATTTTCCACACTTTTTCCGCCCGTTTTTCAAGCACTTACGATTTTAACCCCCCGAAATCCCTGGCCTCACCCCTTACACTGAAGATGTAAGAGCGTTGGCCAATGCGCTCCGTAGTTTGGTGCTGGCCACTGTGACACGGTGAAAAATCCGTCCCTGGCAGTGGCTTGCCGCCCTTCGAATTGCGATGCCGAGGAATCTGCCGCAAGAGGGGAGGGGCGGGACTCAGCGTCCATCGATGGACGGTTGCAAGGTTGGAAAGGGTTTCACGTTCGGCGAGGGCTGACTCATCGAGATCAGGCGACGATTAACCTCTCTCCACCGGACGACTGAATACAACCTTCACACCCCGACCATCCGGGAGGCAACTCCCGGATGGCCGGATACGGAGAAGATCGCACCCACGGCATCCCACGATTAAGCCGTGGTGTGTCTGAGCAATAGGATGTCTTGACGGCTTCCCCAGCGCATGTTACACACAACCATGCTGACACGACGCGAAACGCTGGCTCTGCTCGCCGCCGGGGTATTACGCGCGGCGGAATATCCGGTCCGCAAGCCGAAAGTGGAGGCTTTGTGGAAGGCCCCCGATCCCAACCCCAACGCCCTCGAAGCGACCGCCGCAGGACTCTGGGTCGGCGACCAGGTCACGGACCGCGCGCACCTGCTCGACTGGAAAACGGGGAAGGCGATTCGCAGCCTCGACACCCCGTGCTACAACACGAGCGGCATCGCCTACGGCGGCGGGTTCCTGTGGATGGCGGCCAACGGCGCCGTCAAACAGCGCCCGCGCCGTCCGACCGACGGCGACGACGCCGAGATCCTCAAGCTCGACCCCCAAACCGGAAAGATCGTCGCCCGCCAGCCGTTTCCCGGGGCCGCCCTGCACGAGCTCAACTGGGACGGGAATTCGCTTTGGGCCACCGACCGCGGCCACGAAAGACTGCTGCAACTGGACGCCAACTTCCAGGTGCTGCACTCGGTTCCGCTCAAGCTGGGCCGCGGCCACGGCGTCGTCTTCGATCGCGGCACGCTGTGGTGCCTGTTCTCGAACGACTGGGTGATCCAGCGCCTCGACGCGCAGGATGGCCACGTGCTCGAGGCCTACCAGCTCGAGAAGGGCGTCGATCCGGAACCGCACGGCCTGGCCTTGCACGAGGGCGCCCTCTACTACGCCGACGCCGGCCTCGCCGGCTCGAAGCCCAGCGGCGGCAAGTACGCCGGCTACATCTGCCGCTTCCCGCTCGCGTGACGTGGCCGATGGATCGCGATCAATTCCAGCGCATCAACAAGGCTCTGGCCGACCCGCGGCGCTTCGAGATCCTGGAACGCATCGCCGCGGCCGGCGAAGTGGCTTGCGCGACGCTGGCGGACGAATTCCCGGTTTCGCAAGCGACCATCTCGCATCATCTGAAGGAGCTCGCGAACGCCGGCCTGGTGGACGTACGGCGGGAAGCAAAGTTCGGTTTCTTCCGTCTCCGCCGGAAGATCTGGTCGGACTACCTCGCCGAGATCCGCCGCCGCGTCCCCTCCCGCGCCCGGTCCGGTCGATAAGTTCGCTGCGACTTTCCGCAACCCGCCTGCATCATATAGACGTTTTGACATTCATCTAAATGAGGAGGTAACAATATGGCAGATCTGACCGGCAAGGTGGCTCTCGTCACGGGCGCCTCCAAAGGAATCGGGGCGGCTATCGCAGTGAAGCTCGCCGAGCAGGGCGCCGCCGTCGTCGTCAATTATGGACGCAGCGCCACGGAAGCCCAGGCGGTGGTCGATGGCATCCGCGCCCGGGGCGGCCGTGCGATTGCCGTCCACGCCGATGTCGGCAAGACCGCGGAAATAGCCGGCCTGTTTGGCGCCGCGATCCGTGAATTTGGGAAGCTCGACATCTTGGTCAACAATGCCGGAGTCTACGAGTTCCTGCCGCTCGCGGGCGTGGGGGAAGAGCACTTTGACCGCCTGTTCAACCTCAACGTCAAGGGGCTCTTGTTTGCTACCCAGGAAGCCGCGCGCGCCTTCGGCGACCGCGGCGGATCCATTATCAACATCAGCTCGGTGGTCTCCCTTTCGCCGTTTCCTAACGCAGCCGTCTACAGCGCCACCAAGGCGGCCGTGGACGCTTTCACCAAGAGCCTCGCGGCCGAGCTCGGGCCCAAGAAGATTCTGGTCAATTCCGTCCTCCCGGGAGCCACCGAGACGGAGGGATTTCAAGCGACACCGCAAGCGAGCGATCTCCGTTCCACGATCGTCCCCCTTACGCCCCTCGGCCGGATGGGACAGCCCCGGGACATCGCCAACGTGGTCGCCTTCCTGGCGTCCGACGAAGCCGGCTGGATCACCGGCCAGTTGATCCCGGTCAGCGGAGGCCTCCGCTAATCCCTCGCGAAAACCACCCCGGCGCCGGTCCGCGGGCCTATAATACTGGGCATGTTAGCCCGAAGACTTCTGCCGATTTTTCTGCTCTCCGGCGCGCTGTCCGCCGGGGTGGTGCGCGTCGAGATCCAGTCTCGCGCCGACGTCCTCAATGGCCGCGCCTTTGGCCTGGCCGGCCCTTACGAGAAACTCGTGGGACGGGTTTACTTCGCGGTCGATCCCGCCAACCCGATCAACGGGATCATCACCGACCTCGATAAGGCGCCCCGCAATGCCGAGGGCAAGGTCGAGTTCTCGTCCGACCTCTATATCCTGCGGCCGAAGCAAGCCGACCGGGGCAACGGCGCGGCGCTCTACGAAGTGTCGAACCGCGGCGGCAAGGGCATGCTCGCCTTCTTCAACCACGCCCGTGGCAGCCTCGACCCAACCTCGGCAGAGGAGTTCGGCGACGGCTTCCTGCTCAACCAGGGCTACACCCTGGTCTGGCTCGGCTGGCAGTGGGACCCGCCCCAGCGTCCCGGCCTGATGCGGCTCTATGCGCCGCGCGCCCCCGGACTCAAAGGCCTGGTCCGCTCGGACTTCGTCTTGACCGAGAAGGCCACCTCGCATATGCTGTCCGACCGCGAGCACATCCCTTACCTGGTCGCCGACCCCAACGACCCGAGCGCCATCCTGACCGTGCGCGCTAAGGTGGATGACCCGCGCCGCACCGTCCCCCGGGCGCAGTGGAAATTTTCGGCCGACCGCGGCAGCGTAGAAATGGCGTCCGGCTTCGAGCCGCACCGCATCTACGAAGTCGTCTACACCTCGGAAGATCCGGTGCTCGCCGGTCTCGGCTCGGCGGCCGTGCGCGACTTCTTCTCTCACGTGAAGGGCAGCTCGCAGGGTTCACCGATCATCAGCGTCCGCCGCGCCTATGCTTTCGGCGTGTCGCAGAGCGGACGCTTCCTGCGCACCTACCTCTACTACGGCTTCAACCAGGACGAGAAGGGCCAGCCGGTCTTCGACGGCGTGATGCCGCACGTGGCCGGCGGCGGACGCGGCAGCTTCAACGTGCGCTATGCGCAGCCTTCCCGCGATGGGCATCCTTGGATCAACTTCTTCTACCCGAGCGACATCTTCCCCTTCACCGACGAAGAGGAGACCGACCCCGACACCGGCTGGACCGACGGCCTGCTGCTCGTGGCGAACAAGAGCAAGACCGCCCCGCGCATCTTCTACACCAACTCGTCGTATGAATACTGGGGACGCGCGGCCTCGCTGATCCACACCAGCCCCGATGGCCGCGCCGACGCGAAGCTGCCGGATAACGTCCGCATCTACCAGTTCTCGGGCGGCCAGCACGGACCCGCCGGCTTCCCGCCCACGCGCGGCGGCGGACGCAACCTCTCCAGCCCCAACGACTACAAATGGAGCATGCGCGCGCTGCTGGTCGCGATGGATCATTGGGTCAAAGACGGCACGGCGCCGCCGGCGAGCGTCTATCCGCGCATTGCGGGCGACACGCTCGTCAAACCGGAGGTCGTGCAGTTCCCGAAAATCCCGGGCATCGAGTTCCCCAAAAGGTGGCACCTTGCCTATCGCGCCGACTACGGCCCGGATTTCAAGACCAAGGGCATCGTGACCAACGAGCCTCCCAAGATGGCCGGCAAGCCTTACACGCTCATGGTTTCGCAGGTCGATGCCGACGGCAACGAGACCGGCGGGCTGCGAATGCCCGAGGTCGCCGTCCCCCTCGCCACCTACACCGGCTGGAACCAGTTCAACGGCAAGGCGGGCCCGGCCGAGGAGCTGACCGGCGGCCAGGGCAGCTTCATTCCCTTCCCGCGCACCAAGGCTGAGCGCGAGAAGAAGGGCGACCCGCGCCGCTCGATCGAGGAGCGCTATCACGACCGCGACGAATACCTGGGCAAGGTCTCGGCCGCGGCGATGAAGCTGATCGACCAAGGCTACCTGCTGCCGGGCGATATGCCGCGCATCATGAGAGAAGCCGGCGACCGCTGGGACTGGGCGACGAACCCGCAGCGGCCGGACTAGCGACAGGCGCGGTCGGGCTCGCCCGTCCGAAGGGTGCTAATGATCGGTCAGACCCTTGGCCATTACCGGATCGAATCGAAGCTAGGCGAAGGCGGGATGGGCGTGGTATACCGCGCGCTCGACACCCACTTAAACCGTCCGGCCGCGATCAAAGTGCTGCGCGCCGAAGCCATGATGGATCCGGATCGCAAGCGGCGATTCGTGCAGGAAGCCCAGGCCGCCTCCGCCTTGAATCACCCCAACATCATCACCATCTACGACATCAACCAGGCCGACGGCGCGGACTTCATGGCCATGGAGTACGTGGCCGGCAAAACGCTGGACCAGGTAATCCCGCGCAACGGGTTGCGTCTGGGCGAGACCCTCAAATACGCGGTACAAATTGCCGACGCGCTGGCCCGGGCGCACGCCGCGGGGATCATCCACCGCGACATCAAGCCAGGCAACATCATGGTCACGGACGTCGGTTTGGTGAAGGTGCTGGACTTTGGCCTCGCCAAGTTGACCGAGTCTGGCGAGATGGACGAGGCGGCCGAGACGCAAGCGCTGCGGGCCGAGCGGCCACCGCGCACCGAGGAAGGCGCTATCGTCGGCACCGTAGCCTACATGTCTCCCGAGCAGGCTGAGGGCAAAAAGATCGACGCCCGCAGCGACATCTTTTCCTTTGGATCGCTGCTCTACGAGATGGTCACGGGCCGCCGGGCGTTTCAAGGCGAGACGAAGATTTCCACTCTGGCCACCATCCTGCACAAAGAGCCGCAACCCGTTAGTGAGATCGTCCCCGACACGCCGCTCGATCTGGAAAAGACCATCGCCCGCTGCCTGCGCAAGGACCCGGCCCGCCGCCTCCAGCACATGGACGACGTAAAGACGCTGCTGGAAGACCTGAAGGAAGAGTCGGAATCCGGCAAGCTGGCGTCGTCCCCTGGAGCCGCCGTTCCTTCACAACGTCGCTATGTCAGGCCTGCCATCGCGGCAGCCGTCCTTCTCATTGCTGCCGCCGGCGCGACTTGGTGGTGGCTGCGCCCTGCGCCGCCTCCGGCGCCGCAGCTCGCCCTGACCCGGCTTACCTCCGATTCCGGTCTGACCACCGAACCGGCCCTCTCTCCCGACGGCAAGCTCCTGGCTTATGCTTCGGATCGCAGCGGCGAAGGGAACCTGGACATCTGGGTCCAGCAGGTGGCGGGAGGCGCGCCCATCCGGCTCACCACCGATCCCGCCGACGACTCCGCGCCAGTGTTCTCCCCCGATGGCTCGCAGATGGCCTTCCGCTCCGAGCGCGAGGGCGGTGGCAGCTACATCATTCCGGCTCTGGGTGGCGAGCCCAGGCTGCTCGCCAAGAGCGGCCGCAATCCTCGTTACTCTCCGGACGGGAAACGGATCGCCTACTGGGTCGGGGAGGCGCATGCGGGTATCCCTCGCCGGATTCAGGTGATGGCATCCACCGGCGGTCCGCCCAAGCCGTTGGAGTTTCATCCGCCGATTCGCTTCACTGATTTCCCGGTCTGGTCTCCCGACGGGAAGTATCTGTTGTTTCTGGGGCAGGACCAGGCCCCAGCGGGAACTGAGTGGTGGGTGGCATCGGTGGAGACCGGAGCCGCGGTGAAGACCGGGGCCTTCGACGCTTTTCGCCGTCAGGGGATAATCACCTCTCCTGGCCCCCCGGTCCCCGCGGAGTGGGTGGGAGATCAGATTTTCTTTTCCGCCAGACTGGGCGACGGCGCCGGCTTGTGGCAGGTTTCGATCTCCCCTGAGACCTGGCAAATCACCGGCCCCGCCAGGCGCCTGACCTTCGGTACCGGTCTGGACACCAATCCTTCGGTAAGCACGTCGGGCCGACTAGCCTTTTCGAGCTTGGCGGAGAACCTCGATGTTTGGAGCCTGCCAATTGACGCCAATCAGGCAAAACCGCGGGGTGACCTGCAACGATTGACCCAGGATCCCGCCGCGGATGTGCAACCCTCGATCACTGCCGACGGGAAGCGAATGGTGTTCAGTTCCAACCGAGCCGGCACGCGGAATGTGTGGTTGAAGGATCTTGAAACCGGTAGGGAAAGTCCCCTGAACGTAGATCCGATAGTGGAAAATCCACTAATTGCTGCCGATGGCTCCAAGGCTGCGTACGTGGTTAACTCAGATAAACAGCGCATCCACGTCATGGCCATTGGTCCCGGCGGCCGCCCCGGTGTGTCGGAAATAGTGTGCGAGGACTGCGGCCACTTCCTCGCCGACGTGTCTCCGGATGGGAAAAGAGTGCTCTATTTTGTTAGTAAGACGATCTTTGCACTTAGCATCGCTTCCGGTGAGAGAACTGTGCTTCTCCAACACCAGAAGTATAATCTGAGTGACCCGCGTTTTTCAGCCGACGGGCGTTGGGTGGCTTTTCACATGCAGATTGACCCCCTCCGTAGGCAGATGTTCATCGCACCTTCCCGGCCCGGTGCACCGGAGAAGGAATGGATTCCTATTACCGACGGTTCGGCCATGGATCGCTTTGCTGCCTGGTCGCCGGACGGGAACGTTCTGTACTGGATCTCCGAGCGGGATGGGTTCCGCTGTATTGTAGCCCAGCGTCTCGATCCTGGCAGGAAGAAGCCGGTGGGACCGCTGCTCTATATCCAGCATCTACACAGCGCGCGCCGCTCCATGATGAGCTTCGCAGACCCAACCTGGGGGCGAGTGTCGGTGGTGCGCGACAAGATCGTTTTTACCCTCGCCGAGCGCGCCGGCAACATCTGGATGACGGAACTCGGACCACAGAAATAGCGACCAGAAATCGCGGTGCGGTGTTAGCGGCCCACCGGGCAGGCGCGGTCGGTGCGGCGGGCGGCGAACTGAAAGCGGATCACGACCTCATCCTTTACGTTGACCACGCCGCCCACCGACTCCGGCTTAATGCCGTAGTCGGATTGTTTCACGCGCACTTCGCCGCTGAACGACAGGACGCCGTCCGGGCGTCGTTCGCGCCGCACCGGCACGGACACGTTCCGGCTCTGCCCCCGGATGGTCGCGGTCGCCCTCATCCCATACGCCTTCAGCCGCGCCCCGCGCGAAACCGCGATCCGATTCGGCGCCGACTGGCGCGACGACCGCGTGATCCGCAGCTTGCAGCAGGCGAAGCGCCTCGGCCTGCACGTCATGCTCAAGCCGCAACTGTGGGGGTCCGATGTTCACCGGCAACATCGTCTTCAAGCGCGACGCCGACTTGGCCGGCCTCTACTGTGGAAGTGGCCGAGCTACGGCGACGGCAGCCGCTTCGACACGTCGTTCAATCCTATCGGGAAGCCGGCCTTGCAAGTCGTGGCCCGCTGGTATGCCGGCGTCAGGCCCAGGTTCCCCCGGCGCTCCGTAGGGGTGCGCGACATAGAAGTGGAACTCAGGCCGCGCGGCGTGCCTCCCAGTAGTCCTCCAAGCGGCCGTTGAGGTGGCAGCATCGCAGGGCCAGGATAGCGTTGGCT
>JBGPDC010000159.1:0-13763 GCA_041482115.1 Terriglobia bacterium | reverse complement strand
TGCACATCGCCGTCGGCGGCCTGCAACAGCTTCAGGATAATGTTCTCGACGTCCTCGCCGACGTAGCCGGCCTCGGTGAGGGTGGTGGCGTCGACGATGGCAAAGGGCACGTCCAGGATGCGCGCCAGCGTCTGGGCGAGCAGGGTCTTGCCGGTGCCGGTGGGGCCGATGAGCAGGATGTTGCTCTTGGAAAGCTCCACGTCGCCAGAGCGGTGCTTGTTCATGAAGATGCGCTTGTAGTGGTTATAAACGGCGACCGCGAGCTTCTTCTTGGGCGGTTCCTGGCCGATCACGTACTGGTCGAGGAGTTCCTTGATCTCCTGCGGCTTCTGGAGGCGAGGTCCGGCCTGCGGAGCACGTTCCACCCGGTCGTCCTCCAGGATGGAATTGCAGACGGCTACGCACTCGTCGCAGATGTAGGCTTTGGGATAGTCACTGGGCGTGGAAATGAGCTTGCCCACGACTTCCTGGCTCTTGTGACAAAAGGAACAACGTAATGAATCGTCCGGTCCCGAGCGTTTCACTAATGTACCCCTCTGCGTGCCCAGTGAGGAAGGGGCGCGCCCGCTGGCGCGCAGTACACCACCCCACTCCACATTATGCGTCTAGCCGTCCCGCTTAGCAATAGCTTCCCTGTTGTTTACGACTAGCTGTTTTGCCTGATAGGGAGCGGTAAAACACGCCTAGGACGGGGTTGCCGGCACCGGCGCTCGCCCGCTATCCCTCTAGATGCACCATCAGTGCTTAAGGATGATCTCATCCACGAGACCGTATTCCTTGGCCTGCTCGGCGTTCATGATGAAATCGCGTTCCACATCGCGCTCGACGCGCTCCAGGGGCTGTCCGGTATGCTGGGCCAGGATCTCGTTCGTAATCGCACGCATTCGCAGGATTTCTCTAGCTTGAATGTCGATGTCGGTGGCCTGACCCGAGAGCCCGCCCATGGAAGGCTGGTGAATCAAGACGCGGGAGTTGGGCAGCGCGAAGCGTTTTCCCTTCTTGCCGGCGGCGAGCAGCAGCGCCGCCATCGAAGCCGCCTGGCCGATGCAGTAGGTCGTGAGGTCGGGGCGGATGAACTGCATGGTGTCGTAGATGGCCATGCCGGCCGTAATGGAGCCGCCCGGCGAGTTGATGTAAATGGCGATGTCCTTCTGGGGGTCTTCGGCCTCGAGGAAGAGCAATTGGGCGGTCACCAGGTTGGCGATGGTATCGTCGATCGGGAAGCCCAGGAAGATGATGTTATCCCGCAGCAGGCGGGAGTAGATGTCGTAGGCGCGCTCCCCGCGGTTGGTCTGTTCGACCACCATGGGAACCAGGCCAAGATGAGGCGATGGGTTCATAAAGGGCGGACTATTCCTTGCGGGCCTGCTCAAATAGAAATTGTAGCGTCTTTTCGTGGCGGATCTGGTTGGCGATGCGATCGAGGCCGCCTTGGTCGGCCAGGCGCTGCCGGACGGCCGCCACGGGCTCCCCGGCCTGCCGGGCCAAAGCCTGGACCTGCCGGTCGACCTCTTCCTGCGTGGCGTGGAGGTGCTCCTCGGCGGAGATCTTGTCCAGCAGGAGGCTGGCCTTGATCTCGCGGATGGAGCGGGGCTGCTCGACTTCCTGAATCTTCTTCCAATCGAGGCGCAGCTTGGTCGGGTCCATGCCGCGCTCGGCGAGCGACCGCAGGCTGCGCTCGACGCCCGAGCGGATGTGCTGCTCGACCAGCGTCTCGGGCACGGGGAAATCGTGGAGGTCGACGAGCGTCTCGAGGAGCTTCCCCTTGGCCTCGCGATGGGCCTGATCGCGCTTGGCGGCCTGGATTTCCGAACGGATCCGGTTGCGCAGCTCATCGAGATCCTTGAAGTCGCCTTCGTCCTTGGCGAGCTCGTCGTTCAGCTCGGGCAGCTCCTTGCTGCGCAGGCCGAGCACGTCCACTTTGAAAGTGACGCGCTGGCCGGCGAGCTTCGCTTCGCCGTAGTCCTTGGGATAGTCGACCGTGACTTCGACGCTTTCGCCCGGGCTCACGCCGACGAGCTTCTCGGTGAAGGCCGGCAGCGTGTCGTCGCCGCCCATCTCGACGGTCAGTTCGTCCTGGTGGATGGCGCCGACGCCGGCGGGGGTCTCGATCGAGTCGAGGCGCACCACGGCGATGTCACCAGGGGCGAGCGGCCGCGGCTCGAGGTTCGTGTAGACGGCGTGTTTCTCGCGGATATGGCTCAGCTCGTGCTCGACTTCCTCGTCGGTGGCGTCGGGCTCATTGTAGGGGACGCTCAGGCCGCGGTAGTCCTTCAGATCGAACTGGGGCAGCACCTCGAACTCCGCCTTGAAGGTCAGGGGCTCACCGGGCTGGAGGTTGACGTTGCTGACGTCCGGGGTGCCGACGGGGCGAAGGCCTTCCGCCTCAATACGTTGGTAAAGGTGGCGGGGGATGAGAGCCTCCATCACCTCTTTGCGGATCTCGTCGGCGAAGCGGACCTGCACCATCGAAGCCGGGGCTTTGCCCGGCCGGAAGCCCGGAATACGGGCCCGGTTGCGGAGCTTGTGGACGACGCGCTCGGTCTCCTCGGCGACAGCCTCGGGAGGAACCGCTATTTCCAGTTCGTGTTTACAGCCTTCCAGTTGAGCCAAGGGAGGAAATCCGTCCGACTAAACCAGTATACCGACAAGCCGGGATCGGGCGTCAATTTGAGGGCGCCGCGAAAATCGTCATCCACTGGCCGCGGCGCTCCCAGTGGGCCACGGGGCGCAAGTGGAATTGGGACTCCAGTTCGTCGGGCGAGATCTGTGGACGGTAGGCGAAGTAGCGTTCGAGCAGGCGGGCGGCCGGGGGCCAGCGCTGCCAGCCGTGCGCGGGCTCCCAGGCGCGGGAGTAAAGCGCGAGCAAGGGTGACCTCCCGGCAAATTTGCCGGGAGGTCCGGCTTGGAAATTCTCAACTGGTTGAACACGCAGGGGTTGCTTGACATAGCCGAGAAGCGGATTGGTCAGGGCGTCGGTGAGGGGCCAGGCGGTGGTGATGGTGCGCCCGGCGGCGTGGTCCGAGAGCCAGTCCGCCGCTTGCTGTTGGAGACGGACGAAATCGACGACGGCCAGGTTGTCCTCGTAGTTGAAGGGATAGGGAGGATTCCACCAGTTGGAGACGGCGAGACCGGCGGCGAGGGCGGCGAGGGCCACGCCGTGGAGGCGCGGCGCAATCAGGATGTAGAACAGGGCCAAGGCCGGCAGCAGGTAGCGAAACAGCACCGCGCCACCGATCAGGCTGTGCAAAACGACGTAGCCTGCGACGACCGCCGCGAGGGGACGCTCGGAGGCTGCCAGCAGGCGCCGCCCGCGCCACAGGACGAGCAGGCCGATCCAGTGGAAGTTGGCGATGCCGAGCTGATAGAGACGCCGCAGCAGAACTAAGACGGCGCGGGCGGGACTCAGGGACTCGGCGACGTTGTAGCGCTCGAACTCGGCGTTGCCGAACCAGTGGCCGGTTTGCGTGCGCAGGAAAACCAGCCAGGCGGCCAGCGCGACACAGGGCAGCGCCAGCGGCAGCCAGCGTTCGCGGTGGCGGCGAGACAGAGCCAACAGCACCAGCGGCACGATTACACCAGTTTCCTTGGTGAGCACCAGGGCCGTGGCGGCGAGCGAGCAGAACCACCAGCGTTCTGCGAGGAACCAGTAGAGCGCGAGCAAGACCCCGAGCGTCGCCGGGAGGTCGAGGTGGGCGAGCATGCTCTGAGCGAAGAAGAGGGGCGAGACGGCCAGCAGCCCCAGTGTCACGACGGCGGCGCGGGTGCCGCTTAGGCGGCGCGCGACGAGGAAGGCGGCGGCGAGCGTGGCGGCGGCCAGGACCAGCATCGCTACGCGGGTCACGGGAATCGAGAATCCGAAGAGCGTCCAGAAACCCGCCAGGTAGGCCATCACGAGCGGCGGGTGGACGTTGGGAAGCGTCGAGCGAGGCACAAGCGCGCCCGACACCAGCAGGTCGTGGGCCGCCGGGACGTAGTAGCCGAGCTCGTCCCAGTGATAAGGGAGGTTCAGGAAGGCGAAGTGGGTCGCGAGCAGGAACGCGAGGGCCGCGGCGAACGACAGGCCCGCGGCCGCCCGGTCATTGAACAGGGCCGATTCCGGCGCGGGGGTCGAGCTTGATCTCGCCAAAGGCGCCCTCGTACTGGGTGACGTTCTGCTGCAGGACGTTGAGCAGGGCCTTCGCCTGCTGGGGGCTCAGGTAGATGCCCTGAAAGGTCTCGATGGTGACGGCCTCGGGGCTGCTCTGGTTCACGAGGCCGAACTCGAGGTAGAAGTCCCAGAGGTTGACGCGCATCTGGACGCTGTTGGCGTAGTGCTCGCGGAAGTCCGGCCGGCGGACGACGTTTACTTTGACGGGTTGGGGCTGGGTCATCGGGTCTATGGTGGCGCAGGGAAGGGGGGGAGGTCAAATGGGGGAGCCCGGAGTCAGTCCCGGCGCGGTACCCGCAGCAGGCCGGCAGCCGCCATCTGGTCGAAGTGGTTGTCAAAGGCAAAGGCTTCGGTGATCTGGCGGGACCGGGCAACCGCCAGACACGCGCAGTCAAAAGGACTCCAGCTCTTGTCGGAATATTGTTCCAGCAGGCGCCAGGTCTCGGCGTAATCCGCCTCCGTGAGCCGCGTCACGCGATAGCGATTGCTTGCGTTGATACTTTGCAAGGTCCGCAGCGCAATCGCGCTTCCCAGCCGGCCCTTGATCAAGGTCACCGTCTCTAGCAGAGTCGGCTCGGCAACCAGCAGGGACACACCGCGACCGAGTTGACGCAGGTACCGCGCCGCTTCCTGGTGGTGAGGATCATCCGTATCCACCAGCGCATAGAGGGCGCTGGTGTCGACGATGACCGAGCGGAGGGACATCGCCGTCAGGCTCGAGGCTTGCGGCGTGGGGGCCTGCGGCGCAGACGTGCGGAGATCAGGATCGAGTCCGCGTTTTCGCTGGCCCGCCCCGGGCCTCCATGTGCGATCCCGACCATGTCCCACATCGCGTCGCGTTTCGCCGGGGTGTCTAATTGCGCCTGCATGCGTTGCTCGATCCAGGCGCGGAGGACTGCGGACATGGACTGGCGGGCGCGCCGCGCTTCATCGGCGAGAAACCGATACTGCTCCTCGGAGAGCATGAGCTGAGAGCGGTGAAGCATAGGCTACACAATACACCTACATCATACATCAGTGGGACGCGCGGCGTCCGGTGTTTGCGAGCCGCCTTCGAGCGCCTTCCGCACCGCGTCCAGGACGCCGTTGATGAACTGGACGGATTCGTCGGCGGAAAAGCGGCGGGCGATCTCCAGGGCTTCGTCGATCACGACCGGGGCGGGGGTTTGACCCTCCAGCAGCTCGTAGACGGCCAGGCGCAGGACGTTGCGGTCGACGGCGGCCATCCGTTCCAGGCGCCAGTGCTCGGCGTGGGCGACGATGAGGCGGTCGGCCTCTTCCACGCGGCGGATGGCGCCCGCCAGCAGTTCATTGGCGAACTCGTCGATGATGCGGCGCGGGGGACGCTCTTCGGGCGGGAGGTCCTCGCTCCACAGGCCGTCCCAATAGCCCGCTATCACCTGCTCGGGCGTGTCGCGCCGCTGGTCCCACAGGAACAACATCTGGAGCGCCCGCTCGCGCGACTCGTGGCGGGACGCCATGCTACTTCCGTTCCCGGAGCTGTTTCAGCAAGTGCGCCATCTCGATGGCGGTCAGGGCCGCTTCGAATCCCTTGTTCCCGCCTTTCGCCCCGGCCCGGTCAATCGCCTGTTCGAGGGTGTCGCAGGTGAGGACGCCGAAGATCGTGGGGACTCCGGTTTCCATCGCCACCTGCCCGACCCCTTTCGAGACTTCTTCTGCGACATAGTCGTAGTGGGAAGTTTCCCCACGGATCACCGCCCCGAGACAAATCACGGCGTCGTAACGGCCGCTCTTGGCCAGCTCGCGGGCGACGAGCGGCGTCTCGCGCGAGCCGGGGACGCGGGTGATTTCAATCGCGTCAGGGGCGCAGCCGGTGCGGTCCAGGCCGTCGAGCGCGCCGTCGAGCAGGCGCTCGGTGATGAAGGCGTTGAACCGGCTCACTACAATCGCGAACCGGAAACCGGCCGCCAGCAGCTTGCCTTCGATAGTGCGGATGTCTTTTTTCATCATTGCCTCGCGGGGCGACGTCCCGTCAGCGCCCCCTAAATTGAGCCGGGCGCTTCTCGAGGAAGGCGCGGGTGCCCTCGCGCATGTCCTCTGTCGAACAACTCAGGCCGAACTGTGCGGCTTCGAACGCCATCGCTTCTTCTAACGGCATCTCGAGGCCGCGCTGCACCGCTTCGAGGAGCAGTCCGGCGGCGAGAGAGCCGTTGGCCAGGATGCGCGCCGCCCACTGCCGCGCCGTGGCTAGCAGCTCGGCCTGGGGAACAACTTGTTGCACGAGGCCGATGCGATAGGCTTCTGCGGCCGGGATGGGGTCGCCGGTCAGCAGCAGGGCGAGGGCCGGTCCTTTGCCGACCAGGCGCGGGAGGCGCTGGGTGCCGCCGTACCCCGGGATGATCCCGAGCTTGATTTCGGGTTGTCCGAGCCGCGCATTTTCGGAGGCCAGGCGGAAGGTGCAAGCCATCGCCAGCTCGAGGCCGCCGCCGAGGGCGAAGCCGTTGATGGCGGCGATGACCGGCTTGGGGAGCAATTCCAGACGGCGGAACAGCCGCTGGCCGCGCGCGGCGAAACTCGCTGCTTCGACGGGCTGGAGTGCCGCCAATTCATTGATGTCGGCGCCCGCTACGAAGGCTTTCTCGCCGGCGCCAGTGAGGATTGCGGCGCGTACCTGCTCGTCCCGCTCGATCTCGCCGACGACCTGCTCGAGCTCGGTGACGGTGGCGCGGTTCAGCGCGTTGAGCTTGTCGGGACGGTTGATCGTGACCATCGCGACCGCGCCCTCCAAGGCGTAGAGCAGGTTCTGGTACCCCATGGTTTCCTAAGGATATCAGGAGTTTGGGGGCCGGAGTTGCGGCATAATGGGGGCAAGATGGCTGTCGCTTCCATACACATTCCCCCCGACAGGCTAGCCGACTTCTGTCAGCGCAACGGCATTCGAAGGCTCTCTCTATTTGGGTCGGTGCTAGGGGAACGCTTCTCAGAAGCGAGCGACGTGGACGTACTGGTAGAGTTCGAGCCGGGGCAGCGGGTTGGCTATCTTCGGATGGCAGGGCTGGAGCGTGAGCTGTCCGATCTGCTGGGTAGAAAGGCCGATCTGAGAACCCCCAGCGAACTGAGCCCGCACTTTCGTCAAGAGGTGCTGCAGACGGCCGCGGTCCAGTATGTCAAAGGGTGACCGGGTTCGCCTGCGTCACATGCTGGAGGCAGCGCAAGAGGCCGTCACACTGGGTTCCGGACGGAGCGGGGAAGATTTGCTCCAGGATCGCGTTCTGACGCTGGCCTTAGTGAAGTGCATCGAGATCATCGGCGAGGCGGCTGCCAGAGTGAGTCCCGAGATGCGCGCCGAGCACTCTCAGATTCCCTGGGCGGATATCGTTGCCATGCGAAACCGGCTTACCCACGGCTACTTTGACGTCGACCTGGATAGGGTCTGCGATACGCTGACAGCGGATCTTCCGCCATTGATCGCTGCGTTGGAGCGGATTTTGTTAGCCGCCCCGGAGTAAAAAGCCCTTCAGGGCGGCCCCTGCGCACCCTGTGCTACCTTCAATAGTTAGTGGCAATTGACCGCGCGCGCATCCGCAATTTTTCCATCATTGCCCATATCGATCACGGCAAGTCGACGCTGGCCGACCGCCTGCTCGAGATGACGGGCACGCTCGAGCACCGCGAGATGATGGAGCAGGTCCTCGACTCGATGGACCTCGAGCGGGAGCGCGGCATCACGATCAAGGCCCACGCCGTGCGGCTGGTATATAAAGCCGACGACGGGGAGACCTACCAGCTCAACCTCATCGACACGCCGGGCCACGTGGACTTCTCCTACGAGGTCTCGCGAAGTCTGGCGGCTTGCGAGGGAGCGCTGCTGGTGGTGGACGCGTCCCAAGGCGTCGAGGCCCAAACGCTCGCCAACACGTATCTGGCACTGCACCACAACCTGGAGATCGTCCCGGTCATCAACAAGATCGACCTGCCGGCAGCGGAGCCGGAGCGCATTCGGGAGCAGATCGAGCAGATCATCGGCCTCGATGCGAAAGACGCGCTGCTGGTGAGCGCCAAGCAGGGCGTCGGGGTACACGAGGTGCTGGAGGCGATTGTCCACCGCGTGCCGCCGCCGACGGGCTCGCCGGAGGCGCCGCTACGCGCGCTGCTATTCGACTCGTGGTTTGACGCCTACCGCGGGGTGATCCTGCTGGTGCGCGTGGTGGAGGGGCGGATCCGCAACGGCATGCACATCCGGATGTGGTCGAGCGGCCGGGTGTATGAGGTGGAAGGCCTCGGCTACCGCACCCCCAAGAGCTTTCCCTGCGAAGAGCTGGCGGCGGGCGAGGTGGGGTTCGTCGTCGCGAACATCAAGCACGTCGCGGAAACCCACATCGGCGACACGCTGTGGGACGACGACAACCCGGCCGAAGAGCCGCTGCCGGGCTTCGAGGAAATCAAGCCCATGGTGTTCGCGGGCCTGTATCCGGTGGAGTCCCACGAGCACCAGGTGTTGCGGGAGGCGCTCGAAAAGTTGCAGCTCAACGACAGCTCGCTGCGTTTCGAGCCGGAGAGCTCGGTGGCGCTCGGGTTCGGGTTCCGCTGCGGGTTCCTGGGGCTGCTGCACCTGGAGATTGTGCAGGAGCGCCTGGAGCGCGAGTTCGACCTGTCCCTGATCACCACGGCGCCGGGGGTCCGGTACCGGATCACGACACACGCCGGGCAGGTCGTCGAAGTCAACAACCCAACCAAGTTCCCGCCGGTGTCCGAGATCGATAAGATCGAAGAGCCGGTGCTGAAGCTGACCATCATCACGCGGGATGATTACCTGGGCGGCATCCTCAAGCTGCTTGAAGAGAAACGCGGGGTGCAGCAGGGCTTCGAGTACATCGCGGCGAGCCGGGTGCTGCTCACCTACGAAGTGCCGCTGAACGAGATCGTGCTCGATTTCTACGACCGGCTGAAGAGCGTCTCGCGCGGGTACGCCTCGCTCGACTACCACTTTGCGGGCTACTGGATCTCACCACTGGTAAGGCTGGACATCCTGGTAGCCGGGGAGGTGGTGGACGCGCTCTCGATCATCGTGCACCGCGACCAGTCGGTCGAGCGGGGCAAGGCGCTCATCGAGCGGATGCGCAAGCTGATTCCGCGGCAGCAGTTTGAAGTGGCGCTGCAAGCGGCCATCGGCGGCAAGATCATCGCCCGGGAAAACATCGCGCCGCTGCGGAAAAATGTGATCGCGAAGTGCTACGGGGGCGACATCAGCCGCAAGCGCAAGCTGCTCGAGAAGCAGAAGGAAGGCAAGCGCCGCATGAAGCGCGTGGGGAAGGTCGATATCCCGCAGGAAGCGTTTCTGGCCGTGCTGCGCGTGGGGGACGAGACGTAGGAAGCGGCGCTACGGGTTCTCGAGCCGGAGGGTCTTCCAGCCGGGGCCACCGGAAAGATCCTTTCCCGAAGCGGAAAACCACATCTCGATGACCGCTCCGGCGTAGGCGCCGAGGTCGATCTCGCCGGCGGCGGGCGCCGGGCCCGAGGCCAGGGTGCGGCGGGGGTCCCGGTCGTTCATGACGGCGGCGGCGACCTCGTAAGTCGCGGCACAGTCTCCCTCGACGCCGATCTCAAAGGCCAGTTGGGTCCGGGTGGAGGGCACGTAGAGATACGGGATCTGGATCTCTCGCACCGCGCTCGAGACGCCAGCTTCCGCCAGAAGGTTCCGCTCTCCCTTCCAGGATCGCGAGGCGTCTCTCTGGTACACCCGCGCCTCATCGGGTCCCGGAACCGGGAGCCGGACGATCTCGGCGTAGGGCAACTGCCGGTCACGCAGCCGGGCCCGCAAGGCGGGATCACCCTCGCGGGAGTCCGGAGCGATCAGAAAATCCGGCTCGGAATAGTTGCGCCCGGGGGGCGAGTAATAAAGGAGAGGGATCGCGTCAAGCTTCGCCTGATAGTAGAGATTCAAGGCGCTGAAGTAGCGCGAACGGCCGAGGACGCGCACGCGTGGGGGACGGGTACTGAGTTCTTGCGCCTGGCGCGCGATGACGCGGACGGCCCCCTCTAGCGGCCAGCTATCGGGCTTAGCGGGAAAGGCGTAGGCGGGAAGGTTCTCGAGCGAGGCCGCCTCCAAATCGTGCTGCAAGAAGACCAGGGGGCCCAGACGCAGATCGGGACGGGGCAGCCAACCGAGGTCGAACGAAGACGCCGCGAACTGGTAGACGGGGAACACGGCCAGCAGCACCAGAGCCTTCCACGGGAGCCGGAGGGCCGTGAGGAGCAGGGCTCCCGCGATACCGATCGCCGGGAAAGCGGGGAGCAGATGGCGATTCTCTTTCAGCACCGCGAAGGACAGCACCGTGAAAGCCGGCAGGAACCAGGAGACGAGAAACCAGGCGGCCGGAGTGGAGGCGGGGCGTCGGCGGCGTAAGAGGCAGACGGCAGCCGCGGCCAACAGCAGGACAAACAGGTATGCGGATATGCCGAAATTCACTTGGTTCAGCCAGTAGCGGGCTGTTCCCAGAGCGTACCTCTGGTTGGCGGGCAGGTCCCGATTGGCGAGTAGCAGGAAGCTAGCGACGGTCCGCCCGCGGTACAGATAGAACGGTCCGGCCAGGGCGGCGGCCACTGCGGCGAGCGGCAGCAGGCTGGACGCGAGCGCGACGATTCCGGCGGGCCGCGCAGAACGCCACCGGCGCCACACCAGCAAGCCGATCGGACCGGCCACGAAAAGGGGAAAGGACGCTTTCCAGAGCAGGCCCCAGCCGAGCCACAAGCCGGCCAGAACGACGTGACGGCGGATCCGAAACTCGCCGGACTGCACCAGGTGGTAGAGCGCGCCGACCGTGGCGACCGTCAGGCCAAACTCGGCCAGCACCAGTCTCCAGAGGCCGTACGTCAGGGGGAACAAGCAGGTGAGCACCACGGCCAGAAGCGCCGTGGATTCCGAGCCTGTCAGGGTGCGGGCGAGCCGGAACAGATACCAGCCGAAGAGCGGGATCAAGAGCGCGGGTGCGTAGAGGGCCGGGGCCGTGCCCGGACCCAGCAACAGGTACACCGGCACGGGCAGGAGCTTCACCATCGGCGGGTGCATCTGGCGGGCCGGGGCGAGCGCCTGTTGGACGAAGGCGCGCCAGTCTCCGCTGTGAAGCGCCCGGTAAACGTCGACGCTCTCGATCAGGTAACCGGTATCGTCGATCATGCGCGGGGGAGCGGCGTCGAGGCGGATCCAGGCGAGGTCCGCCAGAAACATCGTGGTGAGGAAGAAAGCGAGCCAGAGCCGGGGCACGGCAGTCCCGGATTACAATACCATCGTTACGGCGGACTGCACCCAAGAGCGGGCCGCCCTGGAGGTCCCCGGAACATGCTGCTGCCACTGACGCCCCTGCGCTTCCTCGAACGCGCGGCCGCCGAGTATGGGCGCACGACCGGAATGGTGTGCGGGGAGCGGCGGTTCACCTACCGGGAATTCGCCGAGCGCGTGCACCGGCTCACCGGGGCGCTCGTGGCGCGCGGCATCGCGCCGGGCGACCGGGTGGCGTTCCTCAGCTTCAACTGCCACCGGCTGGTGGAGGCTTACTACGGAGTTCCGCAGGCCCGGGCCATCCTGCTGCCCCTCAACGTGCGCCTGGCGGCGGAGGAGCAGGCGCATATTCTGGAACACTCCGGCTCGCGCGTCCTGTTCTTCAGCGCGGAATTCCTGCCGGTGGTGGAGCGGCTGCGGACGATGGTGAAGAGCATCGAGTGGTACGTGCCGCTCGAGCCCTGCGCGGCGGGACCGTGGGCCGAGCCGCGCCCCTACGATGAGCTGCTCGCCGCCGCGCAGCCGGCGCCGGCGGACTTCACCACGTTCGATGAGAACTCGATCGCGGAGCTGTTTTACACGAGCGGCTCGACGGGACGTCCCAAGGGGGTGATGCTCAGCCACCGGACCCTCTACCTGCACGCGCTTTATGTCATGCTGTCGCATCATTCACACCATTCAAACCAGGCGAACGATAAGGGCGTCGAGCTGCACACGATCCCGCTGTTTCATGCCAACGGGTGGGGCCGCGCGCACACGGTGACGTTCGCGGGCGGGCGGCACGTCATGATCGGACGGTTCGACCCGCAGCAAGTGCTGGAGCTGATCGAGCGCGAGCGCGTGACGGGCTTTTCCATGGTTCCCACCATGGCCACGACGCTGATCCACTATCCGGATCTCAAGCGGTACGATCTGGGCAGCCTGGAGTCGGTTTTCGTGGGTGGGGCGCCTGCCTCGACAGCGCTGGTAGGCGCGGTTGAGAAGGCGCTGGGGTGCCGGTGCTACGTGGGCTATGGAATGACCGAGACTTCGCCCGTTCTGACGACCGCCTACCTGAAGCACAGCCTCGGCGAGCTGAGCGAAGAGGAGCGTATACGGCGGCAGGCGATGACGGGGTTTGCGATCCCCGGCACGGAGGTCCGGGTGGCCGATGAGGAGGGCCGCGACGTGCCGCCCGACATGACGCACATCGGGGAGATCCTGGCGCGGAGCGACGTCGTGATGGACGGCTACTGGAACGAGCCGGAGGAGACCCGACGCGTGATCCAGGACGGCTGGCTGCGCACCGGCGACATGGCCGTGCGCGACGAGGACGGCTACTGCCTGGTGGTGGACCGCAAGAAGGACATCATCATCAGCGGAGGCGAGAACATCTCGTCCATCGAGATCGAGAACGTGCTCGCGGCGCATCCGGCCGTCTACGAGGTGGCGGTCGTAGGCGTGCCGGACGAGAAGTGGGGCGAGGTCCCGGCGGCGTACGTGGCACTCAAGCCCGGGAGGGCCGCGAGCGGAGCGGAGCTGCAGGACTTCGTGCGCGGGAAACTCGCCGGGTTCAAGGTTCCCAAGTGCGTGGAGATCGTGGAAGCGCTTCCCATGGGCTCGACGGGCAAGATCCTCAAGCGCGCGTTGCGGGAACCGCACTGGGCGGGGAGGTCCAAGCGGGTGCACGGCTGAGTGGGCGGTTTCGCTAACGTATCGGAGGAAGACCGCTCCCTCACGGTCGCGGCTCGGTTACGGAGCTGCACGCGTCAGCAAGCGGTCTGCCGGGTCGGAAATACGTGACCGCATTTGCGAAATGGTGTACTGAGTGAGCAGCGGGCCGGTGACCGACGAGCTGCTGGAAGCCATCTGGCGGGCGGGACTCGTGTTGCTGGGGGAGCGCGTGCAGGCGGAGTACGGTCTGCACACCCCGATCTTCATCGACCTGCGGCACAAGCTCTACGAAGATGTGGAGCTGCTCGAGATGCTCGGGCAGGCCCTGCACCGCAAGATCGGCGAGGTGGTGGGGAGTCCGCCGCCACGGCCGCAGCAGATCCTGGGGATACCGGACACCGCCACGCCACTCGCGCTCGCGGCCGCGATCGCTTCAGTCTCGACGGGGCTGCCGCTGGTTTACAGCCAGTTGCGGAAGCGTCCGGCGGCGTATCCGGGCGGCGCCTCGGGCTCGAGCGCCTTCATGGGGACTTACCGGCCGGAGCGGGAGGTCACCCTGATCGACGACGTGATGGCCTCCGGACGCTCGAAGCTGTGGGCCATCGAACAACTCGCCCGGGACGGTATTGCCGTGGCCCGTATTCTGGTGGTGGTGGACCGGGAGCAGGGGGGCGACGAGATACTGGCGGCGCGCGGCTACTCGATCTACAGCCTCTACAC
>JBGPDC010000158.1:0-13947 GCA_041482115.1 Terriglobia bacterium | reverse complement strand
CGCTTCTGCTCCTCGCTGGCATATTGGCCCTTCGCTTCCGCCATGGCGATGAGGCGGTCGATCCAGTTCACAAAGAATTGCGCGTCCTCCCGCGCCCCGATCTTCTGAGTCCCCACCAGGCAATAGACCGGGCTGGTGTGCGCGTAAACGAAACGGTCGTTCGGCAACAGCCGGTGGTAGGGTCCGCGCACCCGCACGGCGAGCCAGGCGCTTCTCTCCAGCCGGTACGCCGTCTGGAGCCGGGCCGACCGCCCGTCCGCTCCGGCTCGCGCCGTGGCTGCCACTTTTCCGTTCGCGATCAGCTCCACCGTCTCGAACGGAACAAACGAAGTTACTGTCGCGGTCACCTGCACCGTTCCTGGTGCGGCCAGCCTTATCTCCTCGCCGGGACCCTTCCCTGCCACCGTAAGCCGCACGATCGGCCCATTGGTCGCAAAGCTCCGGCCAGCCTTGAGCCCTTCGACCCATCGCTCGTAGTTCCACTGCCCCGGCACGTTGACGTATACCCGCTCGCCGCCCGGCAACCAGTGCTGCCGCCGGTTGGTGAAGGAGTCCGTCCCGGCCGAGATCGCGCACCGCAGGCCGGTATTCAGCAGCCGGTACCACATCGCCGTGGCCGCATCCTCCTCGGCATTGCTCAGCACGTCCATGGCGTCGATCGACCCGAGCGCCAGGTCCACCGGCAGCTCCCGCGCGCTCATGGTCTGTGGATCTTCGGTGAAGTTGTACCCCGGGTGTGCGTAAGTCGCGGCGCCCCCTTGCCGGTGCGCCGCCTCGCCCTGGGCATGATTCGCCGGGTAGTCATACGGCCAGGCGCTGTTGCCGAATCCAGTGTGGAGCGGCTTCACAAGCGACTTCAGCCCGATCAGACACAGGTGTCCGTAGAGTCCCGCGTTGCGCATTTCCTCTACCCAATAAAGGATGTGCGACGGTGTGCTCAGCCGGTGCGGCCGTCCCTCGAAATACTGCTCGTCGTGAATGTGCGGACCGGTTGAGTTCGCAACCATCAGGTTCGCCACGTTCAGGTCCTCGCCCTGCACCTGGTCCCGCACGTCCTCCGGCGTGATGAACTCATGGTTGTTGTAGTTGGCATGAATGTGGACGTCTCCGGAATACCACCCCTGCTGCGGCAGGTTCTCCCGCCGCTCGAGCGCCAGATTTACCAGCGCCTCGCCCCCCTCGCGGACCTCGGCCGTCCCCTGCTTCGGCTCCCACTCGAACCCTCTCACGGCTGCCACCGACGCCAACCCCTCCGGCAGCCGCATCTCGTCCACCTCCGCCCGGCTGTGGTAGAAATACTCGCCCGACGACCACGTAATCCGCGCCAGCCGCCCGGACGGTGTGTAAGACAACCCGTCCGATCCAACTACGTAGACCCGCGCCGGCTCGTTAGTCCGCACCCGCAAAGTGCCCCACCCCACCACCTCCACCGGGAAGCTGATCTCCTGCGTCACGGTGCTCTCCGGCGGCGACGACTGGCCATCGGGCAGCCGCGTCCCGGCATAAAGCTTCAGCCGGAACTCGAACCGCCCCTTCGCCCGCGGCCGCAGGTTGAAGCTGAAGTAGTTCAACCCCGGCCGCGCCGTGAAGCGGTCCGCCGGGCCATCGTCCCCGATCCGGCCGACCAGCTTCACGTCCACTGGCTCCGCTCCGTCGTTGCGCAACAGCACCGGAAGGTTGTAGAGCGCCTGCACTCCCAGTCGCAGACTCGCAGGCTGCGCCACAACCTCCAACCTCTCGCCCTCCACGCGCAGCTTGAGTGTTTCGGGCAGCGCGATGTCCCACAAGTTCAGCTCCGGTGTCATCCGCCACTCGCGCAGGTCGCGGACCACGTCCAGCCGAAAGGGCCCCGCTCTCCGGACCAGCAGGCGCACGAAGTCCGGATAGGTAAACGGACCCGGCACGTCGACCGCGGCCGCGCCCTGCCGGGCAGCCTCGAAGGTGTGCTCATACGGCGCCGGCGGCTGCTGGCTCCAAGCCGCCACCAGCACCAGCACGGCAAAACCCGATACCAGAAGCGCTCGTCTTTGCATGCTCGCCACCTTTCCTACAACTGGCCCTGCTCCGCTGCGAGTTCCGGCAGTCGGGCGCGGTAGGCCGCGTCCTTGTACCGGCTCAGTAGGAACGCGGGTGCATAACCCGGTAACCGCCCGCCCGTGACGTGCGCCGCCAGCAGCTCCCCCGCCGCCTGCGAGCCCATTATGCCGAATCCCGACAAGGCTCCGATCACAAACGCTCCCGCCACCGGCAGCGGTCCGATCAGCGGACGGTTCTCGGGAGTCTTGCAGTAGTAGCCCCCGTCCACCACGGCGGAGCTTCCCTGCCCGAAGTACGCCGCGAGGCCCGGGACCATCTGCGCCAGCCCGCGCAGAAGCGTCTCGGCGTACTCCGGCTCGAACACCGGCGGAACGACTACCTCGCCGGGCTTCACATCGTAGGTCCAGATGATGAGGATCACCGGCTTGCCGTCGTCTTCGCGCGTCCGGAAATGCACCCCCGCGGGAAGCTCCCCGACCGGATCATTCCAGATCATCAGGGGCGCGTCGCGCGGTATGATCCCCAGCGGGTCCGCAAATGCTGCCTTACCGTGCCGCTCGGTGAACACCGGCAGCTCGACGCCGAGCATTCGCGCCGCCTCCTCCAAATAAGGACCAGGAGCGAGAACCAGCGTGCCCGTGGCAATCTCCTCGCCGGACCGCAGGGTCACCGCCCCCACTCGCCCTCCCGCCAGCCGGATTCCCTGTACACGGTCCCGCCGCACCCGGACTCCCGCGGCCTGCGCTTCCGCGAGCAACCAGCGTCCCAGTCTCCGGGCGCTTAGCCAGCCGCACCGTCGCGCGTGTAGCATGGCGATGGTATCCGGTGTGATAAACGGGAAATTCTTTCGGATTACTCCGGGATCCGTGACCCAATCGGCGCCATCCGATTGATTCGACCCATACTGCCGCCGCAACTCTCCGGCCCCCAGTGCGCAAATCGCCTCCGCGGACTCTTCCAGCCGCCTCGCCTCATCGGGACGCGCCGTCAGGAACACATAGCCCCGCCGGTTAAGCTGAAACTCGTTGTCGCACTGCCCGGCGAGTTCCTCCAGGAGGTCGATGCTACGGCTCATGAAGCGCAACATCGTATCGTCGGGACCGGGCCACCAATTGCGGTAGGCCTCGGTACCCTTGTTGCTGGTGAGCGTCAGGGGCTCGCGCTCGTCAACCAGCACAACATCGCGGACGCCGCCGCGCACCGCGAGGTGATAGGCCGCGGCCACCCCGGCCATCCCCGCCCCGCAGATCACAACGTCAGCGCTCGCCACCGGTCGCTCACTATAGCACCGGCCGCACCCGCTCACCCCCGCGTTATGATGGACGTTTATGGACGCTGTCCTCCGCTGCTTCTCCCCCGCCTGCCGCCGCGAGTTCCCCATCACGGAGGTCATCTATACCTGTCCCGATTGCGGGTCTCTCCTCGAGGCCGTCTACGACTTCACCCACGCCCATGCTGCCAGCCTGCGCGTCTGTTTCCGCAACCGGCGGCTGAGCGCCGATCCCCTCGACGCGAGCGGTGTCTGGCGTTACCGCGAGATGTTCCCCTTCCTCGAGGACTACAGCTCGGTCGTCACGCTGCGCGAGGGTAACACTCCGCTGCTCGACGCCCCGCACGCCGCCTCCTATGGCGGCCTCGACGCCGTGCGTTTCAAGCATCAGGGTTACAACCCCTCGGGTTCCTTCAAGGACAATGGCATGACCTGCGGCGTCGCCCAGGCCCGCCGCCTCGGCATGTCGAAGGTCGCTTGCGTCTCGACCGGCAACACCTCGGCCTCGCTCGCTGCCTATGCCGCGGCCGGCGGTCTCCAGGCCGTCATCTTCATCCCGCACGGCAACATCGCGTACGGCAAGCTGGCGCAAGCCCTCGAATACGGCGCCCTGACGTTTCAAGTCGAGGCCAACTTCGACCAGATCCTGGCCCTGTTGCGCGAGCTGGCCGAGCGCGAAGGCATCTACCTGCTGAACTCCATCAACCCCTTCCGCATCGAAGGACAGAAGACCATCGCCCTCGAAATGCTCGAGCAATGCGGCTGGAAGGCTCCCGACTGGGTAGTGCTGCCGGGTGGCAACCTGGGCAACGTCTCCGCCCTCGGCAAGGCGCTGCGGGAGGCCCGGCAGATCGGCCTGATCGACCGCCTGCCGCGCCTGGGCGTGATCCAGGCGGCCGGCGCTGCCCCGTTCTACGAACTCTTCCGCCGCGAGGACCGCTCCGAGATCCACAACGTCGATCACCCCGAGACGCTGGCCACCGCCATCAAGATCGGCGCGCCCGTCTCGTGGCCCAAGGCGCTGCATGAGGTCCAGTCGAGCGGCGGCGTGGTCGAGAGCGTCACCGAGCAGGAGATTGCGGACGCCAAGGCCGTCATTGGACGCTGCGGCATTGGCTGCGAGCCGGCTTCGGCCGCCACGCTCGCCGGCCTCAAGAAACTAACCGCCGCCGGCACGATCCGCCACGACGCCAACGTGGTCGCCGTCCTCACCGGCCATCTATTAAAGGACCCCGATTACATCTACCGCTATCACACCAGCCAGCTCGACGATCCCCAGGGCCACCGCCTCACCTCGACCTTTGGCAACCAGCCGATCGTGGTCCCCAACGACGCGGCGCGCATCGCGGCCCTGCTCCGGGAGCGGTAAGGTTGGCACACCTTCACTACGCCATCGACTTCACCATCGCCTGCTACATCGTCAAGGGCGACCGCGTGTTGATGATCCACCACCGCAATCTTGATAAGTGGCTTCCTCTCGGCGGCCATATCGATCCCGGCGAGGACCCCGACCAGGCCCTGCTACGCGAGATCGCCGAAGAATCCGGTCTCGAAGTCGAGATCATCGCTGCGAAGGCCCCCATCGGCGACCCCACCGTGAAGGCGCTCTACACTCCCGCCCACGTGAACATCCACCGCATTACCGACACGCACCGCCACGTCGTGAACATCTACTACGCCCGGTGGATCTCCGGCCAGCCAGTATTGGCCGCCGCCGAGCATCACGAGATCCGCTGGTTCACCCGCGCCGACCTCCGCGACTCGCGCTTCGCCATCAAGCCCGACGTGCTGTGGTACGCCGAAGACGCGCTCGACCGGCTCCGGCCGCATTGAAAGAGGAGCGCCATGGCCGTCAAAACCGGATCCCAGAACGCCTCAACCGTGATTTCGGCCCTGGCCGCGCGCTCCCCGTTCGGCCAGCTCCTCCAGCGCGTCGGTCGCGGCCGGCACTGCTATATCATCGAGAAGCGTGGGATCCCCCGGGCAATTCTCCTGGGCATCAAGGACTACGTCCGGCTGGCGGCTCCGGAACCCGAGATCCTCCGGATCATTGGAGAGGAATCCAAGAAGCGCCGGACCGACCGGCTCTCCTGGTCGCATCGACGCGCTGAGCCGTCGAGCGCGAAGGCAGAAGCGTTCTCAGGATGCTCCCGCTCCGCCTCGTCCTTGACACCAACATCCTGGTGTCAGGCGCGCTCAAGCCGGACGGCCTGGAACGAGCCGCTTTGGTTTTCTCCCTTACCCCGCCAGCTCGCCTCTTTGTCTCTCTCCCTATCCTGGACGAGTACCGCCGGGTACTGGCCAGGCCGGAATTGAAATTGCGCCCTGGACGTGCCGCCCAGTTGCTTGCGCTGATCGATTCTCGAAGCCACCTGGTTAACCCCGCACACCCCGTCGCGGCCTGTTCCGACCCCGACGACAACGTCTTCTTAGAGTGCGCCGAAGCGGCTCGCGCCGACTACCTCATTACCGGCAACAAGCGTTATTACCCGAAGTTCTGGAAAAGCGCCAAGGTTATCAACGCCCGCTAGTGGATCGAAGTCGTCGCGCCGCACCTGCAGCCGTGAGCGCCGGCCGTTCAGAAGCTCCTCTACATCTGGTCGCACCGGGTATGTCTTATACGTTCAGCGACCGTCTGGGCTGGATTCACGGCCGGCACAGCATTTCTATTTAGTTATGGACAAGCTCCTTCGGTAGTGATATATAAGCATCGAGACTTTTTGGGGGAGGTGTAATATGCGACTACGACTGAACGTTCTGGCCCTAAGTGCGATCTTTCTGCTACTCATCGGGCAAACAAAGGCGCAGGAATCCGGCCAAATCGTCGGAACAGTGAAGGATCCGAGCGGAGCCGTGATCCCGGGCGTCTCGGTTAAGGCAGAGGAGGCACAAACCGGCTTCTCGCGAACGGCCGTCAGCAACCCCAGCGGTGCGTATGAGCTGGTTTCGCTCCGCCCCACGACCTACACGGTCACGGCCGAGTCTTCGGGCTTCAAGAAGGTGACCGAATCCGGTGTCCGGCTCGAGGCGAATCAAAGCCTGACTCTCAACCTCACGCTCCAACTGGGCCAGGTCACCGAGAGTGTCACGATCGAATCGAACGCCGTGCAGGTCGACACCTCGACTTCCACAATACGTGAGACTGTGGACCAGAGCCGGATCGTCGAGTTGCCTCTGAACGGCCGCAACGCGGCCAACCTGACGACGCTCGTCCCGGGTGCCGTGAGCTACCCCGGCACGGGCGTCGACCAGGGGATCACCAAGACGTTCCCGGGCCAGCCCGTTATCGCCTCCAATGGCTCGACGTCGGGCACCACGAGCTTTCAGCTGGATGGCAACAATAATAACGATCACTACACGCAGATCAACCAGCCTTTCCCGGCGCCGGATTTCCTGCAGGAGTTCAGCGTCCAGACGAGCAATTACGACGCCCAGTACGGGAGCAACGCGGGCGCGGTGGTCAATGCCGTGACCCGCTCGGGCACCAACGAGATTCACGGCACCCTGTTCGAGTTTGTTCGCAACGGATATTTCAACGCGCGAAACACCTTCGCGGCCAGTCCGGATCCGCTGAAGCGCAATCAGTACGGAGCTTCCTTCGGGGGGCCGGTCGTGCTGCCGCATTACAACGGACGCAACAAGACGTTCATCTTCATGGGCTGGCAGGAGAGCAAAATCCGGAACACGGCGCTGGCCACGAACGCATTCGTTCCCACCTCCGACATGCTTACGGGCAACTTCTCCACTTGCGGAACAGCTTGCGCCAAGGCGATCAAGGATCCGTTGAGCGGCAACAACTTCACGGGAAATCTCATCCCGTTCAGCCGACTGGACCCAGTGTCGCTCCAGGTGAGCAAGTTCCTTCCCGCCGCGACAGGCACCGGTCTGGCCTTTTTCGGCAAAAATACGGTACAGGACTTCGATGAGGGCGTGGCGAAGCTCGACCATCAGATTAGCGAGAAGGACCGCCTGAGCGGACGCTACTTCATCGACCATTTCGTTATCGCCGAAAACCTGCAGCCCGGCAACCTTCTCACCTACGCGGACTCGGCGAGGATACGTTCGCAGAACGCGGTAATTTCCGAGACGCACATCTTCTCGCCGACCCTCCTGAACGAGGCTCGCGTCGGCTGGGTTCGGGTGCTCTCCTCGCGCCTGCCCCCGAGCGCCAGTCCGGATTTGCACGATCTGGGGATGACGATTAACCAGCAGCCCCAGCCGAAAGGGCTTTTGGGCATCACCGTCACCGGTGACTGGAGCCGGATCGGCGATGAACTCACGGCCAAATTCCCGCGCGATAACTGGACGTTCAGCGACCGGCTGCTCTGGGTCAGAGGCCGGCACAGCATCTCCGTCGGGTTCAGCGTCGATAAGGAGCGGGCGGACATCGTGAATCAGTACCGGACCGGGGGCGCCTTTACTTTCAGCGGACAAATCACCGGCAATCCCATGGGGGATTTTCTGCTTGGCCGCATTGGATCCATGGACCAGGGAATGGGGGAATACAAGAACAACCGGAACGTTTTCTACGCCCCGTATGTGCAGGACAACATCAAGTTTAACAGGCGGCTCACGGTGAACCTGGGCCTGCGGTATGAGCCCTACCACCCCTGGCGTGAGCTGGCGGGCCGCTGGGAGCGGTTCTTCCCGGTGGATTATTTCGCGGGCTTTAGAACCAAACAGTTCGCGAATGCCCCGCTGGGCGAGACGTTCCGCGGCGACCCGGGCGTCCCCTACGACGGCACGACCGGAGACTACAACAATCTGGCTCCGCGCGTAGGATTCGCCTACGACCTGACCGGCGACGGCAAGACGAGCATTCGCGGTGGCGCCGGCTACTTCTACGATCAGCGGGGCTCCGGCATCATCAACAACGGAGGCGTGGACGCCTCCCCCTGGAGCGCGCGCGTGAGCTACAGTAATCCCTGTGAAACAGCCCCTAACCCCAGGGCGACGTGCTTCTCCGCTCCTTATGTGGGCGCGGTCAAAGCCGATCCGTTCCCCCAGCCATTGGGGGCTCCCACGGCTGCATTTCCCACACCAATCCTGGTCACGAGCTACACCACGCAGTTTACTTCGACACTGGCTTACAACTGGAACCTGACAATCGAGCGCCAGATATCCGAGTACGTCGTGCGAGTGGCTTATGTCGGCTCGCGCACGACACACGGCTCGCGCAGCTGGGAGTTGAACCCCGCCGTATACGCGCCGGGCGCCGCGACCAGCACGACGGATGCCAGACGCCTGTTCCAGTACGTGACAGATGGACAACCAACCTATGGGAGCATCAGTATGATGGCGAAAGACGCGAACGCCTCCTACCACTCCCTGCAGGCGTCGGTGAACAAGAGGTTCTCCCACGGTTTCACGGTGCTCGCGAATTACACCTTTTCAAAGAGCATCGACGACTACTCAACGGTCATGCCATGGTACTTCCCCAACGGCAACAGTATGAATTACGGGCCATCCAGTTTCGATCACACACAGCGTGCCGTGGTGTCCTACGTGTGGGCCTTGCCGGGAGTCCATGTTGTGAAGAACGGTCTCGTCACGACACTGCTGAACGGCTGGCAGCTCACCGGTATCGGGCAGTTCCAGACCGGCAAACCGAACACAGTCACCAGCGGACTCGACAATTCACGAACGAATCTGGGGAACGACCGCGCTGTCTATACCGGTGTCATCCCCAATCGGCCGGAGGGCGTGGATCCCACGCTCGAATGGTTTAACCAGGGCGCGTTCGCAGCCAACGCGGTCGGAACATTCGGTACGTTGGGCAAGGGCACGATCCGCTCCCCCAGCACTTTCAACTGGGACATGGGACTCTTCAAGGCCACGAAGATCAACGACCGGATCGGCATTCAGTTCCGTGCGGAGTTCTTCAACGTCTTCAACCACACGAATTTGCTCGATCCGGGCACGAATTTCAATTCCACGGCGGCGTTCGGCCGAATCCTGACCGCCATGGATCCGCGGATCATGCAGTTCGGCATTAAGCTGACGTATTAAAAAGGCGGGCGGGGAACAAGATTAGCGTTCCGCGCCCCGCGCCGCCAGATCACGACGGCGAATACGGAATATCATGTTCTCAGCGCGCGGGCGAACCTGCGCGCTTCAGGAGTCACCATGCCAAGTGTCAACCTGGCCCGCCGTCATTTTCTTAGAATGTGCTCCCTGGTCGCGGCTTGGGCGGCCGGTTCCGCCCAACCTGTCCCGGCGGCGCCTCCCCAGCGCAAAGCACCGGCGGCCAAGCGCCGCAAACCGTACATCGCGATCCAGGTGCCGCCTTACGCTTTCGTCGACGAGGGCACCGACAAGGTCCTCGACATCTTGCAGGAAAAGGCCCACATCAACACGATCTGGGCGTACACCTATACCTACGGGCACTACCGCCTCCGCCGCAACGAGGGCATCCCGCTCCCCGACCACGGCGTCTACGAATTCGAGAAGGATTACAACGGCGGGGCCTTCTTCGATTACGACCCCAAGTATTTCGCCCACACCATCCTCAAAGATTTCCGCTCGCCCGACTACAAGGGCATCAACATCATCAACGAGGTCCTGCCGAAAGCCAAGGCCCGCGGCATGGACTTCGTCGCCTGGGACTACAACAACGCCAACAACACCATCCCGGCGCGGATGCCCAACTATACGAAGGTAGTCGAGATCGACGTCCACGGCCGCCGCACCGACGCCGCCTGCTTCAACAATCCCGACTACCGCAACTTCCTCTTCGGCAAGATCGAGAGCTATCTCCGCCAATACCCCGGTATCGACGCCCTGGCGTGGGGTTGCGAGCGGCAGGGACCGCTGCTCAACATGATCGGCGGTGGCTGGACCGTCTCCTCCATCACCTGCTTCTGCCCCGACTGCCGGGCCAAAGGGCGGGATCGCGGCATCGCGGTCGACCGGGCGCTCAGCGGCTATCTGGAGCTCGAAAAGCTCTTCGAGGCTGCCCGCCACGACCAGCGGCCGCTCGACGGCTACTTTGTCGCCTTCTGGCGGCTGCTGCTGCAATACCCCGAGATCCTGGCCTGGGAAAAGCTGTGGACCGACACCTACCACGAGATCCGCAGTCAGATCTACGGCATAGCCAAGGCCATCGCGCCGTCGAAGCCGATCGGTTGGCACATCATGCACAACATGGCGCTCAGTCCCTTCTACCGCGCCGAGGAGGACTACGAAGAGACGCGCTATTACGCCGACTTTCTGAAGCCGGCGGTCTACAACAACTCCGGCAGCCCGCGCATGGCGGAGGCGCTCGACCAGTTGCACGGCACCATCCTGCACGACGCCAAGCCCCAGGACTTCCTGCCCCTCTACTACAAGATCATGAACTTCGGGAACGAGCCGCCTTATGACCAGCTCTCCACGGCGGGTCTCTCGGCCGACTATGTATACCGCGAGACCAAGCGCGCCATCGCCGGCGTCCATGGCGAGGTGGCGATCTATCCGGGCATCGATATCGACATCCCCACCAAACCGAACGAAAAGCACACCACGCCGGACGATGTCCGCAAATCGGTAAAGGCGGCCTTCGACGCCGGCGCGGAGGGCGTGGTCCTGTCACGAAGGTATTCGGAGATGAAGCTAGCCAACCTGGCCGGAGCCGGCCAGGGACTAAAGGACGCCGGTGTGCTATAACAGCCCCGAGGGAGTTGCAGGCCGTTCCCCAAAAAGGGGAACGCCAGAGGGGACCAGGAAATGAAGACCATGAGAGCTACGCTTTGCCTTACCGGCCTGACGTTGCTGCTGGCTGGAATCACGTGGGGCCAGGTTACGACCGCCACGTTTTACGGGATCGTCACGGATCCTAGCGGAGCCGTGATCCCGGGCGCCACCGTCACTTTGACCCATGACGACACGGCCAATGCTACGACGAAAACTACCGATCCTTCCGGCGAATTCACCTTCGAATTTCTGCGTTCCGGAACCTATGCGCTGAGAATCGAAGCGGCCGGCTTCAAAGCCTACACCAGCCGGGGCATCGAGCTTGCGGCCTCGCAACGCTCCCGCGGCACCTTTCCTCTCGATGTGGGCAACGTCACCGAGACGGTAGAGGTGGAGGCCCAAACCCCGCAGCTCAACACCGTGAGCGCCGAGCAAAGGCAAAGCCTCAGCCGCACGGACCTCACCGAGCTGCCCATGTCCCAGCGGAGCTTCGATAACATCCTGGCCCTCGGCACCGGCGTCCAGCTCAGCAGCACGGGAGGGGTACGCCTGAATGGCGTCGGCCGCAGTGGCGTGAAGATCACAGTGGACGGCACCGATGCCACTTCTAACCCGGAGAACGCGGGTGTCTCCCTCAAGAACAACTTCAATATCATTCACGTGATGAGCCTCGAGGCCATTGAGGAAGTGGAAACCACCAAGGGAGTGACGCCCGCCGAATACGGCCAGCAACTGAGCGGCAACGTCAACCTGATCGCCAAATCCGGCAGCAACACGTGGCACGGCACTTTGTTTGAAAATTTCCGGGGCGAGGCTCTCAACGCCACCGACCGGTTCCTGCAAAAAAGACCCGGGTTTACTTTCAACCAATTCGGCGGCTCCGTGGGTGGGCCCATTAAACGGGACAAGATCTTCATCTTCGGAACCTACGAGGGATACCGCCAGCGCTCGTTCAGTATCGTGCAGGGAGATGTCCCCACTCCGAAACTGCGGGCGGAGGCCATCGCGGCCCAGCCGATCTATAAGCAGATGTTCGACTTGATCTACCTTCCCAACCAGCCGTATGCTTCGACCGCCGACACGGCCCGCTACCTGGGCTCGGGCTCCGAAACCCGCCACGACAATCACGCCGTGGTCAAAGGCGATATTCGCGTCGGCGGCAACGGCAACCTGGCCGTGACCTACACGCGAGGACGGCCCTTTTTCGAGAGCCCGCAAAGCCGCGTGATGGCGATCAATGACCAGACGTTTCGGGGCTGGCAGGAGCGCGGCACCATCAGCTACGTCACCGGACGCGCCAAGTGGACCTCCGAAACCCGCTACGGCTACAACTACAACGATACGCAGCGAGTGGACGGGCTCTGGAACCTGCCTCCCGACCAGCCGCCGCTAAATCCTGGCGGGCGGCTCTTCCCCACGGTAGCCGTGTCCGGCTTGTTCGACGCCGGCGGCTCCGCCGAGTTCATCAACAATTACGGCCCAGTCTGGAGCATCGAGGAGAAGTTCGCCCGCCCGATAGGGGCTCACTCCCTTAAGTTTGGCGGCATCCTAACGGCGCGTAAACCAGGGCGGTTTGACATTCAGAACGTCAGTATCGGCTATGCCAATAAGGCCGATTTCCTGGCCGGTACTCCCAACAGCGTGGTGAATATCTTCGGCACCAACCGCTACCACGGGAACAGCCATGACCTCGGATTCTTCTTCCAGGATGATTGGCGCGTGAAATCCAACCTGGTGCTGAACCTTGGTATCCGGTACGACTTCTTCTCCCGCTTCAACGCCACTCCGGAGGATTCCAAGAACCCGGCCGGTCTCTACAACCCGGATGGTTTGTTGGACAGCACCTTCCACTTCGGTCCCCTGCGCGATCCGAACAACGCGATCAACAACGATGGATGGGTCAATCTCGGCCCGCGGCTGGGCTTCAGCTACAGCCCGGGGTCCGGCGGGAAGACGGTCGTGCGCGGCGGTGTCAGCTTCATGTTCGGCCCGCAGGCCTGGGACGATTACAACCGGGCGGTCTCGGTGTCGCCCAACCTGCCGTTCAAGGTGGGATACAGCAAGAGCGATGCCCTGAACTTGGGGATTCGCTACCCCGCCTACAACGACACCGTGCGGTCGATCGTTCTCAACAACCCGGGCGTGCAGCAGATCGGCTACGCTTTCGATCCGCACATCCAGAGCCCCTACACGATGAACCTGTATTTTGGGGTGCAGCGCAGCATTACTAACACGCTAATGATCGAATCCGCGTTTGTCGGCAACAAGGGAGAGAAGTTTCGGCTGGCCCGGATGTTCAACTGGCCCGATCGCGTCACCGACGTCCGGCCCAATCCGGCTCTCGGGCAAGGGGTCTATTACTGTAGCTGCCAGAACACCGTTTATACCTCCTGGCAGACCTCCATACGGAAGCGGTACTCCAAGAACCTGACGGCCGCCGCCCACTACACTTGGGGCAAGTCACTCTCCTACACCGGTGGCGATGGCGGAGCCGATTTCAGCGGGGACACCATCAACACCATCCAGAACTTCTTCAACCCGCGGGCCGACCGGGGACCCTCGGCCGGCGACACCACCCATCAAATCAGCGGCGACTGGATCTACCGCTTGCCCACACTCGATCGCTTTAGCCATTCCGCCGCGCAGCACGTCTTCGGCGGTTGGGAGGTTTCGGGGGTTTTCCAGGCCCGGACCGGCCAGCCGGTCTATATTTCCCAAACCGGACTCTACTCGCGCCCCGATTACGTGAGCGGAAATCCGATCAGCCCCAACTACAATGACACCGGCGTCTACCTGAACTTGCCTTCCTTCGCCAGGGTACCGCTCGGCGCCGGAGGTAATCCTATCCGGCCTGGCAATCTGGGCAACAGCGTGATTCGCGGCACCGGCTTCTGGAATCTGGATGCCTCCCTCGCCAAGAACTTCCGGGTAAAGGAGAAGATGTCGCTCCAAGTGCGGGCCGATATGTT
>JBGPDC010000157.1:0-14045 GCA_041482115.1 Terriglobia bacterium | reverse complement strand
CGCGTGACCGGACGGTCGCGGGCCGTGGTGGCGCGAGCGGTGCATCCGGAATACCGCGAGGTACACTTGACCTACGCCCGGCACCAGGGGCTGCCTGTCGCGGAAGCCAGTTACGATCCCGCGAGCGGCCAGGTGGACCTGGCGCACCTCGAATCATTGGTTGACCAGGAAACGGCCGCCGTGGTGGTGCAGAGTCCGAACTTTTTCGGCTGCGTCGAGCCGGTCCGCGCGGCGGCCCGCATCGCGCATGCCAAGGGCGCGCTGCTGGTGGTGATGTTCACCGAGGCGGTGTCGCTCGGACTGCTCGAGCCGCCGGCCGAGGCGGACATCGTCGCCGGGGAGCTGCAATCCTTCGCCATCTCGCCGTGCTACGGCGGTCCTTACGTCGGGGTGCTCGCGGCGCGCGAGAAATACATCCGGCAGATGCCCGGCCGACTGGTGGGGCAGACCACCGACACCAACGGCCGCCGGGCCTTCTGCCTGACGCTCGCCACGCGCGAACAGCACATCCGGCGCGAGAAGGCCACTTCGAACATCTGCACCAACCAGGCGCTTATCGCGCTCATGGCGACGGTGTTCATGTCCGTCTACGGCAAGCAGGGGCTGCGCGAGCTGGCCGAGCAAAACCTCGCCAAGGCGCACTACCTGGCCGGCGCCCTCGACAACCGTGGCGCCGGACGGCGTTTCCAGGCGCCCTTCTTCAACGAGTTTGTGGTGCGCTGCCGCCAGAAACCCGCGGAGGTGAACGAGCGCTTGCTGGAGCAGAAGATTGTCGGTGGCCTGGAGCTGGGCCGGTTCTACCCCGAGCTCGACGATTGCCTGTTGCTGTGTGCCACGGAGACCGCTCAACGCGAAGCCATGGATCGCCTCGCCGGAAGCTTCTGACATGATCCGCAAAGCCCGCACCCACGTAAACCAGGACGAGCCGTTATTGTTTGAGCGCAGCTCGCCGGGCAAAAAGGCCTACCAATTGCCGCCCCTGGACGTGCCGGCGGTCGATCCCACAACCGTCCTCGGCGCCGAAAATGTCCGGCGCGAAGTGTCGAATTTTCCGGAAGTTAGCGAAGTAGAGGTAATCCGTCACTTTACACGCCTCTCGACGTGGAACTACGCCATCGACCTGGGACTCTATCCGCTCGGCTCCTGCACGATGAAGTACAACCCCCGCCTCAACGAGTACGTGGCGCGCCTGGAGGGTCTGGCGCAAGCACATCCCTACCTCCCAGACAAGCTCGCCCAGGGGGCGATGAAAGTCCAGGTGGCGCTCGAGGCGATGCTGCGGGACATCACCGGCATGGCGGCGGTCACGCTGCAGCCGGCGGCGGGCGCCCACGGCGAGCTGACCGGCATCCTGCTGGTGCGGGCGTCGCTCGAGGCGCGCGGCAATCCCCGAAAGAAGGTGCTGATTCCGGATTCGGCCCACGGCACCAATCCCGCGACCGCGGCCATCGCGGGCTACCAGGTCGAGAACATCCCTTCAAACTCCGAAGGCATGGTGGATCTGGCGGAGCTCGCCAGGCGCGTGGACGACTCGGTCGCCGCCCTGATGGTGACGAACCCGAATACCCTGGGCGTTTTCGAGCGGGAGATCGCAGCGGCGGCGCAGTTGCTGCACGAGCGCGGCGCGCTGCTCTACATGGATGGCGCCAACATGAACGCCCTGGTCGGCATGGTGCGGCCGGGTGATTTCGGCGTCGACGTGATGCACCTCAACCTCCACAAGACCTTCTCGACCCCGCACGGCGGCGGCGGCCCCGGCGGCGGACCAGTGGCCGTCGTCAGCGAGCTCGAGCCGTTCCTGCCCTTGCCGCGCATTGCGAGCGGCAACGGGACGCTCACCTACAACTACGACCGTCCCCAGTCGATCGGCCGCGTGAAGGCATTCTACGGGAATTTCGGCGTCCTGGTGCGGGCGCTCGCCTACATCCTGGCACACGGCGGCGACGGCCTGCGCAACGCCACGCTCGACGCGGTGCTGAACGCGAACTATATCCGTAAGCAACTGGAGGGCTGCTACGACCTGCCCTACCAGGCGCCCAGCATGCACGAGTGCGTCTTCAGCGACGCGCGGCAGGCGGCGGTGGGCGTGCGCACGGGCGACATCGCCAAGCGGCTCATCGATTACGGCTTCCACCCCTACACGGTGAGTTTTCCGCTCATCGTGCACGGCGCGATGATGATCGAGCCGACCGAGACGGAAGATAAGCGCGAGCTCGACCTGCTGATCGACGCGCTCCGCTCGATCGCCGAAGAGGCGCGCGAGAATCCCGAGCTAGTGCGCACCGCCCCCCACACGACGCGCACCACGCGCGTGGACGAAGTAACCGCGGCCCGCAAGCCGGTGGTCCGATGGCAGCCCGCCTCCTGATCGTACTGGCTGCCGTCGTACTGCTCCGACTTCCCTTCCTCCACCAGGCTGTCCAAGGCGACGACGTCTACTACCTGGCGATCGCCCGGAACGCGAGCGTCGATCCGCTGCATCCCATGCAGATGGGCTATACGTTCCAGGGCCAGCGTGTCTCGATGGCCGGCCACCCGCACCCTCCGTTGAACGCTTACGTGCTGGCCGGCCTGCTGCGCATCTTCGGCGACGTTCGCGAACGGTGGTTCCACATCTGCTACGTCGCGTTCTCGATTATCGCGGCGCTGGCCATGTACTCACTCGCGTGCCGCTTCACCACGGAACCGTTGCTAGCGACCTTGCTCTTCATCGCGGTGCCGGCGTTCGTCGTGAACGGCAACTCCCTCGAAGCGGACCTGCCCTTCCTGGCTCTCTGGATGGCGGGCTTCGCGCTGTATTTCAAGGGCTGGTACGTGCCGGCGGCGGGATCGCTGGCGCTGGCCGCGCTGGCCGCGTATCAGGGCGTGTTCGCGCTGCCGATTCTCCTCCATGAAGCCTGGTATCGGCGCCGGCGGTCGCCCGGAGCCTGGCTCGCGCCTCTCGCCGCTCCGGTCGCGCTGGCGGCCTGGCAACTATCACAGCGCTCCTCTTCCGGCGAGGCGCCGGCTGCAGTCCTGGCGGGGTACCTGCAAACCTACGGCCTGCTGGCTCTGGTGAAGAAAGCGCACTCTGCTCTCGCACTGACGGGCCACCTGGGGTGGATCGTCTTCCCGCTGGCGGCGCTGTGGGCGCCACGGCTTCTCGTGGTATGCGTGCCGCTGACGCTGGCCGTGGCGCTCGTGCTTCCGGGTTACCTGTGGTGGCAGCAAGCTCTGCTCGCCCTGAGTCTCGCCGCCGGATTGGCGATCCTCGCGCGGTGGCTCGTGGCGCTGTGGAAGGACCGCGCGAGCGATTCCGGTTTCCTCGCGGCCTGGGGACTGGTGTTCTTCGCCGGCGCGGTGGCGGTGTTTTTTGCGGGGTCCGCGCGCTACTTGCTGCCGCTCGCAGCGCCCGTCATACTGACCGTCGTGCGCGACTGCCCGCGGCCGCGCCTGTTGTGGGGCGCGGCGGCGTTGAACCTCTGCCTGGGCCTCGCGCTCGCTTCCGCCAACTACGAGCATGCGGGACTCTATCAACGCGCCGCCGCCGACCTGGCCCCTCTCGCCGGAGAACGCCGCCTATGGACCAACGCCGAGTGGGGCCTGCGCTACTACCTGGAGCGACTGGGCGCCGAGCCGCTCGAGCGTGACCAGCCGGTCTACGCCGGGTCCCTGATCGTCCTCAGCGAGGCCGCCGGAAACGTCCCGTTCTCGACGGGCGGCGGGACTCCGCGCGAGGTCTGGCAAGCGGAGCTGCGCAACCGCCGTCCCCTGCGGCTGTTCGGACTGGACACGCGCGCGGGCTACTCGTCGAGCGACCTGGGAGTCCTGCCGTTCGATGTGGGGCGCGGCCGGTTGGACACAGTACGTGCGGAAATCGTCGGGCTGCCCGAGGCGCGTCTCTCCTTCCTGCGCATGAACGATCCCGCGGCCGCCCCGCAGTTGCTCGCCGGCTTTTATGAGGTGGAAAGCAACGCCTGGCGCTGGATGAGCGAACAAGCGGTGGCGCTGCTGAAAGTCCCGCCGGCCGCCCGGCAGTTCGAGGTGAGCTTCTTTATTCCGGATACCGCCCCGGCGCGCCGGTTAACGGTAGCCGTCGACGGGATGAGTATCGCCGACCAGAGGTTTGCCGGACCCGGGCCCTACTCGCTGGTAGCGCCGTTCGAGCCCGCCGGCCGCGTCCAGGTGCAGATCGTCATCACCGTGGATCGCCCCTTTCAACCCTCCGGCGATCAGCGGCGGCTGGGCGTGATCGTGCAGGAGCTGGGATTCCGGTAGCGCCCTCAGCAGAGCGGCACCAGCCGCGAGCTTCGAATCTTGCGATCTCGCGTCACCAGGGCAACGTGATGGACCACGCTGGTCGCGGCAATAATCTCGTCCGCCGGGTCGCCCTGGAAGTCGAGCCGGCGAATCGCCCGGCAGACTTCCAAGCTGAGGGGCCACACCTGCAATCGCGAGAAGAGCCGGCTGAACTCCGGGGTGTCCAAGTCGATATCGATCCGGCCCAACTGCGCCAGCTTCGAGATTTCCCACAGCACGATCGCCGAGATGCTCCACTCGTCTTCTGATAGGACTCGCTGCTCGCGGGCGGTCAGACCACCCTGAATCGCCCAAATCAGAATATGGGTATCAAGATTCAGCATCCCACTTGAGCCCCGTCGACAAGAGATTTCCCTTGATCCGGATCTTACCCTTGAAGCTCCCGATCAGATCGGCGCTGCTCGAGCGCATCGGGATCAACTTGGCTACCGGCTTGCCGTGCTTGGTGATCACAATGCCGTCGCTCTCCAGGTGGTCCAGGATGGAGAGGCACTTGGCCTTGAACTCGGAAGCGTTGATGTGCGTCACGACCAGTAGTGTAGCAGACTGGTCAATTGAATTGACCGGTCGAACTGATTGACCGTATACGCGGACTTGTCCGAATACCGGATCGGTGCTACGTTGGAACTAAGGAGCGAACGTCATGTTTTCGAGCATGGCGACAGCGCCACTCCCTCCTGCCGGGGAATCCCCTAACCACTGGAGGCTTCTATGTTCCGCAAGCAGTTCGCGGTGCAAGCGGCGAGCCTGTGCGGTTTTCTGGCCGCCGTGACCATGTTTCTTATGGGTCTCAGCCTGACCATCGGTTTCTCCCGCTGGGACCCGTACATGCGAGTGGATTGGCCACAGTTTCTGGGCTCGGTTCGGACCGCCTTCGGCGCCGCCTTCTTCACGCATTCCTTCCTGGCCTTCGTCGCCATGGGCGCCGTGGTCTTTTTGCTGGCGGTGGGCACGCGCACCTATGCCGCGCACCCCACTTCGACGGTGACCGGCCTTGGATTCCTGAGCATCCCGGTCCTGCTACTCGCCCTTTATAACGTGTGGCTGGCCTTCGGGCACGACTTGGTTCTGCTGCGCTATCGCAGCACGCCCGACGAAGCCCTGCGCCAGACCTTTCAGCAGCTTTATCAGGCCGGCTTCCTGGCCCTCCCCGTGATCTCGGCGTTCATGGCGTACTTCGCCCTCGCCGGCTTCGCGCTGCTGGGCTATGCCTTCTTCCGCCGGGACGGCGCGAGCGGCCTGTCCTGGTGGTGCTGGTCGAGCGCTGCGGGGTTGGCATTTGCCGTGCTGGCTCTGGGCTATGGATACGACCGCACCTTCGGGGCGAATCAGATGCCGCGCACCCTGATGGGGTGGGGCCAGTTGGGCCTGTGGGTGCTGCCGTCGGTCACCCTCGCCCTGTGTGCGTCGTGGCTGTGGCAACAACCGGCGATAGTGGCCGGTCAAGCCGGGCTCGAACCAGCGCAGCCACCGCTCGATAAGGCGGCGTAACCGGCGGGCCGCCCGCTCGCCGCGTACTTTGGATAGAGGAGGCTTATGCCTATCCCGCCAAGACTGGAATTCTATCTGAACGAGAACCAGATCCCGTTTACCCATTCGACACATCCGCTGGCGTTTACCGCCCAGGAAGTAGCGCACGCCGAGCGGGTCAGCGGCCGGATGATCGCCAAGACAGTCGTGGTGATGGCCGACGGGAACTTCGTGATGGCCGTGCTGCCGGCCGATAGCCTGGTGGACCTGCAGGAACTCCACCATGTGCTGGGTGCGACCCACGTCCGGCTGGCCACGGAGCGCGAGCTCGCGGACCTGTTCCCGGATTGCGAGCTGGGAGCCATGCCACCCTTCGGGAACCTGTACGGCCTGCCCGTCTACCTGGACAACAGCTTGGCCCACCAGCCTGCCATCGCCTTCAACGGCGGGACCCACCGCGACATCGTCTACATGAAATTCGTGGATTTCAAGCGGGCGGTAAATCCGGTGCTGGTGGCGGTGGGCCGGCGACTGGCGGCCTAGAGACACGAACGGCCCCCTTCCCTGCCAGACGGGGGGCCGCTGTGAATTACTGGCGAGGAGGGCCCTGGCGGCGCATCCCGAAAGCCCCGCCGGGACCGCGCGTTTCCTGAACCGTGAAGTCGGCCGGCACTTCGAAAAGGGTCTTCTGCGGCTCGGTCCGGTTGATGTTGGTGAGCCGGTAAGTGCTCTGGCCCATCCGCGGGTCGCTCCGGCTGCTCATCACCACCGTCTGCAACTCGGGTGAATACCAGCGCTCACTCACGATCTGGATAGGCTTCTCGTTGCCAATATCACCCGCCGGAATCGTCACCGTGGTGCGGGTGCCCTGGGCCCTCACCCCTTCAATATTCCTCTCTCCGAGCGATTCGGTCTTCGCGTCCAGCGCTTTGGTCGCCGGACGCATCTTGCCCTTCGGACCGGGCGGATTCCCGGCGGGCGTCCCGGCCTGGAAACGCGGCGAGCTCATCTTGCGCGCCGTCTTGCTCTGCGGGTCCAGCACATAGTTCACGCCGGCCACCGGATCGTTGACGAATATCGTCAGGGGCGGCGCGCCGGAGGCGGCAAAAGGACCGATCGCCGGCAGGCTCTGTTCGCGGCGCGTGCGTCCGTCGCTGTCGCGGTAAGTGGTGGCCTTCAACTGGCGCGTAATCTTGTTCCCGTCCGCGAGAGCCTGCGTGGTTTCTGTCAGGGCCTCGGCCGAGTAGGGGGCGCCCTTGACCACCTGCCGCTCAAAACTGCCTTCGGAGGCTATGAACTGGAAGGTAACGTCCTCGCCGCCCAGTCCCGGCGGGGCCACGCGGCGTTGAAATATCATTCCGGGTCCGCCCTCGGGACCCGGAGCGGGAGCGATAATCATGCCGGGCTCTCCGGGGCCTTGGGCCTTCGCCAGCCAGGCGCCGGCCAAAAAGCCCATCGCGCCAGCCATTACAAACAACCAGTTTCTGTTGAGCTTCATAACTTTGGTCTCCCCTTTAGTACTCGTCCACGGCCCGATCAAACCGAATCGCTCGAGCCAGGCCGTCCTCGCCGAGCAGCACTTCCGCTTCGACGCGCTCGGCGCGCCGCTCTTCGCTCACCGGCACCCCGAAGGACGCCAGAGCCGTCCCGGGCAGCCGCACCCGCACAACTCTCCCGGCCTCCAGGCCACTCAGATCGTCTCCATAGAGGAGCGGGAAAAACAGGCCGTCGCTCTGGCTGGCACGGGCCGCCAGTACGGGCTCCCCGCCGACCGGAGGCTCCCCGGCGACGGCCGGCTCCGCGGGTACGGCAGCGATCACCGGCCGCTCCGCTACTCGGGAGCGGTGCGTCATCCGATAACCGGCGCCCGCCGCCAGCAGCGCCGCGGCTGCAATCGTCGCCGGAATCCACAGGTGGCGGCGCCGCACCGGCGCCGGGCGCTGCGCCTGGGCGAACGTAGCCCGCAGGGCGGCTTCCACGTTCCACGGCGCTTGCTCGTCCTGGTAAGCCAGGCTCAAGGCGCGCAGGCCGGTGGTCAGAGTCTGCTCATCGGCCAGCCGCGCCCCGCACCGGGCGCACGCCTGGGCGTGGGCCAGCGCTGCTTCGCGCGGGCCAGTCGCCAGGGCCTCGTCGCGCGCCAGGTCGGTAATCAGGCTTTCGAAGTCTACGCAGTTCATGCCAGACACCTCACCGCCACCGCCGCCTGCAAGCGCGGACGCAGCTTCGCGGCCAGCAGGGCCCGCCCGCGATGCAGCCGGGAGCGGACGGTCCCGACCGCACACTCCAGCACCCCGGCGGCCTGCTCGTAGGTCATCTCCTGGAGGTCGCACAGCACTACCACCTCCCGGTAATTCGCCGGCAGCGACAGCACCGCGCGCCGCACCGTGTCGACCGCCTCCCGCCGGAGCAGATCCTCGGCCACCGATCCCTTGGCCGGCAGCACGCGATCCAGATCCTCGGTTTCGAGGGGAACGTAGGTGCGGTCCCGCTCGATCCGCCGCAGCACCTGATGCCGGGCGACGCCATAGAGGTACGCCAGCAGGGGGCCTCGCGCCGGGTCAAATTGCTGGGGATCCCGGATCAGGGCCATGAACACTTCCTGGGTTACCTCCTCCGCCAGCGCCGTGCTGCCACTCATGTGCAGCGTGTAGCGGTAGATTTCACCCTGGCGGCGCCGATACAGGACCACGAACGCCTGCTCGTCCCCACCCCGCATCCCGCGGAGTAGCTCCTCGTCGCTCGGGGTCGTCAAAGCTCGCATCGGTCGCTACTAATACTACATTCCGGCGGGGGGCCGGAAAAGTTCCAGGAAGGCAGCAGAAAAGGAAGGCTCGGGCGCCCGCTACCATCGGGCGCCCCCTAACAGACTGGCCGCCGCAGCGGTTGTCAGGTGTTAATTTTGGCCTCCATCGTGATCTTGGCGTTCAGCAGCTTCGAGATGGGACAGCCGGCTTTGGCATTGTTGGCGGCCGTCTCGATCTTGGCCCGGTCGCCGCCCGGCACCTTGATGCTGACCTCCAGGTGGCTCGCGGTAACCGCGAAGCCGGTGTCCAGCTTTTCAAGCGTCACTGTGGCACTAGACTCAATGCTCTGGGCCACCAGCCCCGCTTCCCCCAGTTGAGCCGACAGCGCCATGGCGAAACAGGCGGCGTGCGCCGCACCAATCAGCTCCTCTGGGTTGGTGCCCGGCGCGCCCTCAAAGCGCATCGCAAAGTTGTAGGGCGTCTTGTTCAGGACCCCGCTGGCGGTCGAGACGACGCCTTTGCCGGACTTCAGATCCCCCTGCCAGACGGCAGAAGCCTTACTTTTCATGCTTGCCTCCTGAGATTTTTGGAACGACTTCTCTATCGTACCGTGAAATCCCTTTCCGGCACCGGTCGAGCCCCCAACCGGAGCGATTCGCTCTTGTTCATCTGGTTTATCGGGTTTGGCACGAAGATTGCTCTTCAGTTCATGCGGGTAGGAACAGAGCTGAGGATCGGAGGAGGCTGACAATGAATATCAACCTGATGCCGTTTATGATCGCGTGGGCTTTCGTCACCACCGCGGTCGTCGTTTTGGCGCTGTGGCGCCTGCTAGGCGGCTTGCATGATGAGGGCGGGATGCACTTTATCGAAGGGCAAGAGGCTGAGATCCAGACGAGGGCGCGAATGTCGCAGCGGCTGGACAAAATCGAGTTTGCGGGCAAAGCCTTGACCGTCCTCTCGGCCCTTATGATCACCGTTATAGGGGTTATGTACCTCTACGGGGTCTGGACGGCTGGAGGCAGCTAGAGACGGTGATGCCCGGGGGTGAAAACCCTCACCATCCGGGTCTGGAAGGTGGGGTAAAGGACCCAGCGAAGGCCCTGGTTGCCGCAACCGGGGCCTCGTTCATTTTAGGGCCTGATCCGAAGCGCCGGCGCGGCGCTCCTCAGCGCGGCGATACCAGCCCGTAGAGGGCCAGCGCCTGGTCAATGCGCTGGGAGTACAGGTTGGCCCATATGCCCAGCGCCAGAAACGGGAGCAGCGCCGGGAGCACCCAGACCTTGGCGCGCGGGGCCAGGCGCATCTGCGTATCCCAGCGGAACAACTTGACGGCCAGGAAGTAGCTGGTCACGGCGGTCATCGCCAAGGCGGCCATCTCCGGCACCATGGAAAACAACTGCGGCCCTCCGAACATGATCGACTGCAAAGCGTAGACCAGGTAGAAGCTGGGCAGGAACAGTGCGATGTGCCGGATGACTTCCGGCAGTTGCGCGAGCGGCGCCGTCGCCCCCGACAGGAACATGAAGGTGAACCACAGCAGGTTGCACAGGATCTGCGTCTCCTGCATGGTGTTGGTGACGCTGGCGACGACCATGCCGATGCCGGCAAAGGCAAACAGGCCAAGCGACCCTATGACGAACAGCAACAGGGGATGCGACGGCCAGGGTACCCCGAAAACCAGCCGCGCGATGAAGAATTCGAGCGTCACGACGAAGATCTGAATGGCCCAGTTGGCGAACACCCCGCTCAGCAGCAGCGGCCCTGGGCCCACCGGGGCGGGCCGGAAACGCCGCAGGATGTTCTTCTCGCGGAAGATTACGATCTGGAAGCCGACCCCCCAAAACCCGCTGCCCAGAATCGTCAGCACCACCACCGGCCCCATCAGAAAGCGCACCATTTCCCGATCTCCCTTGGCAAAGAGAAACCCGTAGATGAACAGGAACATGATCGGGAATACGATCGAGAAAAAGATGGTGCTGCGGTTTCGGATCAGCAGCTTGAGCCGGATGCCGGTGAGGGGAACGATGGCGCTGAGCATCCTGTCTTAGTCCCGCAGGCTCCGGCCCGTCAGTTCGATGAACACGTCTTCGAGCGAGGGCCGTTCGACATGCACTTCGACGACCTCGTTGTCCTCGGCGATCAGCAGCCGCATGAGCGCCATCAGGGTACGGGGCGCCTGCCGGCTACGGATCAAGTAGCCGCCATTGGCCGCCTGGGCCTCGTCGGCGCACTCCAGCTCCCGCAGGCGCGCCACCTCCACCGCCTGGCGCGGCACGAACTCGATGCGCGTCGCCAGATGCGACTGCTGTACGATCTGGCGCGGCGTGCCGGTCGCAATCACGCGTCCCTGGTCGACGATCGCCACGCGATCGCAAAGCTGCTCGGCTTCCTCGATGTAGTGGGTCGTGAGCAGCACGGTACGGTCCTGCTCCCGCAGCCGCGCGATGAGGCCGTAGATTTCGCGGCGGGTCTGCGGATCGAGGCCTGCGGTCGGCTCGTCGAACAGCACCATCTCCGGATCGTTGACCATGGCGAGCGCCAGCGCCAGGCGCTGCTGCTGGCCGCCGGAGAGGGTCTCATAATGGCTGTGGCACTTGTCCTGCAGCCCGAACCAGTCGAGCAGTTGGGCGGACGGCAGCCGCTTGCGATAGAAAGACGCGAACAGGTCGAGAGCCTCGCCGACCTCGATCTTCTCCGGCAGCGCCGTCTGCTGGAGCTGGATGCCGATCCGTTCCTTGAGTTCCCGGCCCTGGGAGGCCGGATCGAGACCGCACACCGAGACCGCGCCCCCGTCGCGCTCCCGCAAGCCCTCCAGGATCTCGACCGTCGTAGTCTTCCCCGCGCCGTTCGGACCCAGCAGGCCAAACACCTCGCCGCGCGAAATCTCAAAGCTGACGTCGCGCACCGCGCGCAGCTCTCCGTAGCTCTTGTGCAGACCGGCCACGGAGATGACGGGGGAATCGGGCATCGGAGGCGGGTGATATCATGAGAGCTTCCCGCCGGAGACTTCATGATACAAACCCTGTTCGGTTCCGCGCCACCTAAACCGGGTCTATTCGAGCGGCTCCAGGAAGCCGTCTCGAAGACCCGGGGCGAGCTGGTGAACCGGATTGAGGACCTGGTCCAGGGCAAAAAGGAGATTGACGCCGAGCTCCTCGAGGAGCTGGAGATGGCCCTGATCGGCGCCGACGTCGGTGTCCGGACGGCGACCGAGGTGCTCGACGCGGTGCGCGACCAGGTAAGCCGCCGCCAGTTGAGCGACGCCGGGCAGCTCAAGACCGAGATCCGGCGTCACCTGCACGAGATCCTGACGCGGGCCGATAAGCCGGCGCTGGGCGTTCACGAGCCACCCGAGGTGATTCTGGTGGTGGGCGTCAACGGCACCGGCAAGACCACGACCATCGGCAAGCTGACCCGGCACCTCGCCGCGGACGGCAAGAAAGTACTGCTCTGCGCCGCCGACACCTTCCGCGCCGCGGCCATCGAGCAACTGGAAGTGTGGGGCGAGCGCACCGGCGCCGAAGTGATCAAGCAGCGGACGGGAGCCGATCCGAGCGCGGTGTTGTTCGATTCCTTGCAGGCCGCCCGGGCGCGCCAGATGGACTACGTCATCGTCGATACCGCGGGCCGCCTGCACACCAAGTCCAACCTGATGGCCGAGCTCGAGAAGATGAAGCGCATTGCCGGGCGGGTGATTCCCGGAGCGCCGCACGAGGTGCTCCTGGTGCTCGACGCCACCACCGGACAGAACGGCCTCGAGCAGGCGCGCCAGTTTACGACGGCGGCGGGCGTGACCGGCATCGTGCTCACGAAGCTCGACGGCACGGCCAAGGGCGGCGTCGTCATCGCTATCGCCCGCGAGCTGGGACTGCCGATCCGGTATATCGGCGTGGGCGAAAAGGTTGACGATCTGCTCCGCTTCGACCCCGCAGCCTTCCTGAAGTCACTCTTCGAGTGATTGGCATTTGTGGGGCGGGCCCCCTGGCCTGCAAGCCGGCCCCCCGGCCGGCTTCCGGCACTGGTCTGCATTTTAAGAAGGCCGACGAGGGCGTCGGCCGCAGGCCACGGGCCCGCCCCACAAAGCCCTTACCGCAGCAGCCCTATCAGATTGCTGTACTGGTCCGTCCAGGCGCGGACGTGGCGCAGCCTCGTCTCGGGATCGGCCACCCCGCTTAACTCGGGCCGGTCGAGTGCCGCCGGACTGTTACCGGCCAGAACCCAGTTCGACCGCAGCAAGAAAGGATTCTCCTCCGCCTGGTCCGTCACCACAAAGGTGCGCTTGCCGAGATCGCGAGCGGCCGAGACCGCCACCGAAGCCAGGTCCAGATACTTGCTCGATACGTGCAGCGCCAGTATCCCGTTCGGCCGCAGGTGACGAAAGTAGAGCGCCAGCGCCTCCTTCGTCAGCAGGTGTACCGGCACGGAGTCCCCCGAAAAAGCGTCGACCGCGAGGACGTCGAACTGTTGCGGCGGCTCGCTCTCGAGCGACAGGCGCGCGTCGCCGAGGACCACCTCCGACTGCGCCCGGCAATCGGGGAGAAACGTAAACTCGGTGCGGGCCAGGTGCAGGACCACGGGGTCCAGCTCGTAGAAGCGGTAGGAGTCGCCGGGCCGGCCGTAGGAGGCGAGCGTCCCCGCCCCCAGGCCGATGACGCCGACGCGCTGCGGAACCTCCCCGCGCGTCTGCAGGATCGCCAACCCCACGCCGGACGAGCGGCCGTAATAGGTAGTAGGCTCCCGCCGCAGCGTGGCGTCCAGCAGTTGTTCGCCGTGGTTGATGGCGCCATGGGTCAACACTCGCCGCGCCGCCATGGTGCCCAGATCCACGTCACTCACCCGCAGCACCCCGTAAAAGTCCCGCACCACGAGGCGAGCCGGCTTCACGAACCCGCCCGTGCTCGTGATGGTCCACGCCAGCACCCCGAGGGCCGACGCGGCCAGGGCCGGACCGAGCAGGCGGTAGCGCGTTTCGCGGCAAGCCGTCACGACGGCTAGGAAAGCGCACAGCACCATACCCGCCGGCAGCTCCCAGTAGCCCCGGAACAAGCGCGGCGCCACGAGCCCCACGAAGATCCCGCCCCCCGCGCCGCCGAGCGCAATCATCAAATAGAAGCTCGTCAGGTGGGCGGGCTCGGGTTTGAGCCGCACCAACTCTCCGTGGCAGACGAGGCAGCAGACGGTCAACCCGCCGCAGAACAGAAACAGGATCGTCCGTATGTTGATCACCAGCCCGAGGCCGGAAATGCCGCAGATCATCCCGGCCAGCGCCAGCGGGAGCAGCCGCAGATACCAGCCGCGCACATACCACTCCTCGCGTTCGAAACAGAGGATCAGGGTCAGCAGGTAGAGGGTGAGCGGCAGCAGCCAAAGAAACGGAACCGGGGCGACGTCTTTGGTGAGGTGGTTCGTAACCGCCAGCAGCAGGATGACAGCCGTGCCCGCCAGCGCCATCCAAAGGAATTGCATAGTCCACGAAGGCGCCCGCCGGAGATGAGCAGGGCGCGCGGCCGGGGAAGCCGCTTCCGGAGT
>JBGPDC010000156.1:0-14247 GCA_041482115.1 Terriglobia bacterium | reverse complement strand
TCTCCGGAAGGGACACGAGGGATCGGCGGCGGAGCTGCTGGTGGATCGGGCGAACCTGCTGACCCTGACCGCTCCCGAGATGACGGTTCTGGTTGGTGGCATGCGCGCCCTGGGTGCAAACTTCGGGCCGTCCAAACACGGTGTTTTCACCAAGCGGCCCGGGACGTTGACGAATGATTTCTTCGTCAACCTGCTGGACATGAACACGATGTGGCAGAAGTCCGCCACCTCTGAAGGCGTGCTGGAGGGGCGCGATCGGGCGACGGGCGAACTCAAGTGGACGGGCACTGTCGTTGATCTCGTCTTCGGTTCCAACTCCCAGCTCCGAGCCCTCGCGGAAGTCTATGCGTGCAGCGACTCGCAGCCGGCGTTCGTGCGTGACTTTGTGGCGTCCTGGAACAAGGTGATGAACCGGGATCGCTTCGACCTGGCCTGAGTGGTTCGCACGGGCCGGATCGCGCGCGCGCAAGAGGGGATAGGTCTGGGGTGACGGCGCATCCGGTAGTTGAGACCGAAGGTCGTGGCAGAGCTACGATGATCGTGCCGGGCGAAACGGAAGCGGCACGGAGGGGACGCAACCATGCTAAGGGATAGTCACCGAGACAACGAACTGATGCCGTTGCGCGTCTGCATCGAAGACGGTGAAATTTGGGTGGATCTCGAATGAGCGAACTGGCTAAGAAACGTTGCGTGCCCTGCCGCGGCGGCGTCCCGCCCCTGACTGGCGAACCTCTCACCCAGCTTTCCCGCCAGGTGCCGGACTGGAAGGTCGTCAACGAGCACCACCTCACCAAGACCTTCGTGTTCCCGGATTTCAAGACGGCTCTTGCCTTCGTTAACCGCGTGGGCGCCATCGCGGAACAAGAAGGCCACCATCCCGACATCACGCTCACCTGGGGCAAGGTCGACGTGCTCACCTATACGCACAAGATCGACGGCCTCACGGAGAGCGACTTCATCCTGGCGGCCAAGATCGACGAGGCATTTTTGCAGAAGTAGATAGCCGGTTTAGCCTGGCTGCTCCTGGGCGGCGCGCAGCGCCAGCTCGTCGGCGCGGTTGTTGTCCTCGTGGGCGGCGTGGCCTTTCACCCACTCCCACTGCACCTGGTGGCGCGCGACCTCGGCGTCGAGCGTTATCCATAACTCCTGGTTGAGGACCGGCGTCTTATTCGAGGTCTGCCAGCCGTTGCGCTTCCACTTGTGGATCCACTGCGTGATGCCGTTCTTGACATATTGCGAATCGGTGATGACCGTCACCGCACACCGCTCCTTGAGCGTGCGCAGGCCTTCGATCACCGCTCGCAGCTCCATGCGGTTGTTCGTGGTGTGGGGCTCGGAGCCGGTGAGCTCTTTCGTCTGTTGACCGTGACGAAGAATGCAGGCCCAGCCCCCCGGCCCGGGATTGCCGAGGCACGCCCCGTCGGTCACGAGCGTGACCGGCTTCATGCCACGCCGGCCAGGACGGGCGCGAAAAAGCGCTCGACGCAGTCGTAGATCTCGTCGGGGGTGTGGGCGTGGTAAATATCCGCGCGCAGCCGCGCCCCGTTGCGGACGCCGTGCGTGAAGTAGCTGGCGAACTGCTTCATCTTGCCCGCCGCCTCGTTGTCGTAACGGTCGGGACGATCGAGCAGCATCCGGTAATAGGACCGGATCATGTGATAACGGTCGGACTCGGCCGGCTCGTCGTAGCGTCCGGTGGCCAGGAACTGCTCGATCTGGCGGAAGATCCACGGGTTCGAGGAGGCCGTCCGGCCGATCATGACCGCGTCGCAGCCGGTCTCGGTGGCCATGCGGAGGGCGTCCTCGGGCGTCGCGATGTCGCCGTTGCCGATGACGGGAATCTTCACGGCGTCCTTGATGGCCGCGATGCGGGTCCAGTCGGCGCGGCCGCCGAAACCCTGCTCGCGGGTACGGGCGTGGAGGGCCAGGGCCTCAACGCCACAGTCCTCGGCGAGGCGGGCCATCCGCACGTCCACCATCTCGTGCTCGCTCCAGCCGGTGCGGAACTTGATCGTGAACGGCATCTTGACCGCCGCACGCACGGCGCGCAGGAGCTGCTCGACCAGCGGGAGATCGCGCAGCAGGCCCGAGCCGCCATTGCACTTGACAACCTTTTTTACCGGGCAGCCGAAGTTGATGTCCACCACGTCGAAGCCGAGGTCCTCGACGACGCGGGCGGCGTCGGCCATCACCTGGGGATCGGCGCCGAACAACTGGGCCGTGATGGGGCGCTCGTCCGGCTCGAAGTGGAGGTACCGAAGGGTCTTGCTGCGGTGCGGGCGAGGCAGGGCGGCGCTCACGCCATGGGAAGAGGTGAACTCGGTCATCAGCAACCCGCAGCCGCCGAGGCCGCGGATGAAGCGGCGGAAGATCGTGTCGGTGACACCCGCCATAGGCGCGAGGACCGTCGCGGGACGAACCGTAACGTCGCGGATACGCAGCTCGGCGGGAAAGGCCATCGCCTTTGATTTTAGCAGGGGAGGCGCCCCGACCTGTGCTAAGCAATTCCTACGGAGGAACCGGGAAAAACTACCTGCTGGACGGGTTCAGCAGCTTCCCCGGGTCACTCGAATCAATGGGATAGCGATTGGCAAGCGGGTTGCCTTAGGAGATGTTCCGGAGGCAAGCGATGAGCGACGATAAACTGAACTACCAGTCGAGCGAAGGATCCCGTATGGGAACGTATTTGATGACCGGCGCCCTGGCCGTGGCGATCGGCTGCAACCTGTTTACCTTCTGGCGGCTGAACCAGTTTAAGAACGAAATGGCGGAGTGGCGTGCCTCCGTGACGAGCGACTTCGCCGATCTGCGGCAGAGCTCTACGGTCACGACCGCCCAGAGCCACCAGCGGCTCGACGCCCTGCGGCAGGAAGTCGAAACGGCCCGGACCCAAGCGTCCCGGGCGGCCGGCCAGGCTAAGGTAGAGGCCCAGCGGCACGCCGACCAGCTCGCCGCGCAACTCGCCACCGAGCAGCAGAAGCAGGCGGAACAGCAGCAGCAGATGGCCAGCCAGCTCGGAACGGTCGGAACCGAAGTCGGCCAGGTGAAAGAGGCTGCCAGCAACGCGAACACGAAGATCGGTGAAGTAAGCCAGGAAGTCGCCGCTACCCGTACCGAGCTGCAGGGCACCATCGCCGAGATGAAGCGCGTAAACGGAGACCTGGGCGTCATGAGCGGGCTGATCGCCACCAACGGCAAGGAGCTGGACGCTCTGAAGGCCTTGGGTGATCGCAACTACTTCGAGTTTGACCTTCGCAAGACCGACAAGCCGCAGAAGGTAGGCGACATCGCGGTCCGGCTCCGCAAGGCCGACCCGAAACGGAACAAGTACACCGTCGAAGTTCTCGCCGACGACAAGCTGGTCGAGAAGAAGGATAAGAATTCCAACGAGCCCGTCCAGTTCTACGCCGCCAAAGCCCGGCAGCCCTACGAGCTGGTGGTGAACGAGGTTCGCAAGGACGAGGTTGTCGGCTACCTCTCTACCCCCAAAATCCAAATGGCGCGTCGGTAGCGCGCTCCTCCCCAACTCCCCCCCTGCCCTCTCCCTGACCGCAAGGGTCGCGGCTCCGCAAGGAGCCGCGACCCTCCCTCCTTTTATCGGCGCCTTGAGCGGCTGCGCAGCTTCTTGAGAATCTCTTTGATGCGATCCCCGGCCAGGTAGAGCGAGGCCGCACCGGCGACGGCGAGGAAGCCTGCCAGCAGGGCGTATTCCACCAGGTCCTGGCCAGCCGTCTGGAGCCAGAGGCGGCGGGTAAGACGTGACGGGTGCGGGGTGGCCGGCGGCATCGTATGACTTCATGCTACCGGCCGGACGCCGTACAGACAATTCGTCCCCAGACAGATGCCGGGTAGCACTGCGGCAATATGTCTCAGTAGCCGAGATCTTCGGGGAGGGTGTCGGGAATCTCAAAAACCTCGCGGCCGAAAGTGCCGCGGGCCAGGGTGTTGGGGTTCTGAACGGCGAGTCCCTCGAGGGCGAAGAATCCCGCCATCTGGGACTGGGTCGCGTTCGAGACGGCGGCAGTGGGCCCCGAGCGGATCTCGATCAGATAGGTGTGCGGGTTCGCGTTGAGATCGGGAAAGAGGGCAAGCGCCAGGTCGTGGCGGTAGAGCCAGGCGGACGAGGCCATGCCGGCCGTACGAATCAAGGCGGAGGTCTGGGGGTTGGGTACGCTGCGATCGCCGCGCGCGAACTGCCACAGCACGGGGCGGGGTGTCGCGCCGGGCAGGGGGGAACGGCGCAGGTGGGCGGCAAAAGCCAGCGGGTCTCCCGGCATCTGCAGCCATTCCAGCAGCCCGAACAGACTCTGGATCTCGATCGCTCCTGCGACGTTGTTCACACGGACAGGCTGGTCGCGCAGCACGTAGTTCTCATTGAAATCGCCGGGCACGTTCAGCAGCGAGGGCGTGCGGCCGGCCAGAAGATCGCGGGCGATGGAGTGGAACTCCTGGCTCCAACGGGCAATGTCTGCGACCGATCCGCCGCCCACGTTCAGCACGGCGGTGCGAACGGCCGGCTCGAGCGCCGTGAAGACCGTCCCCACAATGGCGCCGAAGGACTGGCCGCCGTAGTAGATGCGGCCGGGGTTGAGATCGACCACGCCGTCGCCATCGAGGTCCACGCCGGCGCGGAGGACCCGCACCAACTGGGCGAGGTCGAGCACCGTCTGGCGGATGCAATCGCGCAGCCCGACCGGCACGGCGCCGCTAACGAGGCATCCTTCCTTGGATTCGATGGCGCCATCATTGTTGAGGTCGAGCCCGCGGCCCCCGGCGGGAAGATCGGCCGTCGTGCCGCCGGCGAGCGTCAGGAGCACCCGGCTCTCGGGTCCCGTGCCGTGGCCGACGGCATTGATCGCCACCGTGGCGAAGCCGTTGCGGGCCAGCATGGAGGCCACCAGCGTCGGACCGCCGAAGGAGGAGTCGTCGAGGCCATGGCCGAAGATCACCACCGGGTAGCCACCCTGCGGCGGCGCTGAAGACGGCAGGAAAACATGAAACTGTATGCGCTCGGAGACCGCGGGAGGGACCACGGGCCCGCCGCTCGGCGCGGGCGGCACCACCCGGCGCGTGTCGAGGAAACTGGGGCTGGTGAAGGAGCCGAAAGCGACGCGTCCGACACCCGCCAGCAGCAGCGCTGGAAACGGAACGGTGAAATCCGTGAATTTGGAAGGATTGACGCCGGTTTGCTGGCGCAAGGTGAAAGAGGAGATCAGGCCGACGGGGAAGACGGCTAGAGGCGCGGCACGCTCCACGTTGAGAGGCGTGACCGCCAGGGCGGCGCGCGCCTGCTCAAGCCACGCGCTGGCGCTCAAGGTCGTGAAGAGCGACGCCGCCACTACCGGAGCCGCCCCGGCGGACCGGGCGCGGGCGGGGACGCTCGGATGCAGGTTGTTCAGAGCGCCCCCGAGGCGCCCACAGTAACTGCCATCCACGGACGCCGCGAGGCAGGCGAGGAAGGCGATGTCCGGCTCGACCGGGTCGCCGGCCGTGTCCCGTACCGCGGCCGTCACGAGCAGGGCGTAACGCCGGCGCTGCTCGAGCGTCTCGTCGGGCTCGGCGTAGGCCGTCCGGGTGGCGGGATCGTAAACCACCTGGTTGATGCGGGTGCGGTGGCCGGCCGGGAAGAGTCCGAAGCCGGAGGCGTCGAGCCGGTCGAGCCACACGAGATAAATCCCGGCGCGCAGGGTATCGGGATTGATCGGACCCGAGAACCGGACCCGCAGACGGGGGTGGAGGCTGAAGCCGTCGAGCGTGTTCAGGAGCGCGTACTCGGGACACGTAGCGGGGGGCGCGCTGCAGGCCGGCAGCGGCAGGCTGACCCGCTGGCCGGTGAGCTGGGAGGGGTCCGACACGGTCAGGAAATCGGTCGGGAAAGGCCCGGTGTCGGGCGCCGCCGGGTCGAAGCGGACCGTCACCCCGGCGGCGTGCAGGGCCGGAGTGAGCCAAAAGAGCAACAGCACCAGGGAGGGACCGCGGACGCTCAAACCATGTTTTAACATGGCGGGCCGTTTTCGGGCCAACGAACCACTTGATCTTTGGCGGCAGGTGCGGGATGCTATACGGTTTTCCCCGAGCCGCCCCCATGCGGGTTCATGTGTTCTTCCACGATCGGTGCTTCGACGGCTCGGCCACGGCGGCCGTGTTCACCGAGTTTTTCCGCAAGCGTTACGACCCTCGGGCGGAGTTTGTCTACACGGGCCTCGCCCATCGGGCCTCGCAGCTCTTCGACGAGGCGCTGTTTGACGGGGACGAGAACGTCATCGTCGATTTCAAATACTCCGCCTCGCCGCACATCACCTGGTGGTTCGACCATCACCAGAGCGCCTTCCTGAGCCTGGAAGACGCCGAGCATTTTCGCCACGACCACAGCGGCAAGAAATTCTACGACCCCACTTTCAAATCCTGCACCAAGTTCCTGGCGACCATCGCGCGAGAGAAGTTCGGGTTCGACGGGGCGAACCTGAACGAGCTGATCGGCTGGGCGGACATCATCGACGGCGCCCAATACTCGGACGCCAAGGCGGCCGTCGAGATGGCGGCGCCGGCCATGAAGCTCACGCTGGTGATGGAGAGCGCCAAGGAAAACGTCTGCACCAGGATGATCGGGTGGATGACGCGGCGGGGCCTCGACGAGATCGCCGCCGAGCCCGAGATCCAGGCGCTGTTCCGGCCGCTCTACCAGCGGCACCTGGAATCGATCGACCTGGTCCGGGAGCGGGCGACGCACGAGCAGGGCGTGGTGTTCTTCGATCTGATCGGGGCGGGGCAAGAGGGGTACAACAAGTTCATTCCGTATTACCTGTTTCCGGATAGCGTCTACACGGTGTCGGTTACCGCCTCCAGCTTCCGGGTGAAGGTGTCGGTGGGGTCGAACCCCTGGGCCCCCCAGGAACCGGCGCACAACCTGGCGACGATCTGCGAGCACTACGGGGGCGGCGGACACGCGCGGGTGGGGGCGATCAGCTTCGAGCCGGGCGCGGTCGAGCAGGCACGGCGGGCGGCGAGCGAGATTGTGGCGCTGCTGAAGACGTAGGAGGCTGCGGAAAGAAGACTGACCGCTCCCTCACGGTCGCGGCTCTGAACAGCGCTCGTTGATCGGAAGCAGAGCCGCGCGCGTTAGCAAGCGGTTTTGGAAATGCCTTCTTCAAGAGTGGCCTATGGTTCGCGATCCGATTGTCGAGGATGTCCGCGCTATTCGAGAGGCCCTGGCAAAGGAGCACGGATTCAACGTCAAGGCTATCGTCCGGTCTCTTCAGATCGAAGAAGAGCGCAACGCACCGCGCCTGGTGTCGCTGCAGCCGCGGCGGCTGCCAAAAAAGCAACGACAACGCAAAGCCAGATAGGTCACTTAGGAAGGTTCCAGCCTCCCATCGCTCCGTAACCGGAACCGCGTACCCCGCCACACCACGGTGCGGCCGAACAGGCTCGCCACCCAGATCGCAAAGCTGACGCCATCCGAGACCGGGAGCAGCAGCCAGAAGCGGACGAAGGCCGCATCCCGCAGCATCCGGCCAGCGACGAGCCATCCCACGACGAAGCGCAGCGCGACACAAGCAAGCGCCAGGGGCCACCAGTCCGGGGCCACGGCCCACGTCACCAGCGCCAGCGGTATCGCGAAGGTGATCAGCACGCCGGCGTAGCCCGCGGGACGGCACACCCGCAGCGTCCGGCCCCAGCGCAGCCGGTGGCTCCAGGCCGCCGCCCACGAGCCGCCGGATAGAACGGTCTCGACCGGGCAATCCGAAAGCACGATCCGGCCGGCCAGGGCGTGTCCCAACTGGTAATCGTCGGCGAGATAGACGGCCAGGGGGGCGAAGCCTCCGCTGCGGTCCAGGTCCGCCCGGCGGAAGACCATCGTCGCTCCCAGGGCCGCCTCGATGCCGAGCAGCCGCGCCACCAGTACGCTCGGCTGGAAATCGGTCGAGATCCAGAGCGCTTCGAGGATCGAGCCCAGCCCCGCGGCCGGCGCGCCCCGATAAGGGCACGTCACCATCGTGACTGCGGGATCGGCCAGCGGCGCGACGACGCGACGAAGATAACCGGCCTCGACGCGGATGTCGGCGTCCGATACCAGCAGGATCTCGTGGCGGGCCTCGCGGCGCAGCCGCTCCAGGCTGTTGACCTTGGCGTTGGGGCCGTAGTCGCGCTCCGTCACGAAGACCTCGATACGGCGTCCGGGAAATTCAGCGGCGAGGCGGCGGATCTCGGGAATCGCCGGATCGGCGGGATCGCGCACGGCAAATAGCAGCTCGAATTCCGGATAGTCCTGTGCGGCAAAGCTGCGGATACAGGAGTAAAATTCGCGGTCGCAGCCGCTCACCGGCTTGAGCAGCGAGACCGGTGGCTCGGGCCCGGCGGCCGCCGGCCGGGGAGCGCGGAACCGCAGGGCGGCGTAAAGGGCGGCCAGGTAGTAAACCAGGCAGGCCGCCAGCAGCAGGATCACAGGGAGATCAATACCACGCCGAGCGTCACCAGTGCGGCCCCGGCCCAGCGGTGAGGGCCGATGGTCTCTTTCAGAAACAGTTTTGCCAGCAGCGTTTCGAGGGCATAGGCCGCGGCTGTCGCGGGGACGGCGAAGCTCACGTCTGCGACCGAGACCAGGGCCAGGAAGCCGAAGAACGACACGGCAAAGCAGCCGATCGAAGCCACCATCCAGCGGCCGCGGAAGACGACCGCGAGCATGTGGCCGAGCGCCCCGGGCCGGAAGTCGTCGATCTCGCCGTGGCGGCGCATGCCGAGGACCTGCAAGAGGTCGCCAAAAGCGGTCCCCAGGACGACGAGGCTGACCAGGAACCAGGTCATAACGAGGGTGTGGTCCTTGCAGGGGTGCGGCTCACCAGGGTGACGCCGCTGACGATTACAAGCGTCCCCAACCACCGCAGCGGCGCCACGGTCTCCCCGAGCAGCCCCCAGCTCAACACAGCGACCAGGATGTAGCCCGCCGAGGTCATTAGCAGGACATAGCTGAGGTCCGCCCAGCTCAGGACGATCATGTGGGCCAGGAAAAAGATCAGCAGGAAACCGACGCCCGCCAGCACGAAGGGGTTCCGGGCGGCGCGGACGCCCGAGACGACCAGGGCGACCGGCGAGTAAGAGGCGATGCTGCCCACCTGTCGCATGCCGTACCCTAGCAGAATGTTGCCGAGGGCGTTAGCCAGGACGATGATGAGCAGGCAGACGCGGGTTTTCAAGCCGTCTGGGGCTGCCGTTCGCCGGCGACGAATTTCTTCCGCTTGGCGCGCAAGGCCAGGTATTCGCGGGCTTCCTTGGCCAGGCGGCGGCGCTCGGCGCCGTTGAAAACCGCCTTCCGGACGATGCGCCACACCACCTTGGGCCGGAAGTAGAACTCGCCGTAGAAGCGCTCGACGGCCTCCACCAGGTCGCCGCGGTCGAGATCCGGGTAGCGGACGTTGGGCAACTGGTGGCCCGACTCATCGGTCATCGAGTCGAGCGTGATGAGATCGTTTTTCTTGACGTAGTCGTAAAACTCGGTGCCCGGATAGGGGTGCGCGATCGAGACCTGGATGGTCTCGGTGTCCAGGCGCTTGGCGAAGTCGATGCTACGCTCAATCGAGGCGCGGGTCTCGCCGGGCAGCCCGATGATAAAGTCGCCATGGATCACCAGTCCCAGCTTTTTGCAGTCCCGCGTGAAGTCGATCGCCCGCTCCACCGTGGCGCCCTTCTTGATGTTCTTCAGGATCTGCGGGTCGCCCGACTCATAGCCGACGATCAGCAGCCGGCACCCGGCGTCCTTCATGGCCTTCAGGGTCTCGTAATCGGCCGTGACGCGGGAGGTGCACGACCAGGTGAAGTTCAGCGGCTTCAGCTTGGCGCACAGCTCCATGACCCGCGACTTGCGGATATTGAAGGTGTCGTCGTCGAAGAAGATCTCCTTCAAGCCCGGGAAGTTCTCGAGCGCCCACTTCGCTTCGCCCGCGACATCGTCGGCCGAGCGCGTGCGCCAGGGGTGGCCGGAGAGAGTCTGGGGCCATAAGCAGAAGGTGCACATGGCCGGGCAGCCGCGCTCGGTGAAGAGCGAGATGAAGGGGTTCAGCAGGAACGGGACGTTATACCGCGTGAAATCCAGGTCGCGCTGGTAAACCTTGGTGACCCACGGAAGCTGGTCGAGGTTCTCGATCTTATCGACTTCCTTGTTGTGCTGGAAGCCGCCGTTCTTGCGGAAGGTGACGTTCGAGATCTCCTCGAGCGGCTTGCCGTTGGCAAAATCGACGATCGGATAGTCGAACTCCCCGCGGACCACAAAATCGATGGCCGGAGCGTCCTTGAGGCACTGTTCCGGCAGCACCGAGACGTGCGGGCCGACGAAGGCGACCTTCAGGTTCGGGTTGACGTCCTTCATCATCGTCGCCATGCGGACGTCGCTGCGGAATCCGGGGGTCGAGGTAAAGAGGACCAGGAACTCGAAGTCCCTGGCCATCTGCACCGTCTCTTCGATCGAGATCTTGTGCGGAGGCGCGTCCACTACTTTGCTGTCGGGCAGCATCCCGGCCGGATAGCAGAGCCAGACGGGATACCAGTAGGATTCGATTTCGCGCGTGGCCGGCCAACGGGAACTGGCGCCGCCGTCAAACCCCTCGAAAGAGGGTGGGTTCAGAAACAGAGTTCTCATGCCAGTCGCCTAGCCAGGAAGAACGCCTCAAAATGTGGTAGCAAGATGGTCTACTCGTTGCCCGCCGCACTCTGCCCGACGTCCACCGGTGGCGCTTCGAAGCGGTAATCGCCGAAGTGCACGGTCATGTGGGCCGGGCCGACTACGCGGGTTTCGACCGTGGTATCGAGCTGGGCGACCACCGCCAGGCCGGCCTCTTGCCGGTAATCCCGGGTGAATTCTACCTTCTTGATGAAGATCGAGGGACTCTTGACGAAACGGCCGGACTCGCGCACGGTCAGGTAAGTCTGGGCATCGATCCACAGCTCGCCTTTGAAAAGTCCGGCGCGGCTGGCGCGGGGTTTGACCTCGAAAACGTGAGCGGCGTGGCCGCCCATGCTGCGCAGACCCTTGTAGGAAAACTTGTAGTTCTCCGGGGTGACCGAGAGCGACTCGCCCGAGTCGCGCACCTGGACCTCGGCGGCCAGGTAGCGCGCGATGACGTTAGTCTTGACCGAGTTGTCGCCCTCGAAACGCAGGACGTCGTAGGTCAGGCGTCCCAACCGCGAGATATGGCGCAGGCCGGCCAGGCGGCCGTGCTTGTGAAGGCGGGGCACTTCGGCATCAATGCTGACGTCGGCCACTAACCCATTCTGGCGGCTCTGTTGCGCCCGCCAGACGCTGAGATAGTGGTCCAGAACCTGGTTGGAGTCCACCTTGGGGGGCTCCGCGAACAAGAAACCGGCGCCCAGCAGGCCCAACGCCACTGTGGCCGAACGTATACGGTATGAGAACGGCATCAACTAGTAATCCTTCAGTAATCTTTGAGAGACGAATTCACTTATTCTACGCGAGGAAACACCCTGCTGCAAGCCGCCGGACAGCGAAAACGGCTCATTAACAAGATGCTCGGACCCGGCTAAGGGTTGCAAACCAAACTATGCAGGTTAAGAAAAGGCGAAGAAAAAGAGAACAAATTGGGCGGGGAGCAGGCTGGCGTGAGCCGCCCGCTCCCCGGATTGGCGGGCTTACTTGCTGGGGGTGGCAGGGGTCGCCGGGGCAGCGTGGGTCGCCGGGGTAGCCGGCGTCGCAGCCTTAGCGGACTTGTGCTTGCGAGTGTGCTTCTTCTTACCTTGCTCGGGGGCCGTGGCGGCCGGAGCGGCAGCGCTGTCCTTCTTCACGTCCTTGGAATCTGCGGCGCGAACCAGCGTCGCCGTGCCGAAGCCCAGCGCCAGCACCAGCATCAAGCTAGAAATTTTGTTCGTCATTGCGTTTCTCCTTGGGGCGATTTTTTCGCCTTCACTACTAGAGACGAAGCCTGGATGAATCCACTCTGAAAGCAGGATTAAGATGCGTTCATCACTCACCACCGCGCCTGCTCACCCCGGGGAAGGCTTAGAAACCTGGGGAGACCAGCGACCGTCCTCTCTATGTGAGGAATCTTCCGAAAGTCAGATTCCTGACACCTGGGAGGCTCCAATATGAGCCGGGTGCAGAAGTGGGGCGCAGTTGCCGCAGCAGTGGTAGTCGCGGGCGCCGGAGCTTGGTACTACACCCAAGCGCGCAACCGGCCCCAATTTCTGACGGCGCCCGTGCAACGCGGCGCCATCGAATCGACCATCTCGGCCACCGGAACGTGTAACGCCGAGGTGACCGTCCAGGTCGGCAGCCAGGTTTCGGGCAACATCAAGGCGCTCTACGCCGACTTCAATACCAAGGTGAAGAAGGGACAACTGGTCGCGTTGATCGATCCGGAGCTGTTCCAGGCGAAGGCGAGCCAGGCGCAGGCCAACGTACAGAGCGCGCTGGCGGCGGTGGCCAATGCGGAGGCCGGCGTGGCCCGCGCGGACGCGCAGTTGGCCTCGGCGAAAGCCAATATCCAGAACCAAAAGGCTCTCGTAGCCCGGGCCCAGGCGGCGGTGCAAGACGCCAAGAGCAAATTCGACCGGCGTGCCGAGATGTTCCGCCAGGGCCTGATTGCGAAAGAGGAGCGCGACACCGCGCAGACGGCGAATGACTCCGCCGCGGCCGACCTGGAAGCCGCCAAGGCACAACTTGACGCGAGTAATGATGGGGTAGCGGCATCCGAAGCCGAGCGCAAGGTGGCGCTGACCCAAGTGGCCTCGGCAAAGGCCTCCGTGCAACAGGCGCACGCCGGGCTGAAGCAGACCCAGGTGGACCTGGACCACACCGAAATCCGCGCCCCTGTAGACGGCACCGTCGTGGCGCGCCGCATGGACGTAGGCCAGACCGTGGCGGCCTCTTTCCAAGCGCCGACCATCTTCGAGATCGCCCAGGACCTCGCCAAAATGCAAGTGGACACCAGCGTAGACGAGGCCGACATCGGGCGCGTCAAGGTGGGCCAGCCCGCCACCTTCACGGTGGATGCTTATCCGGGCACGAATTTTCAGGCGCAGGTGGGGCAGATCCGCCAGGCGCCCATCAACACGCAGAATGTCATCACCTATGACGTGGTTGTGACCGTCGACAACTCCGCCCTGAAGCTGCTGCCGGGAATGACCGCCAATGTGCGCGTCCTGTCGGCGCACGAGGACAACGTGTTGAGGGTCCCCAATGCGGCCCTGCGGTTCCGGCCGCCCGAGGCGTCCGCACCCAACGGCACGGTGCACGCTGCCCCGGGCGCCCCCGGACGCCAGCGCCCCGCTTCGCAGACCGTCTGGGTGCTCGACGCCCAGGGCCAGCCGCGAGCCGTGCCCGTGCAGCCCGGCCTCGGCGACGGGACCTTTACCGCGATTGACAAAGGCGACCTGCGAGAAGGGGACCGGGTCATCACTGGCCTGGTCTCCCCAGGCGGCGCGGCTACGCCGGCCCCGGCGCCGAAGGCCGGCCGGACGAAGGGGCCCGGATTCTAAGGGCGGCCATGGACCACGTCATCGAGATCGCGCACGTCACTAAGACCTACCGGATGGGCGACGTCGAGGTACACGCCCTGCAGAACGTGTCGCTCTCGATCGACAAGGGCGAGTTCGTAGCCATCATGGGGCCCTCGGGATCGGGCAAATCGACCTTCATGAACATTCTGGGCTGTCTCGACAAGCCCACCTCCGGCGAGTATACGCTCGACGGCGTGAGCGTCGCCGGGCTCGACCGGGACCAGCGGGCCGAAATCCGCAACCGCAAGATCGGCTTCGTGTTCCAGAGTTATAACTTGCTCGCCCGTACCAGCGCGCGCGAAAACGTCGAGCTGCCCTTGCTCTATTCCGGGCGTCCGCTGGCCGGACATGGCGAGCAGGCGATGAAGGTGCTGCGCGCCGTCGGAATGGAAGGCCGCGAACAGCACCTGCCCAGCCAGCTTTCCGGCGGCCAGCAGCAGCGCGTGGCCATCGCCCGGGCGCTGATCAACGATCCGCAGATCCTCATGGCCGATGAACCGACCGGCGCGCTCGACTCCCGCACGAGTATTGAGATCATGGCCATCTTCCAGCAGCTCAATCGCGAGCAAGGCCTGACGATCGTGCTGGTGACCCACGAGCCGGACATCGCAGGCTACGCCGGGCGGGTGATCCAGTTCCGCGACGGCCGCATTGTCTCGGATCAGCGCACCGCGCAGCCACGCTCGGCGGCGGAGGAGCTGGAGACGCTCCGAGCCACGCCGGAAGCGCTGGAGGTAGCTT
>JBGPDC010000155.1:0-14260 GCA_041482115.1 Terriglobia bacterium | reverse complement strand
GAGATATACATGGTCGACGCCGACCACCGCGTAGAACGGCTGCGTGGTCTCGGGGGCTAGCCGTTGCAGAGCTGCGAGGAGGCGGCGATGCTCCCAAGGGTCCTCGCGGACGGGCGGCTTGGCCCAGCCGAGATCGTGCGCATAGAGGATAAGGGGTCCCCAGCGTACTGCGTGAGCCTCGTCGCCGTGAGGGGCATAGCTGACGGCAGCAAAGAGCCGCTGCGGATACACGGCCACGAGCAGGGCCAGCGCGGCCTGCAGCCACCAGCGGCGGCCGAGGTGGAAGATGGAAACCGCGAGCGCCAGGGCGAAAACTGGCAGCAACGGCAGCACGAAGCGGATGAGCTGGTTGCGTCCAGCGGCGAGAGCGGCGAGCGGCGGCAGGAGCCAGGCCAGCAGCAACAGCGTCCGCTCGTCGTGAACGATGGCTCCCAGGCGCTCGAAGTTTACCGCGAGCGCCACGGCGCCTAGACCGGCAAGGGCGAGAGTGTAGTAGGCCGATAGCCCCTGATTGATAAAGAGCAGTGTCCACGGGACGAGACCGCCTGCGGTGTATTGCTCGGCGATATCGCCATACGCGCTCACCCAGGCGAAGCGTAGCAAGGCCGGAAGATTGTAGGCGTACCAGGTCGCCGCGATTGCCACCGCCGGCACGATGACGGCCGCGAGCGGGCGGCGGACCGCGGGGTAACCCTTGCGTCGCAGCCAGACCAGCAGCAGCGGGCCGGCGACAAAGGCGGTGAAAAGGATCTTCATCAGCAGCCCTAGTCCCAGTGCCACGCCGAGCGCGAGGTTGGCCGAAGTGCGGCTGAAGTGCTCCGAGGCCTCCAGGTAATAGAGCGACACAATCACTAACGCCGCTAGTCCGTACTCGGTCATGAAGTTGCGCGAGAGGCCGCAGGCGAGAGGCATGGTCTGGTAAAACACCACCGCCGCCAGCCCGATCTCGGGCGAAAACCACCGCCGGGCGAGCAGAAAAAGATAGAAGTTGGCGACGGCAATGAAGAAGCTGTTAACCAGCATCGCGGCGTAGGGGCCGGCGCCGTAAATCAGGTAGAAAGGCAGCGGCAAAGCCGCGAGCAGCGGGGCCTTCACTCCGAAGGCGGTCTTATAGGAGTCCCAGAATTCGCCGAGGCTGTTGCCGGTCAGGCGATGGTAGAGGTGCAGGCTGGTCTCGAGATACCACGCTTCGTCGTAGCTGGGGACCTGGGTATCAGCCCGATAGTAGTCACGGTTGACGACCAACAGATAGACCGTGAACAGGACGAGGCCCGCCCAACACAGAGGATGGATCCACGACCGCTTCACTCGTCGAGCCTCAGGCGAACCACCGGAGCTTGCGCCTCCGGCCGGCTCCAGCCGGTGAGCCAGACGCGCGCTTCGAGAGCGCCCTCCGCCGGCGCGTAGACCGTCATGGTTTGCTTTACCACCTCGCCGGTGCGCCACTCGAAGACCGGATGGCGGCCGCTGGTAATGAGATGATCCTGCCGCAAAAACACCTCGGAACCGCGTGTGAACTCCACATGCACACGATAATCTTCCGGCACAGCACGCGGGACTGTCCAGTAGTAGGAAAGGTCCGCGAGTTGTCCCCCGCGCCGCTTCCAATCGTAGCCCAGCAGGCGCACCCCGCCGGGAAAATCCGCAACTTGGGGATGGGAAGGCGGCTCAAAGGAAGCGCCTGGTGCGAAGGAGGTCCGAGGGGCCTCTCGCTCGTAAAGTACGGCGCTCACCTCCGGGGTCAGACGGACCTTAGCCCGCAGGTGGAACGGCAACTCAGAATGATCGAGGCGAGCCTGGATGTCGGCATTGATCCGGTTCAGAAAAGGAGGCAGGTCGTGCTCGTGGAAGCCTTCGGCTACGATCACGAAATACGGATCGAGCGTGTAGAGGCGTTCGAGGGCGCGATCGGCCGAGGTTTCCGCATAGCCGAGAGAAGTGAAGCGCCAGTTGTAGCGGCTGGAGATGTTCAGATACCGCAGCAAGTTGGCATTGAGAAACGGATGCTCGACCCCCACGATGGCGTAGCGCGGCGTCAGGCCGGCGGGGTTGAGCCGCTCGAGAGCTTCGAGAATGCGCTGCTGTCCCCAGTCGCCTTCCCCATCCGGGACGCGGGCGAGGCCGAGCCGCGGACCCGAGAGCACGAATGCCCCAAGGCGGACCTCCGTACGGGAGGCGAGTGCCGGGTGGCTGTGTCCGGCGTAGACGCGGAGCGGCAGGGCGGCCACGGCCAGACCGAGAACCGCGACCGCGGCGGGCTGCGCCGCCACCCCCACCACCGCGGCGGCCAGCCATAACGCCAGCACGGGGAGCAGCGGGGCGAGGAACCGAATCTCGAGATTACGTCCCACGGCGATAGCGGCAAGAGGGGGCAGAAACCAGGCCAGCAACAAGAGCCGGCGCCGGTGGGCGGCCTGTGCTGCTAAGGGAGAGGGGCGACAGCGCCACAACATTGATAGTGGAACCAGCGCCGCAAAGGCCACGGCGTAAGCGAGCGAGGTCCCCTCATTGAGAAACCGGACCGCGCGGTCGAGAGGCGACGCCGTGCCATAGCCAGCGGCGATCTCCCCATAGGCGTTGTCCCAGGCGAACTGCACAACGGAACCCAAGTTCGACGCGTACCAGGTGGAAGCTACCACCAGTCCCGTGACCAGAATGGTCGCGAGCGCCGTGACGGCTCCCGAACCGCTGCGGCGGGCCTGCCACCAGACCACGAGCAGCGGTCCGGCGATGAAGGCGGGGAACAGCACTTTCACGAGCAGCCCCAGGCCGAGCAGCAGGCCGAGCAGCAGGTTGATGCCGTTCCGTGTGAGCCGTTCCGAATCTACCAGAAAATAGATCCACGTTAGTACCAGGGCCGCCAGTCCGTACTCGGTCAGGTAGGTGCGCGAGAGGCCGTAGACCAGCGGCATCGTCTGGTAGAACAGAACGGCGAGCAGACCGGCGCTGGCGGAATACAGGCGGCGAGCCAGCAGAAACAGGAACAGGTTCGACACCACGAGCAAGCTGCTATTCACAAGCAGCGCTGGCTTGTAGTGCGGGCCGAAGAGCAAATAGAACGGCAGCGGCAGCACCGCGATCAAAGGCGCCTTGGGGCCGAGGGTGTATTTATAGTGATACCAGAAGCGGGGCCAGTCGCTATCCACCACGCTGTGGTAAAGCTCCAGGCTGGTTTCGAGGTACCAGGCTTCATCGTAGGCCGGCGGCCGGTGGTCGTGGCGCACGAAGGACTGGTTCGCTACGAGTTGCGCGAGGGTCAGTCCGGCTAGCGCGAGCCAGCAGATTCCGTCGCGGGTCATTCGGCGAGCCTCAGCGCGACGACGTCGTCCCGAGCAAAGCTAACCGGTGACACCACCGGCTGCGGATCCCCGAGACCCCACGAGGTCAGCCAGAGACGAGCTTCCACGGGATCGTGACTAGCGGCGGGAGCCCACACCGTGATCGTCTGTTTCACGATCTCGCCCGGGGACCACTCGAAGGGCGGGTGCGCGCCGCCGGTGACGTATTGGTCCTGCACGGCGAGCATCTCTCCGCGACGGCGAAACTCGAGGTTGACGCGATAATCTTCAACCACCCGGCCGGGCGCCGTCAGGTAATACGAGAATTCGCAGAGGTGCGGGTTGCGGCGCTTCCAGTCGCAGCCGAGCAAACGCAGGCCGCCCGCGAAATCCACCGCGAGGGGCTGCGTGGGAGTGGCAGCGGCGACTTGCTCCCAGCCGGCGTCGCGCTCCCAGATTCCCACGTGGACTTCCGGGGTGAGGGCGATGGTGGTGCGGAGGTGGAAGCCCAGCACGCTCCGGTCGAGCTGCGCCTGGATCTCATCGTTCACCTGGTTGAAAAGCGGCGCTAACTCATGGCGGGGCAGGCCATCGGGCATCACGAGGTAGCGCGTGTCCAGGCGGTAGATTCGCTCCACGGCGCGCTCCGCCGAGCTTTCCGCATATCCAAGCGAGCTGAAGACGAACGGGTAACGAGTATAGGCGTTCAGGTATTGAAAGAGATTAGCGTTGAAAAAAGGATGCTCGGCGCCGATGACCACGTAGCGGGCCCGAAGCGATGGCAGGCCGAGGTGCTCGAGAGCTTCGAGGACGCGCCGCTGGTCCCAGTCGCCGCGCTGGTCCGGCGGACGGGCCCAACCGAGATCGGTGTCGGAGAATCCGAGGCGGGCGCGGAGTGGCTCGGGAAAGCTATAGGCCGCGTAAATGCGCAGCGGATAGAACGCCAGCGCGGCCAGGGCCACGGCCTGCAGCGCCGGACGCCGCACCAGCCTGCACACCAGCCCAGCCAGCACGATTGCCAGTGCCGGCAATACCGGCAGCAGAAAACGAATCTCGCGGTTACGTCCGGCGGCCAGGGCCGCGAGCGGCAGCACGATCCAACCGAGGAGCAGCCAGACCACGCCGCTCGCCGGACGCTGCCCGGATACCAGAGCCGCCAGTCCGCAGATCAGCAGAGCCGCGGCGTAGTAGGGTGTCACTCCCTGCTGCACGACCTGCGCCAGCCACACGGCCAGCCCGCCCCCGTACTGTCCGCCGATCTCGCCATAGCCCGCCTGCCAGGCGTACAGGAACACCTCGGTCAGATGGAACGGATACCAGGTGGCGGCGAGCAGCGTCGCGGGCACCGCGATGCCCGCGAGAGCCCTCCACGATAGGGAACCGCTGCGGCTGGCTTGCCACGACACCACGAGCAACGGACCAGCGACGTAAAGCGGGAACAGCACCTTCATCAGCAGGCCCAGACCGGCGATCACACCCAGTGCCACGTTGGAGGAGGTTCGGCTTAACCGTTCCGACCCAACCAGATGATAGAGAAACATTACGGTCAAGCAGGCCAGGCCGTAATCCGCCAGGAAGATTCGCGAGAGACCGTACGCCAGTGGCATGGTCTGGTAGAAGAGAGCCGCGGCGACGCCCGCCGCTGCCGAGAACAGCCGCCGCGCCAGCAAGAACAGATAAATATTGGTAATTACTATAAAAGCCAGATTCACCAGGATCGCCGACTGCGGGCGCGTCCCCAGCAGAAGGTAAAAAGGAAGCGGCAGGACGGAGATCAAGGGGGCCTTGGTGCGAAATGATCCGGCATACGCGGAAACAAATTCGCCGAGGCCGTTTTCCGTGAGGCGGTGGTACAGGTTCAGACTGGTTTCGAGAAACCACGCGTCGTCGAAAGTCGGCGGACGCCGGTCGTGCAGATAGTAGGAGCGGGCGACGAGCAGCAGCGCTAGGGTGACGAGGGCCAGCAACGCCCAGGAGGCGGCGCTGGAGGTCTGCGCGGCACGGCCGTTCATTCGCCTTCGAGCCTCAGCGGCACAACGCTCTCATGGATCAGCTCGTGCGGGATGGCAATCTGGTGCCGCTCGCCGAGTCCCCACGGAGCGAGCCACATCCGCGCCTCGAGCTTGCCGCCGGCCGGCGCGAAGATGATGGCGGTCTGCTTCACCACCTCGCCCGGCTTCCAGTCGAAAAGGGGATCGCGGGCGCCGCCGACGAAGCCCTCCTGCAGACCGACGACGTGCCCATTGCGCCGGAACACCGTGAAGGCGCGGTAATTCTCGAGGACCGCATGCGGTACGGTCCAGTAGTAGGAGAGGGAGGCGACCTGGTCGCTGCGGCGGGTCCAGTCGTAGCCCAGCAGTTGGAGGCCGCTTGCGAACCGCACCGGCAGCGCGTGGCTCGGGCCGCCGGAGCCGGCTTCGGCAGAGAGGTGCGTCCACGAGTCGGCGCGTTCATACAGCACCGCCTTGATGTCGTGGGTGAGCGAGACTTTGGCGCGCAGCCGGTAGGGCATCTCACCGCGCTCCAGGTGCGTCTGGAGAGCGTCGTTGACCTGGTTCAGAAAGCCAGGCAGATCGGTCTGCGAAATACCCTCGCCCAGCACCAGGAAGCGGGCGTTGAGTTGATAGATCCGCTCCAGGGCCCGCTCCACCGAAGCCTCCGCGTATCCGGCCGATGTAAAAGCGAGTGGGTAGTGGCGATAGGCGTTGAGATAACTTAGCAGGTTGGCATTCAGGTAAGGGTGCTCGACGCCCATCACGACGTAGTAAGGTCCGAGTGCCGGGATGCCCTCTGCAGCTAGCAGGCGTTGAAGAGCATCGTCCGCGGGCCACTGCGGCGCCAGGGCGTAAAGGGCCTCCAGGACGCGCTGCTGATCCCAGTTGCCATTCGAGTCCGGGCAGCGCGCCCAACCAAGATCGCGGCTGAAGAGGACGAAAGGTCCCCACTCGACCGGAGGATCGTGATCGGGATGGGAGTGGCCGCCCGTGGCGAGTGGGCCATACGTGTGTTCGGCATAGAGGCGCAACGGGGGCAAGGCGACCAAAATCGTGAGCGCGATCTGGATGGCAGGACGGCGTCCGAGGCGGGCGACCGCCGCGGCGAGCAGAACGGCGAGCGGCGGCAGCAGCGGTACCACCAGGCGAATCTCCCGGTTGCTCGAAGCCGCGGCGGCAAGCAGCGGCGGAACGAGCCACGCGGCGCAAAACCAGGCCCGGCGGCGGACCTCCCGTGGCGGCCGCGCTCCAGCTACGAGACCAGCAGCACCGAACAGCACCAGCGCCGCCGCGTAATAAACCGACGTGCCACGGTTGATCAGCAGTTCCAGCCAGTGACCGAAGCCACCAAAGCCATACTGGCGGCCGATCTCGCCATACGCTCCTGCCCAGGCGTAGTGCAGGATAGTCCGCCAGTTGAACGCATACCACGTGGCCGCCAGCAGCACCGCCGGGACCGCCAGCGTCAGCAGGGCGGGGAGGAGCCTCGGCGGTCCCCCGGGGTCCCGCCGGCGCTCCCACAGGACCAGCAGCAGCGGACCCACGACGAAGGCGGGGAACGACACCTTCAGCAGCAGTCCGAGACCGAGCAGAATGCCCAGAAACAGATTGACCGGCCCGCTGCGAAGCTGATCGGAGGCCTCGAGAGCGTAGAGCCATGCGATCGTCAGCGCGGCCAGGCCATAGTCAGCCATGAACACGCGCGAGAGGCCGTAGGCGAGCGGCATGGTCTGGAAGAAAAGCACCGCCGCGAGCGCGGTCCCGGGCGAATAGAGCCGCCGGACGAGCAGAAACAGGAAGAGATTCGCGATCACGAGAAACAGGACGTTGGCGAGCAGGGCGACGCGGGGCCCGGTCCCGAAGACGACATAGAACGGTAGCGGCACTAGCGACAGCAGCGGCGCCTTAGTGCCGAACGACGTGACGTAGGCCGAGGCCAAAGACCGCAGCCCGCCTTCCGCCAGGCGGTGGTGAAAAATGAGGCTGTTTTCGAGGAACCACGCATCGTCATAGGTCGGAGGCCGATGGTCGGCGCGGTTGAACGCCAGGTTGCCCGCGACCAGCAGGACGGTGAGGGCGGTGAGGACGATCCAGGCGCGGGTCATTGCTCTACGGCCGCCTCCGCGCGGCCGAGCGGCGCCGGGAAGCCGGCCGGACTGGCCAGGTAGAAATCCGCCTTGAGGCGATCCGTAGGCGGGAAGGATTTCAGGCGCAAAGTCTGGTCGAAAGCGAAGCGCCCCGTTCGCGGCGCGGGGCCCGGGTCGCTGAGTAACACCGGAATCGCGTCGCTGTTCCCCTCCGTATCAACGCGCTCCCAGTGCCGGAAGCCGGGTCCGTGGCGAAAGCCGAAGAGCACCGTCAGATAGGTACCGGGGTCCACCGCAGCGGTGAGTCGCAAAGATACCAAGAGTTCGCCCGTGTCGCGGCGGGCCGAGAATCGCGTCACGGCAAAGCCGGCTGCCGCTGGGCTAACCTCCGACGAAAGCACCCGGTAGGACAAGGGTCGGGCTGGATTCTTCTCGTATACCAGCTTGCCATTCTCCCACGAGCGGAACTGCACGACAAGAAAGCGATGCGTGGGCAAATACCAGAAGCTCGCGGGGCCGTCGAGGTTATGCGTGAAGAGGTACACGCCTTCGGACGCCGGAGCCCAGCCGATGGAGCCGGTCGCTGGCGGACGTGCCAGCGGAGGCTGAAAGAAAAGCTCGGGCCCCCACAAGGCGTCGAGAGGCGCCAGGAACATCGCCGGTCCGTGAAAGTAGGGGAAGTCGGCGAGGATGAGCGCGTCCTGGCCATCTAGATCGTTCCGGAGTTCAGCAAACATCTCCCGTCGCGCTTGGAAAGACTCCTCCCAGAAATGGCTCTCTCCCCGGTCGGCGGCGGCGGCGAGACAGATCGGAACCCCCGCGAGAAACACGAGGGCGAACTGTGCGGTGCGCCCGCGCGTCCGGGAGAGCAGCCAGCCGAGGCCTGCGCCGCACGCGCCGAAGAGTCCTAGAGACGGCAGGTAGTGGTGCCGCGGCGAAGGCCACCACAGCCAGACCGGCAGGTAGGCGGCGAGCAGAGCCAGCACTGCCAGCGCCGCCAGCCGCCCGTAACGGATCGGGACCGCCAACTGGGGGTCCTCGCAACGGAGTTGCCGAGCCGCGAGAGCAGCTACCAACAAGCCGGCTGCGATCGATAGGGCCCAGTCCCAGGCTGTGGCCTTGGTCCACAACCGATAGGCTTCGGTGAGTGCTCCATGGCCGAACGTGTCCGAGAGGGTGCGGCTCACGGTGGCGGCTACCCGCGAAGGAATCTCGCTAAGCGCGGGAGGCATCGGCTTGGCCCCGCCCTGGGTGGAACGCAGCCAGACCCAAAAACTCAGCGCTGCCACGTGCAGCCCGTGAAACGCAGCGAACGCCGCCGTCCGGCGGAGAACCACCCGCAAGATGAGAATCAGCACCAGGACCGGCAACACCTGGTCATACGTGAACAGAGCCGCGCTGAACAACACCGCGTCGAGAGCGTGGAGCCAAAGCCGCGGCCGATCCTCCAGCAGCTCCAAAGTGGTTAGCGCGAAGCCCAGCAGGAGCAGGGTAGAGACCAGACTCATCGGCAGGCAGAGCATCCAGAAATGGGTCTCGCCGTGAAACGGCCAGAAGGCGAAGAGTCCAGCGGCCAGCACCGCCGGGGCCGGCGCCAGTTGCAGGCGGCGGAATACTAGAAAGGCGCCCGCTACCGCCAATCCGTCGAACGCCGATTGCCACAGATGCCACCACGGCAGGCTGCCGCCGCTCAAACGGAAAAACAGGTAGTGCCAGAGCGGGTGCAGGTTGCGTCCGGGGACGAACCCACGCAGCGCGCCCCACAGATCGGCGAGGCTGCCGATGCGCGGCAGGCTGTGCAGGAAGCCGATGTCGTCGTTGTAGAAACCAAGTCGCGCGGCGCCGGCGCCGAAAATCACCGCTGTACTCATGCCTAGAAGCACGGCGGCTCCCAGATCCGCTCGGCGAAGCCGCGGCGTAATCATGGCTCAACCGCCACTTCGGAGCGGCCTAGCAGGGTCGGCGCACCGTGGCGGCTGGTGGCGTAGAAGTCCAGGCGAATCGGGCTCGCCCTGGGGAACCGGTGTAGCCGCAAACTTTCGGAGCACCGAGCCCCGCCCGCAGCGGCTGGAGAAGCCAGCATCACCGGCCACATGATCAGGCTGCGGCGCGTATCGGGTTCGCCCCAGGGCTCGAGGTGGTCCCAATGAAAATAGTTGACGATGGCCGCGAGGCGCGTGTCCGGCTTCAGGTTGATCCCGTAGTCGAGCGACAACAAGACCTCCGCGCCCTGCCGCTTCGCCCGCGCCTCGTGGACCGCAAACGACGCTGGCTGCGAGACGCAAGCGGTGTCGACCACGTCGTAGGGCAGCGGTAAAGAGGGATTCTTGGCGTACCGAAAGCGGGCGCCGTCCCAGCCGAGAAAGCGCAGCACCACGGCGTTGCTGCCGTCCGAGTGGACGAATTCCGCCCTTCCGTCGAGCACATGCGTCGCGAGAAACCGGCCGTCTGGAGCAGGGGCGCTGCCCAGCACTCCCTTAAAATCCGTGAGGAAACGCGACGGGTCGCGGGCGAGAAGTTGCGGGCCATACGTGACGTCGGAGCCTGCCAGAAGTTGCGCCGTCCCGTGGTAATGCGGGAAGTTCTCCATCACCAGGAATTCCTTGCCGGCGAGATCGGACTCGACCTCCGCGAACAAAGCGCGCTTGGCTTGGAAGCCTTCCTCCCAGAAGCGGCTCTCGCCCCGGCAGGCCCCGGCCTCGACAGCAATGACCAGGCCCACGGCGAGGCACAGCACGCCGCGCAGAAGCCGGCCGTCGAAGAACCGCAGTAAAGCCGCGAGGACCACCGCCACACCGGCGAAGAATCCGACGGTGGGCAAATAGTGGTGGCGCGGCGATACGAACCACAGCCAGGCAGGCAAATACGCCAGCAAGCCCGCGGCAGCCGCCAGGATAAAGACTATTCCGAGGGGGGAAGACTCCTTTTCCGCCAGTGCTCGCAGGGCCAGTGTGGCCAGTACCAGAGCGACGACGGCTGCCACCACCCAATCGGCGAGCGTGGCTTTGGCCAGCAGACCCGTCAGGCGCTCTTGTCCCATGAAGCCAAAGGTGTCGGCCCACGAGTGGCGGACGTTGGCCGCCACGTTGCTGCCGAAGCCGTTTCCGGCGCGCGGTACCGGGCCGCCGCCGCGCGTCAGGCGGAGCCAGACGAAGAAGAATCCGCCAGCCAGGTAGGGCGCATGCAGCAGCGTGAAGGTCAGGCGGCCGGATGATCCGTCCTTCCAAACCACTACCAGTCGTAGGGCGGCGAGCAGAGCGAGCAGCAATAGCACCTGATCGTAGGTGAAGAGAGCCGCGAAAAACGCCCCGGCATCCAGCAGCCAGAGCCACCAGGCGCGGCGACCTCGCCCGAGCGCCAGCGTGGTGATCCCGAAAAAGAGCAGAAAGAGGGTCGACAGCAGGTTCATCGGCAGGGACTCGAGCCAGAAGTGCGTCTCTCCGTGAGTCGGGCAGAATGCGAATAGCCCGGCCGCGAGCATCGCTGCCGTGGCAGGCACCGGCGCCAGGCGCAGCAGCAGGAAAAACGTCGCTACCACCAATCCGTCGATGGTTGCCGCCCACAGGTGCAACACCGGCAGGTGTGCCACCGGATTGTTCCCGGTCGTCTGGTAGAAGAGGTAGTGCCACAGTGGGTGCAGGTTCCGGCCCGGCATGTAATCGCGCATCGTGTGCCAGAGCTCGTGCCAGTTCCGAAGCTTGGGCAGGTTGTAAAGCCAGTTGTTGTCGTCGGTGTAGAAGCCGAGCCGGGAAGCACCGGCTCCGAAGACCACCAGCGTCACCAGGAAGAGCGTGGCCGCGGCAAAGAAATCGCTGCGGGAAAGACGCCGGGCGGTCATGATGCCCCGTCCATTTCAGCGCGTCCCAAAGGCGCGGCGTCGCGGTCGGGCGCGACCTCATAGAACTCGAGGCGAAGGCTTCGGGCCGGCGGGACCGCCTGCAATCGCACGGTCTGCTCGAGGTCGTAATTTCCGCTGCCACTCAGCAGCAGCGGCACTGTCTTGGGGATGCCTTCCCGGTTCTTCAGGCTCCAGCGCTGGGAGTGGCCGTCGAGGGTGATGAGACTCACGACCGCGGCGAGAGACCGTCCGCCCGTCACGGCGGCGCGCACCGCCAGGGAGACCACCAAGTCTGATCCTTCGCGACGCCCTGACAAGCGATGAATCTCGAAGGGACCCGACGCCGGCGCGCGGCTCGAGCGCACCACTTGGTAGGGAGCCGCACTAGGGGCATTCTTCGTGTAATCCATCCGGCCGTCGCGGAGGCCGGTGAAGCGCACCACCAGGGCGTGATTCGTCGCGTAGTATCGGAAGCTTGCAGGGCCGTGGAGCGACGACAACGTATATAGGAAGATCCCCGCAGGCGCGGGACTGCTGCTGACGTCCCCGGCGATGGCCTGGTTGCGCGGCCGGCCGGTGAGCAGGAAGGCGCCATATTCGGCGTCCTGCGGGGCGATGAAGTAAGCTGGACCGAGCAGCAACGGGAAGTCTTCGAGCACCAGCACGTCAGCTTGTTGCAAGTCCGGCTTCAAATCGGCAAAAAGCTGCCGCTTGAGCGTGAATGATTGCTCCCAGTAACGGCTTTCGCCCCGGCAGGCGGCTGCGAGCGCGAATAGTCCCAGGCCGAGGAGGCCCGCGACCACCGCGCGGGCCGGTGGACGCGCGTGGTTCCAGGCTGCGGTCAATCCGGCCGCGCCTCCCGCGAAGAGCGCCACCGAGGGCAGGTAATGGTGGCGCTGGGAAACGTGCCATACCCAAATCGGCAGGTAGGCGGCCACATAACAAAACACCGCGAGAGCCAGCAGCGGCCACGGATCGGAGCCACCCGGCATCTCGCGCAGCAACCAGAGGGCCAGGCCCGTGAGCACGAGGGCGACGAGGGCCGCCAGCAGCCAATCGACCGTCGTGACCGGGGCGTACAGAGGCGCCACGCGGCGCAGCCACAGCCGTCCTACGGTTCCAGAGAGCGTGGCCGGAATGTTTTCGAGCAGCAACCGGCCCGCATCGGAAGTGAGCACCGGGGCGTGTCCGGCGGGAATGCGTAGTTTAAGCCAAACAAACACGGCTCCCGCGACGGCATAGGGAAAGTGCGCGACGAAGAATGTCCACCGCCGCACGCGCCAGAGCCGCAGCGCCGTCAGCCCGGCCAGTACGACGAACGCCTGGTCGTAAGTGAAGAGCGCACCGCCGAAGGCCGCGGCATCAGCAGTCCACAGCCGCCAGCTTCCGTTCACGTCGCGCGCCAGCGCCCACGTCGTGGCGGCAAAGGCAATGACAAACAACGTCGACACCAGGTTCTGCGGCGCAGCGTAAGGCCAGAAATGGGTCTCGCCATGCGTGGGCCAAAAGGCGAAGCCTCCAGCGGCCAGCAGCGCGGAAGGAGGCGGCAGGCTCAGCAACCGCAGCAGGAGGAAGAAAGCCACTACGGCCACACCGTCGAGACCCGATTGGATCCCGTGCAGCCGGCCCAGGTGCTGCATCGGATCGCCCGCCAGGTGATAGATCAGGTACTGCCACAGGTAGTGCAGGTTTCTCCCCGGAACGTAACCGCGCATCTGCGACCATAGGGTCGCTAGGTCCGCCGAAGGCAGCCAGGTCAGCACCGGGGCGTCGTCGTAATAGAAACCCAGACGCGGAGCGCCCGGGGAGAAGATGAGCATCACCGCGACCCAGAGAGCCGCGGCCGCCGCCGCATCCATCCGCGTCAGCGTCGGCGTCAGTTTCATGTCGGCTGGCGCCGGCGGGCGAGGGCTTCCCCCACCGCGTCCGAGTAGACCCGCACCATGGCGGTGAGATCGTAGCGCTCGAGTATGGTCTGGCGCGCCCGCTCCCGGATCGCGGCCTCGCGTCCCGGGTCCGCCAGCACCTCACTCACGCGTGCAGCGAAGTCGGCAGGCTCGCGGCTCGGTATCACGAAGCCGTTCTGCCCGTCTTCAATGACGTCGCGGACATTCCCAACCTCGGTGGTGAGCACGACCTGCCGCATGCTCATCGCCTCGAGAATCGTGATGGAGCTGCCTTCAAAGCGTGACGTCAGAAACGCAAACCGGGAGACGGCCAGCAGCTCCGGGACGTAATCGCAGAAGCCCAGCAGCTCGACCATCCCCTGCAGGCCCTGTTTGCGGATTTCGTGCTCGACCCGGACCAGCTCCGGTCCGTCACCCGCGATAAAGGCCTGGAAGCGCTTCTCGGGGTGCCGGCGCGCCAGCTCCCCCACCACCCGCACGAACAGCGGCACGTCCTTCTCGACCGCCAAGCGTCCGGTGTATGCGAGGACGATCTCGCCGCCCTTGAGATCCAGCCGGCGCCGGATCTCCACGAGGCGCGCTGCATAAGTGGCCGGATTGAAACGACCCTCCGCGTCGGCCGCAGTGGGTGCGAGGCGCACCTTCTCCGCCGGCACTCCGCCCTTCCGAACCAGGGCGTCCCGCTGCGGGCCACCGACGGCGAAGTGGCGGTCGAGGTAGGCGTCCTGGCGGACCGAGGTCGCGAGGTATCCCTCCGGCACCGTGTTGTGGACGATATCGGCGGTCCAGATCTCCAGGTCCCGCTTCAACAGCGGCAGCGCTTGGTAGGCGAGCGCCGAGCTGGAGACGATCAGGCCCGCGATGTTGTGAACCCGGATCAGATCGCGCAAGTAGGCCGCCGGGTCCTCCAGCGGCAAGTGCGCGAGGTGGTAGATCCAAGGGGTGAACCGTTCGAATTCCGCCTCCCAACTATGGCGGACGTCGAGCGTCGTCACGGCCGCCAGGTTGTACTCCCTGGCCAGCCCCTGCATCACTTGCAGGACGACCTGCTCGGAGCCGCCGACGGCCATCCAGGGAACTGCAAATAGCAGCGCCGGCTTGCCGTTGCCGAACGCCAGGTGCGGGCGTTCTTCGAGCGGGCGGCCCGGTCCGGGCG
>JBGPDC010000154.1:0-14274 GCA_041482115.1 Terriglobia bacterium | reverse complement strand
GGGCGCGCCGCGCAGGCCGTAGAAGTGGCCCTGGTGCCAGAGGTTCTCGGCGGCGGTGAGCTTCTTGTCGAGACTGGAGGCTTGGAAGACAATGCCGATCGCTCGCCGCACTTCGTGCGGCTCGCGGACGACGTCGAGGCCGAAGACGCGCGCGGTCCCGGCGGCCGGGACGAGCAAGGTCGCGAGCACCCGGAAGAGCGTGGTCTTGCCGCCGCCGTTGGGGCCGAGCAATCCGAAGATGCCTCCGGCGGGCACGGTGAAGGTGACGCCGTCGAGGGCGGGGCGGTCCCCGTAGCGGAACCCCAACCCGTCCACTTCAATGGCCGGGGCGGTAGGGGGGCGCGTCACGCCTTATCGACGACCATCAGGACGTACACCAGCGGTAGGTAGATGACGGAGGCCTGCAGCAGGCGCCGCGCCTGGAGCTTGGTGTACCGGGAGGCGATATCGAGACCAAAGTAGAGGAAGGCAAAACCGAGCAGCAGCGTGCCCGTCAGGTAGATCTTCCCGTTGAGCCCCAGCAGCGTCGGGACCACGCTCACCGCGAGCAGCGCCACCGTATAGCCGAGGATCTGGCGCCGGGTCGACCGCCCGGCCGGTTCGACGACGGGCAGCATGCGGATGCCGCCGCGCTCGTAATCCTCGCGGTAGAGGGCGGCGATGGCGAGAAAGTGCGGGAACTGCCACAGGAACAGAATGGCGTAGAGCACCCAGCCTTCGATCGTCAGACGTCCGCTAGCCGCCGTCCAGCCCATCAGGATGGGCATCGCGCCCGGGAAGGCGCCCACCAGGGTGGCATGCGGGGTGCGGCTCTTGAGGGGCGTGTAGCACAGCAGGTAGCTGGTGCAGGTGAAGGCGCCGAGGAAGCCGGTGAGACCGTTTACCATTACCGCCAGGTACGCCGTGCCCGCGACCGCGAGCGCGAGACCGAACCAGAAGGCCCGCACGGGACACAGGCGTCCGGCCGGCAGCGGACGCGCCTGGGTGCGGCGCATCTTGCCGTCGACTACCCGCTCCATCCACTGGTTGAGCGCCCCGGTGCCGCTCGCCACGAGCGCCGTGCCGATCACGGCGTGCACGAGCAGAATCCAGTTCAGCCCCCCGAGCGACGGCGCCGGAGACCCCAGGTAGAAGCCGACGGCCGTGCTCATGAGAATGAGCCAGGTGACGTTCGGCTTGGTCAGTTCGAGGTAGTCGCGCATTTCAGGTTGTCACCGCCGCCTGCTCCGTCGTGCGGCCGGGCGCCGGACGCAGAGCCCGGTTCGCTTCCAGCAGCAGCCACACACTGGCGGCCAGGGTTGCCGCCCCAATCGCCACGTGCGCGACTGTAATATACACCATCACGGGCATCGGCTGCGGGGCTTCCCGCGTCGCTTCCCGCACCAGATACGACGCGCCGCCCAGCAGCAACTGCACCATCAGGAGCAAGACCATCACCGCCGCCGGCCGCGTGACCGTTGCCAGGTTGGAATGCCGGAAGAAAACGCGGTAGATCGTCCACAGGACCAGGGCCGTCACGATGGTCGCGCCGACGAGGTGAGGGACGATGCCAAAGCCTTTGTGGCGCAGCGCGGCCCCCATCACCAACTGCAAGAAGATCGCGCCGGAGGTCAGCACGGTCATCTGGCCGAGCGGAGGCGAATCCTCATCCTCGAGGGGCAGGGCCGGCTGTTGCCACCGCTCGCCGGTTACGAGGGCCAGGGTCACGGCGAGACAGAAGAAGATCTGGGCGAGGCAGGCATGACTGACGGAAATGGCTGCCGGCAGGAAGAACAGGACCGTGATGCCGCCGAGCAGTCCTTGGGCCACCACGGCGCCGACTGCCAGGTAGCCCAGCCGTTTCACCCACGGACGCCGCTCCCGCCTCCGCAGCCACACGGCGAGACACACGGTCAGCAATCCCACCGTGGCGGCGATCACCCGGTGGCTGTGCTCGTAGCGGATGTTCCCCACCCAGGGCGGCGTGATGCTGCCGTAGCTGAGCGGCCAGTCGGGCACCGAGAGTCCGGCGTCGCGGCTGGTCACGAGCGCCCCGGCGACGATCAGACAGAAAGTAGCAGCGGCGGTGAAGACCGCAAAGCGATGCAGACCACGGTTCATGAGGATAGTACCCGGTGAGCACCCCGGGCGCCCACCAGGTTTCCTACTGGGCCTTGAAGGCGAACTCCACGGCCTGGCTCCCGGAGGCGGCCAGCGTGACCTTCTGTTCCTGCGTGCCGTACTTTTCGTGCCACGCCTCGATCACGTAGTCGCCCGGCGGCAGTCCCTTCAGCTCGAAGGCGCCCTGGTCGTTCGTCACGGCGAAGAAGGGGTGATCGACGACGCCGATATACGACCGCATCCAGGGGTGCACGTTGCACTTCACCGGGATCATGATTTCCGGCCGCGCGAAAGACTTGTCCAGTTGCGGCCCGTTGGGCGGCTGCGACTGGTTCCACTCGCGGTTCACGGTCGGCAGCGGGTGAACGTTGTGGGTGGTCGGATCGGTGTTCTTGATCGTGACGGTCTGGCCCGTGCGGACGCCCACGACGTGCGGGGTGTAAATGCAGCCCTTCTGGTCGAGCTCGGTGGCGCCGGCGGGCGGCTCGAAGGTCTTCCCCTCCAGGCCGCTTTTCACGTAGACGAAGACGTTGGCCAGCGTCCCATTGGAGTTGATCACCACTTCCTCGCTGTGCACGGGCGTGGAATGCATCTTGGAACAATTCGGCTCGGCGGCCATGGAAAGGTTAATCGGCTTCGGGGCGGCGCCGGCGAAGCTGGCTTTACCGGTGACGGTCGCCGCCGTGGCCGGATCGACCTTGGTTACGTTAGCCGGAGCGGCTGGACCGCTCTCGGCCTTCTTCTCAGTGCCACCACCCCCACCGCCGCAGGCGGCCAAACCCAGCGCGGCCACGGTAGCCGCGATATAGAGACCTTTGAATTTCATTTTGTTTCAACCTTCCTTAAAGTTAGTTAGATTCCTTTTACTTATCTGCAACCCCGGAGCACGTCCGCTCCCTGACGGTCGCGGCTCTGTAACGCTGCCGAGCGAAGCGGTGGAGAAATGGCGCCATCTTAGTTACCCGCCGAGGCGCCTCCCAGGCGCCGCAGCTCCTCCGGCGTGAACTGGAACATATAGCGTACCAGCAAGTCCGCCTGGTCACCGGTATAGCTTTGGAAAGCCGGAGGCAGCGGGCCGTTGAACACATTGCGGCTGCCCTCGCGCCGGAACAGGCCGGAGGGCATGGCCGTGCCGGGCGCAATCATAGCCGGGTCCAAAATCCAGCGCAAGGTCCAGCCCGGCTTGAGCCGCTCCTTCGCGGCCAGGAAGTTGGGCGCCGTGGCCGTGGCGTCATGCGCCGCGTTGCCGGTGGCGTGACACTTCAAGCAGGGCGCGGCCCGGCTCGTAAAGAGTTGCCGCGCGAGGCTGCGCTCCGTCTCGGTAAGCGCCTCCATCCCCGTGCGCTGCTGGATGTAGGGCGTCGATTGCGAGGAGAGCGCCATGAAAAACTTGACCAGCTTGTCGACCTCGCCCTCGGAGAAGCTGAAGGTGGGCATCCGCGCTTTCAGGTAGGTGCGCACGCCGTTGCGGTTGATGTCGGTGGTGCTCAAGGGCGGGTTCGAGAGGAAGCGCACCATCCAGCCCGGGTCCACGCGGGCGCCCTCGCCGACCAGTTGCGGCGGCATCTGCTCTTTCCAATCCGGATCCTGGTAGCGCGGGAGCCGCATGAAGATGGTCGTCTGGTTGGCCCGGAGCACGTGGCAGCCCATGCAGTTGTACTTCCGGACGATCCACCAGCCTTCCTGGATGTCGCGCCGCTGGTCCTCGGGCAGATCGAAGTAGGTGGCCGGCAGCGTCGAATCGACCGAGCCCATCAGGAATGTCGTCAGGGACGTGATCTCTTCCTTCGCCAGGTGAAAATTCGGCATCTTCAGTTGTTCCAGGTGCGGCTTGACCTTGCCCTGGTCGAAGACGTCCGGCTTTTCCAGCTTGTGCTCGAAGAAGCCCTTGTGGTCGTACCAGCCTTGCCGCTCCGCCGGCAGGGTCAGGAGCGCGAAGTCGAGACGCTCGATCGGCTTGCTGCCTTCCTTGGTCAGCTCAGTGCCGATGCGCCCCTCGTCCTCGAGGCCGGCGATCTCGTGGCAGCTCGCGCAGCCGTAATTCCGCACCAGGTGGATGCCCTTCTCCTTGAGTTGGGGGTCGTCCAGGTAAGGAGCCGGCGGATACTGCGCATTCGCCTGCTTGAGGGTGGTGAGGTAGGTCGCGATGTCCCGCGTGTCTTCGATCGTGAGCCGCAGGTTGGGCATCACAGTCATCTGCTGCACCTGCAGACTGGTGCCGTCGTTGGGGCACTGGACGTGCTCCAGATCGAACTGGAAAGGCTTGCCGTGCTTGGCGTAGTCGTCCGGCCCGAGGTCGCGCTTTTCGAGCGAGCAGTAAGGCCGCGTGCGCTCGCGCGGATTGTGCACCCAGCGCACCAGGTAATTGTAGTTCGCCTTCTCGCCCACGCGGCTCAAGTTGGCCGCGAAAGTGCCACCCAGGTTACCCACGGAGTGGCAGGCCATGCAGCCCCGCGTTTCGAACAACTCTTTGCCGCGTCCGGCGTTGCCCGGCGGCTGCTCGGTGAGCTTGCCTTCCACGCCGGACTGCCAGATAAAAGCGGCGATGGCCTGCCGCTCTTCGTCCAGCAGCCGGAAGGTCGGCATCTTGGTGGTAGGCCGGAATTCGTGGGGATCCTTGATCCAGACGGGAATCCACTCTTTGCGGAGCTTCATCCGCACTTCCTTGAGGCTGGGTCCGACCTTCTTAACCTCGCGCATCAGGCTGGCCGCCTGCATGTCGAGCTGCTCGAGCCGCTCGTTCTGCTTGTTGATGTTGACCCGGACCTGGTCGGCGCGGGACTTCAGCAGGTCGAGATCGCCGGCCGCGGTCTTGGGGTCGTCCATCTTCTGGAACGCCTGCTGCATCTCGCGCTGCGAGTCGTCGCGCTCCATCCGGATCTGCCGCATCTGCTGGCTGGCGGTCTGCAGACGATCCGGCTCGCGGTCGAATCCATCATAGCGATGGCAGGCCATGCAGCCCTTGCCACGGAACAACTCGCGGCCCGCGTTGAGGGTCTCGGCGTAGTCGGTGACGATCTCGTTCGAGTGGCACTGCTGGCAGCCGGCCTCGATGTTCTCCTTCTTATTGAGCGGCCACAGCCAGTGCTCGTAGTCGCCGTGAGCTTTTTCGACGCTCGTCGTCCCCACGCCGTTGCCGTTGTGGCAGGGGCTGCAGCCGAACTTCTCCGGGTCGTGAATCTTGAGCAGGTCCTTCTGGGGATGGCTGGCAAAAACCCGGCCCACGTCGGCGGCCCGCAGCTCGAGCGGCTCGCGCGCGCCCAGGTGGCACGACTCGCAACGGTCCACGAGATTGATATCCCGCACATGGATCTGCTTGATCTCGACGCTGAACTTGTCCATCTTGTCGACCAGGCCCTGGAGCTGCTCCCTCGTCAGACCCGTCATCTGCTCGCGCACGTAGGCCGTCTGGCGCTGGCGCGCGTCGGTCTCTTTGGCGGTCACCCGGATCAGCTCGGTCTGAAGCTGCGCCTTGCGGTCGCGCAGGCGGGTATACTCCGCCTCCATCTGCGGGAAGTCCCAGGAGACGTTCTCGCGGCCGCTGCCGTCGGCGCGCGGCAGCGTGAGATCTTCTTTGTGCTTGCGTACGGTATCGATATCGCCCTGGATGGACTTCTTGGAGCTATCGGACCCGGCGGTCTCGAGGTCATAGGTGAGCGCCGCCACGTGGCTGCGCACTTCCTGGAACTTCGGCGTTAAGGCGTCGAGCCGGGGCTGCACTACCGTGGAAAGCTCCTTGCCGATGCGCGCGACGTCCGTGGCCGAGGCCTTGCGGTCCTCGTCGATTTCGGCCGCCAGCTTCAGATAGGGCGCCGACCTGCGGATGGTCTCTTCGCTCTGGCCCTGTACCGGCTCCTGCTTCAGCAGATAGGCCTTGTAAGTTCGCGCAAAACGGGCCTGATACTGCTTCCACGGCCGCAAGAAATAGACCTCGTCGGCCATCGCCCACACCAGGGTGAGCAGCAGCAGCAGTGCCGAGATCACCAGCGGAAAGCTCAGCGATTTACTTGTGACCGGATCCTGCTCGGGGACAGGCGTCTCAGGCATGCCAGGCGTTCTCCCTATCAGACCTCATTAAATGTTGAACCACGGCGTAATCCAGATGTACTTCATGCGGAACACCAGCCGGAGCAGGATCTTGACCGGCAGCAGCATCATCAGCACCAGCAACATCTGCATGGTCGCGTACTGGAACACGTTCATGCGCTGGTAGATCTTACGGTTGAAGGCGTTGAGCGTGAACAGCCGGTGGAACCCGTAGCCAGCCCCCGCCACATAGAGCCCCATCACGATCGCTCCGAGAATGCCCTTGCCGAGGAAACTCGTGATGCCGAACAGATCCGGCAGGTCCCGGTTCGCTTCGAACACCAGCCGGTTGTGGTCCCAGGTCATGCCCGGCCAAAACCACAGCCAGCCCGGACCGCGGATGAAGGTCCCGATGATGACCATGAGGACCCACAGCCCTAGAAAGCCGAACAGAAACGTCCAGATCGCCCACTTCCTCTGCTTGTAGGTGTAATAACCGGATCCCAGCGGGTTGGCGTCGATGTAAGGGATGGCGATCAGCCCCACGATGATCAGGCTCGGCAGCACGACGCCGGCCATCCAGGGGTCGAAATACACGAGCATCTCTTGCAGGCCCAGGAAGTACCACGGCGCCTTGGCCGGGTTCATCGTCAGGTTCGGGTTCGACGGCTCCTCGAGCGGCGCGTTGAGGGTGATCGACCAGATCATCAGGATCACGGTGACGATGAGCGCGGCCAGGAATTCGATGCGCAGCAGGTAGGGCCAGACGTGCACCTCGCGCAGCCAGCCGGGCTTCCACGCCTGCACCTTGCGGTGATGGGTCTTGGCCATCTCCGGGTTGGTCTCCAGTTGGGCGATCAGCCGGTCGTTGGCAAAGGCCTGCCGCAACCCGTACCAGGTGTAAAACGGCACGAGGAACAGCATGGCCGTGATCGGAATATTATCCGGCGCCGCTGCAATATGCCAAAGTTGCGACAGATCCATTTATGCGTTCCTCCGCGACAGGCCGCGCGGCCTCACAGCTTCCTCTCCGCCTTGATCTCCGATTCCAGCATCACCGGCGCGGGACCCGAGATGCCGCCATCCTTGCGCACGCGCCAGAAATGCACCACCATGAACGTCGAGGCGACGATCGGGATGCCGATGCAGTGCCAGATGTAGGAACGCAGCAGCGCGTTCGAATCCACGATGGAGCCGCCCAGCAGCGCAAACCGCACGTCGTTGAAAGGCGTCATGCCGAGCAGCGGTCCGAAGGGGCCCTCGTGTCCCAGCAGCGGCGTCGCCCGCGCCATGTTCGTGCCGACCGTCACCGCCCAGAAGCCGAGCTGATCGTCGGGCAGCAGGTACCCGGTGAAGGAGAGCAGCAGCGTCAGCACCAGCAGAATCACGCCAACTACCCAGTTGAACTCCCGCGGCTTTTTGTAAGACCCGGTGAGGAACACCCGGAACATGTGCAGCCAGACGGTGATGATCATCAGGTGGGCCGCCCAGCGGTGCATGTTTCGGAGCAGCTTGCCGAAGGGCACGTCGTGCTCGAGGTACATGATGTCGCGGAAGGCGATGACCTTGGAGGGGTGGTAGTAGAACATCAGCAGCGCCCCGGTGAAGGTCAGCACGATGAACAGGTAGAAGGTGATGCCCCCCATCCCCCAGGTGTAGTTGTAGGCCACCGCGTCGCGGTTGATCTTGGCCGGATGCAGGTGCAGGAAGACGTTGGTCAGCACGCCGAGCGCCCGCGAGCGCGGGGTCTCGTCGTGCTTGACCCGGAACATCGACTTGTAGAGGTCGGTCTTGGTCGGGTCCTTGAGGGCCTGGACGTCCTCCTGGACTTTGTCCTTCACGGCCTGCAGGTTGGCCTGCATCTGCTCCTTGTCCAGCAGCGTCGCCAGACCTTTCTTTCCGTTTTCCTTGTCAGGCATGTATCGGTCCTTGGCGGGAGGTGTGCGAAGCCCCTCCCCGTTTCATCAGACTCGCAGAATCGCCCCGGTGTCCCCAAAATGCGAGGCTTCCCCCTTGGGCCACGAATACAAAACCGCCGTGTTGACGACGATCTGACCGGTGGGATCGAGCTCCAGGCGGGCCCGGTCCATCGGCCGCGGCGCCGGTCCTTCAAAGTTGATGCCCTCGCTGTCGTAGCCGCTGCCGTGGCAGGGGCACTTGAACTTGTTCTCAGCCGGCTTCCAGTCGGGCGTGCAACCGAGGTGGGTGCAGCGCGCGTAGATCACGAACAGGCCCTCGGCGTTGCGCACCACCCAGATGCGGTACTGCTGCTGGAATTTCGTCTCGACGCCGAAGCCAAAATCGGAAGGGTAGCCGATCTTGAAAATCGTGGAGGGCTCGAACAGGGTGCGGGGGAAGAAGAACCGCAGGAACATCAAAAGGTTTACGGTTAGGAAGCCGATAATCGTGGCGCCCACGACGCGGCGCCGGGTGGTCACCATCGCCGGGCCCGATTGCTGCGGCTTGAGCAGCAACTCCATCAGGCTCGACTTGGCGGCTGGTTTGCTGGGCTGTTTCTGTTCCGGGCCCTTCCCCTTGCCGTCGGTCCCGCCCCCTGCGGTACCGGCGGTCTTTGGGCCCTCGACCGTTGTATCTGCCATTCCCTCTCCTGAACGGATGGATGATAACTCTCTATTGTGATGAACTATGTCCAGAACTGTCAAGAGTGTTACGACGGGCTGTTACGACGGGCTTCGATCCATTACAATGAGAGCTTCGCCGCCCAACCGTATTGTCCATGCCCCACGACCCGACCGGTATCGTTCTGTTCCAGCTCGGCGGGCCCGACAGCCTGGCGGCCGTCGAGCCTTTTCTCTATAACCTGTTCTCAGACCCCGACATCATCGACTTTCCCCTGGCCCGCCTGGCCCGCCAGCCGCTCGCCCGGCTGATCGCCGCGAGCCGGGCTAGGAAAGTCCAGCACCACTACGCGGAGATCGGCGGACGCTCCCCGATCCGCGAAATGACGGCCCGGCAGGCCACGGCTCTGCAAGCCGCCCTCGAGCCGGACTGGCCCGTCCACGTCACGGTCGCGATGCGGTACTGGCATCCGCTCACCGCCGAGGCCATCCGGGAGCTGGAGACCGCGCGCGTCGAACAACTCGTTCTGCTGCCCCTCTACCCGCACTACTCCTGCACGACCACCGGGAGCAGCCTCAACGAGTGGAACCGGTTGGTCCGCGGGTCGCCCTTGGGACGGCTGCCGTTCCGCGCGATCCGCGAGTTCTACACTTTCCCCGGATACCTCGGCGCCCTGGTCGAGCAAATCAACTGCACGCTGGCGCGGTTCGCGCCCGGCGAGGCGCCACACCTGGTCTTCAGCGCCCACAACGTTCCGGTGAACACCATCGCGGCCGGCGACCCTTACCGGGACCAGATTGAGGCCACTATGCGCCTGGTCCTCGAGCGCGGCGGGTGGGACCTGCCGGCGAGTCTCTGCTACCAGAGCAAGGTGGGCGGAGCGCGGTGGCTCGATCCGTCGCTGCACAAAACCATCACGGACCTGGCGGCGGCCGGGGCGCGTCATCTGCTCGTCATCCCGATCGCCTTTGTCTCGGACCACGTCGAGACGCTGAGCGAGATCAACATCGAGGCGCGCGAGCACGCCGCCCGCTGCGGAATCCGGAAGTTCGAGATGATGCCCGGGCTGAACGACGCACCGCTTTTCATCCAGGCCCTGGCGGACCTGGTTCGGGAAGCGCTGGGTACGGCGCCCGCGGCCGAGGCGGTGCGCCAGGCGGCGATCCGCTAGTTACCCCGGCTCGTGGACCCGGTAGCCCCGCTCCCGCAGGACCTCCCGGCACCCCGGCGCGGCTTCCGGCAGAACGTAGAAAAACGCCCCGGCCCGCACCGACGCAAACACCACGCCGGCCTTGTACTGCTCCACGCGCACCTCGTACTCGATCGCCGACTCCTCGAGGATCGCCTCGATGGTGCGGGCTTCTTCGAGTTTCGCGGCGATGTATACAAGTTCGAGGTCGTCGTCTGGCTGGTCCGGCATGGCTCTGGGAAAGTCTAGCAGACGCAAATGCAGGATAATCAAGCGTGGCGCGAGAACCGAACCCGCCCTACCAGTGGCTCGCTCAATACTACGACGAGCTTTTCGTCGGGCATCGCGGTTCGGCCGACCGGGCCCGCGAGGTCATCCTCGGCCGGGTCCTCGGCCGCGTGAGATCGGCTTGCGATCTGGCCTGCGGCACCGGGACCACCGCCATGCTGCTCGCGCGCGCGGGGATTGCGATGTGCGGCGTCGATCTTTGCCCGGCGATGTGCCGGCAGGCCCGCGCCAAGGCTCGTCGCGCGCATCTGCCCTTGAGCGTCTTTCAGGCGGACATGCGGTCGTTCCGGCTGCCGCAGCCGGTGGAACTGGTCCTGTGCGAGTTCGACGCGCTGAATCACATTCCCAACAAAGCGGACCTGGCCAGAGTGGCCCGCTCGGTCGCGCGCGCTTTGCGTCCGGGGGGGCATTTCTACTTCGACGTCAACAACCGCCTCGCCTTCCAGAAGGTCTGGACGGGGTGCTGGTGGTACGAGAGGCCGGGCCTGGCCATGGCGATGCACGGCGGGTACGATCGGCGGCACGACCGCGGCTGGACCGACGTCGAATGGTTTTTCCAAAAGGGACGCTACTGGCAGCGGCGGCGCGAGCGCGTCGAGCAAGTCTCCTGGACCCCCGCTGAAATCCGCTACACCCTGCGCCAAGCGGGTTTTGACCGGGTGCGCGCCTGGGACGGGACTCCTTTCTTCGGGGGTGGAGTAAAGATGTATTCGGGCTGCCGGACGTTTTATCTGGCCCGCAAGGCGGTGTGATGCCAAACTGGATCTGCCGCCGGTCCGCAGACACTGCCGACTGCGCTCGCAGGACCGGCCGCTTACTCTTGGCGGGCGGACTCCGTAACAGCCGGCCGGCTGCCGGAGGCGTCGAAGTATTCGATCCAGCTCGTCATCATCTCTTCTTCGCTCTTGTCGCCCCAGCGGATGGTCTTGTTCGGATCGGGATTGGCCGGGTTGTTGGGGCTGTTGTCATAACGGAAGGTCACCTGGAGCCGGCTGCCCTTCTCGATCAGCACCGGATCCTGGAAGCGGTAGTTGAGCTGCCACTCGAAGCTGTAATGCGGCACCGACAACAGGATTTCGCGCCGCCCGTCGGGGTGTACGACCTCGTACTGGGCCTCCTTGCCGCGATAGTGCATGTGGGGCGTGATCGCGACGAGCCGCCGGTCGCTCTCGACGTCGTAGCAGCGCGTCACCTCGTGGCTCGCCGCGCGCGGCGGAATCTGGAAGAAGAAGTTCCGCATGTCCATGCGACGGAGCACCCGCTCGGGCGGTCCGGGAGAGAGGAACAGACCGATGCTGGTGCGGTCGGTCTGGGGCTTGTCGGTCCTCGCGTAGTGGATCTGGAAGCGCAGTTTGGTCCCGGGCGGGATCCACTTCGCCGACCCCTCGGGGAACACATCCGGCTGCCGCCCCGGCAAGAACGCCGCGAGCGATCCTTCCTGCACGCCCGCCAGATTGGCCAGGTCGGGCGCACCGCTGGCGCAGCCGTCATTCACGACCGGCGCGTCCGCCCGGACCCACGTCAGCCCGTCGTCCTCGGCCATGAAACGCTGCACCGATTTGGTGCTCTCCGACCCTGTAGCGACGGTCTGCTGCAGCAAGTAGGCATGGACGTGATGTACTACCTGCCGGTTGCCCGGCCGGATCTCGGCGGCGCGAATCCAGACCCCTTCCTTGAAATTGGTCGGGACGACGAAGTACTCGTAGCGGTCGATGCCGGGCTTAACGAGGAAGTCCTGGCCGATGTCGATGACGACGTCGGGCTTGCCGATGCGCCAGCCCTCCTGGAAGACCGGCTGGGGCGGCAGGTCGCGGGCCTCGCCTTCCGGGGCGCCGGCGTCGGCCCAGGCGGTGAGGGTCTCGATCTCCGGCGCCGAAAGGCGGGCGTCGTTCGAGAAGTGGCCATACTTCGGATCGGCGAACCAGGGCGGCATCTTGCCCTTCAGCACCGCCTCGCGGATGGCCTTCGCCCACGGCCGCGCCGACTTGTAGTCGAGCAGCGACATCGGCGCCACCTCGCCCGGCCGGTGGCAGGCGACGCAGTTCCGGTAGAGAATCGGTGCGACGTCTTTGGTAAAGGTCGGCGCCGCCTGCGCCGCCCAGGCCATCACGAGCCCTAGTGCTGCCAGCCGCATGACGTTTCCCTCCGCAATCTGTCTGCGAGAATAGCAGAAAAAGAGAGCTTACAGCTAAGGTCGCGCGGCGTCCAACCTTCATGTCCAACCGGATGTTCAGCCGCCGGTCGTTCTTGCTGGGCTTCGCTGCGGCCGCCTCCGCTCAAGACCCGCCGGGCGGCATGGTGCGAATCCCCGGCGGAACCTTCCAGATGGGCCTCGATGCGGCCGGGATCGCGAGCCGCTACCCGCAGCTCAGTCCCCGCATGCGTGACCTGCTCCGCAGCGAAACCCCGCGCCATCCGGTTACCTTGGCCTCCTTTGATCTGGACCGCCACGAAGTGACCAACCGTGAGTTCCAGAGCTTTCTGGATGCGAGCCCCACCTGGCGTCCCGGCCGCATCGACCCGAAGCTCCACAACGGCGACTACCTGAAGCACTGGGAAGGCGGGCGCTATCCCGCAGCGCTCGCGGAGCATCCGGTGGTGTACGTGAGCTGGTACGCGGCGCGGGCTTTCGCCGGGTGGGCCGGCAAGCGCCTCCCCGCCGAGGCGGAGTGGGAATTCGCGGCCCGAGGAGGCGTCGCCGACGGCGAGTATCCCTGGGGCAACGAAACCCCCACCCCGGCCCGTGCCAATTTTGCGGACTCCAGGATCGGAGCGGCCACCGCAGTCGCGAGCTACGCGCCCAACGGCTACGGACTCTACGACATGGCCGGCAACGTCTGGGAATATTGCGCCGACCCGTGGCGGGACTCCTACGATGCCGCGCCCGTCCGCGATGACGACACTGTCCTCCGCCGCATCATCCGCGGTGGAAGCTGGGGCGGCTCCCCGCTTAATCTACGCGTCAGCTTCCGAGACAGCCATCCCGCCATCGGCGCGGGCCCCCATGTGGGCTTCCGCTGCGCGCGCGGGGGCTTAGCCACCGGGAATAATTTCTTCCGGCTCCTGTAAGAACGGATTCACGACCTGCACCGACCCGAACTGCCGGCCGCGTTCACGCGCAGATGGCGTATCCGTTTCACGCGCTGGTAGGCTTTCCGATACTCGTCGCTCGCCCGCATCTGGTCCTCCAGCATCCGGCCGACCAGCCGGGAAACGGAAGTATTCTCCTCAGCGGCCTTTTTGCGAGCCCACTGCGCGACTTCTTCGCTAAGTTTGATGGTCGATGGTCACGTTACGTAACACGAACTCAGTGTAGGAGAACACTGGGCACTCTCACCACACCACCTTCACGTCGTATTGCGCGATCTGACGGTCAGCCGTCAGGATCGGCAGGTCCTCCACCTGGCTTTGGGCAATCAGTATCCGGTCAAACGGGTCCCGATGATGCAACGGCAAGATCTCTATCTGCAGTACGTGGCTCAATTGGATGGGCAGGCTCTCGATCCCGTATTGAGACATCCGCGAGCGGACATACCGGCTGGCCGCCTCCGGCAACTTAAGCCTGCCAATCTGTGTCTTGATGATCACCTCCCAGGCGCTGGCGGCGCTGAGGTAGAGCGCATTGTTGCCATCGCTCAGAATCCGGCGCGCCGCTGCCGACAACCGCGGATCGTCCAGCGCCCACCACAGGAAGGCGTGACCATCCAACAGCAGTCTCATCGATAGAATCCATCAAGAATCTCGTCTGGCAGCGGGGCGTCAAAGTCGGCCGCCATCCAGACCTTGCCTTTATCGATTCCCGGCACTCGCTGCTGGGGCTTCTTCGCCACTGCAACCAGGCGGGCAATGGGCTTGCCAGCTTTGGCGATGATTACCTCTTCTCCCAGGCTCACGCGGGCCAGCAGCTTGGAAAACTGCGTCTTAGCCTCATGGATGTTCACGGTCATATTCCAATTATAGACTAAGTCTAGGACTAAGTCTATATTAGCAACTTGACATCATACTGTCCTCAGCGCGACAATCCATAGGCGAATAAAAAGCGAAAGTACTCCCATGAAAACCCCGCTCCGCAAGGCGGATCTCGAATCCGC
>JBGPDC010000153.1:0-14342 GCA_041482115.1 Terriglobia bacterium | reverse complement strand
GTTGAAGAGGGCTTCCTCATACCAGGGCGAGTCGCGGTGCTGGCTTCCCAGCTCGTCCACCAGCTTGGCGAACTGGTCGATCCAGCCCAGGCGGCGCGCGGCCGCGGCCTGGTAGAACAGGCGCTCGGCGGCGGCTTCGGGCTGCGTGACCTGCAGGTTCCGGAGCCAGCGATAGGCGATCAGGGTGCGCTTCAGGTTGTAATCGGCCACCCCGAAACGGACGGCGGCCTGCTCGCGCGGGAGTCCTTGGAGGCTGGTAGAGAGGGTGCGGTATTCGGCGCGGGCGTTCAAGTACTGGCTGGCAGCCGAAAGGCGGTCGGCGCGGCCGAGACGCAGGGCGGGCGTGGCCGCCGGATAAGTCTTGCCGAGCTTTTCCCGGAGGGCGGCGAGCGCCGTCTTCGCGTCCGCCTGTTCGGAGGCCGTCGGAAATTCGTAGTAAACACGTTGCCAGGCCCGGGCGGCCCGCACCCCATCGTCCGCGCGCTCGGCCAGGCGCGCCACCAGCGCCCACCCCGAGGCGTTGCGCGGGGCGGGCGCAATTTCGAGAGCCTGCGTGGGTTGTCCGCTGTGGCTCAGGCTCTCAACCCGCTGGCGCAGGCCTGGCTCGCGCCACGGGCTATCCGGAAAACGCGACGCGAAATCGGCGAGGCGGGCCGCGGCCGCGGCGTGGTCGCCCTGCCCGGCGAGGGCTAGAGCCTGGTAGTAAACCGCGTAGTCCGTGAGGGTAGTCGGGACGGCTGCCGCTTGGGCCAGCTCCTCGGCGGCGGAAGCGAGGCGCTGGGCCTGAAAGTCCTTGACGCCGATCACCAGCCGCGCGAGCGCGCCCTCGCCCGCGGCCTTGTGCTCTGTGGCGAATCGCACCAGGGCGTCGCGGTCGGCCGGGAGGTCGCTTTCCGCGAAGCGCCGGGCGAGCGAACCCAGCGGCTCCCGCTCGATCGGAACGGCCGACGCGGCCCACAGGGTCAGTGCCAAGCAACCAAAGAGACGCTTCATGGCGCGGTGACCGAAGCTACCAGCGGCCCCGGATAGTCCGGGCCCATTAATTCTTCTTCATTATCGGCCAGCGTACGCAGCAGTTCCACGTGGAAATAGTCGGTGAAAGCCGGCCCGAACTTGCGGTGGTAGACCTCGCGGCTCTTTTCGATCTCGTCTTGCAGACGCCCGTAGAGGTTGCGCGCCTGCTTCCCTTCCCGGATCTCCGCCGCGCGATAGAGCTGCAGGTCGGCCACCAGGACGCGTGCAAAGCGCTGCGCGCGCAGGTGCTGCTCGCGCTCCTCGGCGGTCAGCTCGCTCCAGTCGGCCGGCGGCGGCGGCGCCGGACGCGCCACCGGCAGCTCCAGGCGTCCCTCGGCGGCCTCGGAGGCTTGTCCTCGCGCCGTCACCGGAGTGCGGCTCGAGATCGCTTCGAGCGCCGACTCCGCCACCGCACATAGCATCTCGATCGCCGGGCTCAAGACCCCTTCGGCCACGCCCCGGCCATCGGCATACACCACTCCCACCACGATCTGACGCAACGAGAGCGGAAAAAGATAGACCTTTTCCTCCGCCGTCAGATCTAATAGCTGGACGATCTCGGCGGAAAGATGATCGGCAAGGCTCAGAGAAACGACCGTCTCCCGGCTCTCGATCGCTTGGGCGAAGGCCGGCGAGCCCGAAACCTGCACCTGAATCCCGGCCCAGGAGCGGGCCAGCGCTTCGGCGGCCGCCTCGTCACCGTTGCGAGTCAAACCGTACGTTCGCCACCCGCTCAGCAGGTCCCCTTTGTGCACCAGCAGGGCGACCCGTCCGCAATAACCGGAAGCGGCTTCAAGCAGCGCGGCCCCGATGTCCGTGACGGTAGGGGCATGCAGGATGCGCCGGACCCCCAGATTCAGGGACTCCGCCGAGCTGTGGCGGACGGCGCGGGCGGTCTCGGCGGAGGCCGCGTCGAGCTCCATGGCGAAGCGATCCGCTAACTGCTGGCGCAACACTGCGAAGGGGGGATCCCACAGGTCGGCCAGGGCATGATCAATTTTTTCGCGCAACGAATCTGCCATGGCGTGAGAGGTGCGCTATCAGCGTATATTGTAGCTCAGCCCGTCGCGAACAGTGGCGAGGGGCAGATCACTCTACGGAGGCGTCATGGCAACAGCATTGGATGGAAAGGTGTTCGAAGGGAAGATCGCCCTGGTCACCGGCGCGACCCGGGGAATCGGACGCAGCATCGCCGAGGCGCTGCTCACGGCCGGAGCGCGGGTGGCGATTTGCTCGTCGCGGCCGGCCGGGGTTTCGCAGGCGGTCGCAGCGCTGGAGAGCCAGGGGGGCGCGGGCCGCGTGGCCGGTCAGGTCTGCGACGTGGGGCGCCACGAAGATGTAACGGCGCTCTTCCGCTTTGTCGATCTAACCTTTGGGGACCTGGATATCCTAATAAACAACGCCGGCATTGGGTTTTTCCGTCCGGTCGACGAGATCACGCCGGAAGACTGGCGGCGGCTGCTGGATACTAACCTTACCGGTCCGTTCTACTGCACGCGGGAAGCGGTGCCCCGGATGCGCCGGCGCAAGGGCGGTTACATCGTTAACATCGGGAGCCTCGCCGGCAAGAACCCCCTCCTGGGCGGAACGGCCTATAACGCCAGCAAGTTCGGACTGCTGGGCTTCAGCGAAGCGGCCATGCTCGACCTGCGCTACGACAACATCCGGGTCAGCTCGATCATGCCGGGCAGCGTCGCGACGGAGTTCGGCGGCCAGAGCTTAGGAACCGAGTGGAAGATCAATCCGTCCGATATAGCGGAGACGGTAATGCACCTATTGCTGCTTCCGGAGCGCGCTACGGCCAGCCGGGTGGAAATGCGCCCGACCCGGCCGCCGCGCAAGTGAGCCATGGCCAGTCACAGGCATATGCGGAAAATTTGGCCTTTGCCTTCAGTCTCTTGGCGAAAGGCGAGGCCGGTTACCGCTGGTGTTGCCTGTAGACTGGAATCAGAGGGAAGTGCGGAGCGCTTAATTCACGCCATGGCGGGACGGCGGTCCGATATGTTTGTTGAGAAAGGCTCGGTAAGGAACCGGAGAAAGCGGGGAACGGCACCGGCCAGGGATGGCACCCAATGTTAACGGCACTAGATCCGACCAAAACCGGTAGAGACGCCGAACGGCTCGATCAGAATCTTCACCGGCGGATCATCGGACAAGACGAAGCGATAGAGCAGGTAGTAAATATTTATCAGACCTACCTCTCGGGCATGAGCAGCCCGGGGCGGCCGGTCGGAAACTTCCTCTTTCTGGGCCCGACCGGCTCCGGCAAGACGCGCCTCGTCGAGGCGACGGCGGAATCGCTGCTGGGCGACGCGCGCGGGGTGATCAAGATCGACTGCGCCGAATTCCAGCACAGCCACGAAATCGCCAAGCTGATCTGCTCGCCGCCCGGCTATCTCGGACACCGCGAAACGCACCCGCTGCTGAGCCAGGAAGTGCTCAACCAGTTTCACACCGACCGGATGAAGGTCTCGTTCGTGCTGTTCGACGAGATCGAAAAGGCGAGCGACGCGCTGTGGAACCTGCTGCTGGGCATTCTGGACAAGGCCAACCTCACGCTCGGCGACAACCGCCGCGTGGATTTTTCCAAGGCGATGATCTTCCTGACGAGCAACCTGGGCGCCACCGAAATGGGCGCGCTGACCAACCCGGGCCTGGGCTTTGCGCCACCGGTGGCGTCCGGTCCGGCGGCCGATCCGCGCCAGGGCCAGCTCGCGGACAAGATCGCCAGCGCCGGCCTCGCGGCGGCACGGCGCAAGTTCACTCCGGAGTTCATCAACCGCCTCGACAAGATCGTGGTGTTCAAGCCGCTCGGGGAGGGCGAGCTGCGGCGCATCCTCGACCTGGAGCTCAACCAGGTGCAGCGCCGGGTGTTCACCAACACGCAGGGCACGCCGTTCCTCTTCAAGCTGACCGACAACGCCAAAGGCCAGTTGCTGCGCGAAGGCACGGACCTGAAGTACGGGGCGCGGCACCTGAAGCGCGCCATCGAGCGCTCCCTGGTCTACCCGATGTCGAATCTGATCGCGACCGAACAGGTTCGCTCGGGCGATCTGATCCTGGTGGACTACGATCCCGCGGGCGGCCGCATGCTCTTCCACCGCGAGGCCGAAGGCATGCCACCCTACGCGATGATGGAGGCCGCGGGCGTCGAGCCGGGCCTGCTTGCCGACGCGGTCACCGTGGCGGCCCCGGCGGAGCCGGTGCGCGTGGCCGGAGCGCGAACGACGCGAAAATAATCGCCGGCCTATCCCAGCTTGGGTTTCATCACGTCCACCAGCTCCTGGACCGCCGCGGCGCTCTTCGCGAGGCCGGCTTTCTCCTCGGCGTTGAGCTTCACCTCAAAGATTTTCTCGATGCCGCGCGCCCCGAGCTTCACCGGCACCCCCACGAACAGTCCGTTGATCCCGTACTCGCCCTCCAGGTAAGCCGCGCAGGGCAGGACCTTCTTCTTATCCTTCAAAATGGACTCGACCATCTCGACCACGGCCGCCGAGGGGGCGTAGTAGGCGCTGCCGGTCTTGAGGTACTTCACGATCTCCGCCCCGCCGTCGCGCGTCCGCTGGACGAGCTTCTGGATCGTCGCCTCGTCGAGCAGCTCCCGCAGCGGAATTCCGGAGACGTTGGTGTGCTCGACGAGCGGCACCATCGTGTCGCCGTGACCGCCCAGCACCAGCGCCACCACGTTTTCGACCGAGACGTCCAAGGCCTCGGCAATGAACGTCCGGTAGCGGGCCGTGTCGAGGACGCCGGCCATACCGATGACCCGGTTCTTCGAGAAGCCACTGATCTTATACGCCACCTGGCACATGGCGTCGAGCGGGTTGGTCACGAGGATCAGGATGGCGCTCGGCGAGTATTTCACGACCTGTTCGACGCAGTTCTTGACGATCTCGTAGTTGGCCCACAGCAGATCGTCGCGGCTCATGCCGGGCTTGCGCGGGAAGCCGGCCGTGATGACCACGATGTCGGACCCCGCGGAAGGCGCGTAGTCGTTGGCGCCTATGACTTTCGCGTCCGAGCCCAGGACAGGACCGCCCTCCAGGATGTCCAGGCCCTTGCCCTGCGGCACGCCTTCGACGATGTCCACCAGAACCACGTCGGCCAGTTCTTTGGAGGCCAGGCGAACGGCGCAGCTCGCGCCCACGTTGCCGGAACCCACCACCGTAACTTTTTTGCGCATGAATTATGTTCTCCTTGAAAACCGCTTCCTCCCGGTCGCGGCTCGGTAACGAACAACGAGCTAGGCCATGTTCTCCACCAGGGCGCGGGCGAACTCGCTCGTCTTGAGCAGTGTAGCGCCCTCCATCTGGCGGTGCAGGTCGTAGGTGACCTTCTTCTGACGGATAGTCTCGGTCATCGCCCTCTCAATCATCGCCGTGACCTCCTTCCAGCCCATGAACTGAAACATCATCGACCCCGACAGGATGACGCTCGACGGGTTGATCGCGTCCTGATCGGCGTACTTGGGCGCCGTGCCGTGCGTCGCTTCGAACACCCCGTACTCGTCGCCGATGTTGGCGCCGGGGGCCATGCCGAGCCCGCCCACCTGCGCGGCGCAGGCGTCCGAAAGGTAATCGCCGTTGAGATTCGGGCAGGCCAGGACTTCGTATTCATCCGGCCGCAGCAGCACCTGCTGGAACATCGAGTCCGCGATGCGGTCCTTAATAAGGATCTTCCCCGCGGGCAGCGGGCCTTTCAGGTCGGCCTCAGCGATGCAGACCTCGGCGAACTCCTCGCGCGCCACCTCGTAGCCCCAGTCGCGGAACGCCCCCTCGGTGTACTTCATGATGTTGCCCTTGTGCACCAGGACCACGCTCTTATGGCCGTTCTCGATCGCGTAGCGGATGGCGTAGCGCACCAACTGCTTCGAGCCGGTGATCGACATGGGCTTGATGCCGACGCCCGAATCGGGCCGCACCTTCTTGCCCATCTCGTTCACGAGGAACCCGATGACCTTCTTCGCCTCCGGGGTGCCCTGCTGCCACTCGATGCCGGCGTAGACGTCCTCGGTATTCTCGCGGAAGATCACCACGTTGAGCTTCTCGGGGTGCTTCACCGGCGAGGGGACCCCGGGGTAATACCGCACGGGCCGCCAGCAGCAATACAGGTTGAGCAACTGGCGCAGCGAGACGTTGAGGCTGCGGAAGCCGCCGCCGATGGGCGTGGTGAGCGGTCCTTTGATGGCGATGCGGAAGTGCCGGATGGCGTCGAGCGTCCCCTGCGGCAGCCAGTCGTTGAAGCGCTGGAACGCCTTCTCGCCGGCGAAGATCTCGTACCACACGATGCGCCGGCGTCCGCCGTAAGCGGCTTTGACGGCGGCGTCGAAGACAAGCTGCGAGGCTTTCCAGATGTCGCGTCCCGTGCCGTCGCCTTCGATGAACGGGATGATCGGATTGTCGGGCACCTGGAAGCGGCCGCCCGCGTGGCCGATCACGGCGCCGTCGGTGGGTACAAGATTGTCGTTGAAAGAGGCCATAAGGTTCTTATGCTAACAAAGAGACTGGGGAGGCCGTCACTCGGCTGCACACAGCGGTTCGGGGGTACAATGTGACCAATGAGCTTCCAGGAACTCGAAAGCGAAGCCCTCAAACTGGACCCGAAGTCTCGCGCCAAGCTGGCCGGGAAGCTGTTGAACAGCCTGGAGGAACTCTCGGAGGCGGAGGCGGCTCAGCTATGGGTCGAAGAAGCCCAGTGCCGGGACGCCCAGATGGACGCCGATCCGGACTCGGAGATCCCTGCTGAAGAGGTTTTTCGCGAGGCGTGGTCCAGCCTCAAGTGAGCCGAACGGTCAGTTTTCATCGACTGGCCAGGCAGGAACTGAAGGAAGCCGCTCACTATTACGATTCCGAAAGCCCCGGTCTGGGTCCGGAGTTCCTCAAGGAAATAGAGCACTGCCTCCGGTCTATTCTCGATTATCCGGAAGCGGCGCCTGTGCTCGTCGGCGTTTTCCCTATGCCGTGCTGTATTTCCATCAAACCTGCGAGGATACGCGTCCTCGCAGTGATGAATCTGAGACGGCGTCCGATGTACTGGGTCGGACGTGAGTGACGCCGGACGTTACTGCGCCGCGCTGGCGGGCTTGGCGGCCAGCAACTGATTGATCTGCCGCACCGCATAATCGACCTTCATGTCGATAAACTTCTTGCCGAGCTCGGCAGTGGAGCGCCGGGCGTCCCCTGAAATTCCATTGTTCGTATGGGAATCGCCCCGAGCCGTCGGGACCAGACTCATGCGGACCCAACCTTTGTCGCCGCCGAGATAAATCATTTCCGAAGTGTCCATAACGCCGGCGTGGCCGCCCATAGAAGCATAGCCGTTAGCGTCGAGCCATTTTATGAAATCGGCCTGGGCGCCGGGGTGCTCCGTCGTCCCCACGTAAACCTGGTCGCAGAACACCACGCGAATGCCTTTGCCGGAGTACTTGCCGTCGAGCTTCTTGGCCACTTCGCCCAGTTCCTTCTGCCCGCCGCCGTGATCGCCCATCAGCACGACATTCTTGAACCCGCTGATGATTAGTTGCTCGGCGATCTGTTCGTTCATTGCGGCGAACAACTGCGTGGTGAGTCCGATCGTGCCCGGCAGGTCCGCACTGGCAGTATTCGGAGAATACGCCAGCACCGGAGCGAGGATCGCATTGCCGAGTTTCAACGCGATGCGCCGTCCGGTTTCACGGGCGATGAGCGTATGGCCGCCGTTCACGTTCTGCGGCCCGCGCTGTTCCGTGCCGCCGTTGTAAACCAGGGCCGTCGTCTTGCCGCCCTGAATCGCCTGTTTCACCTCCTGCCAGGTCATCATGTCGAACTCTACGAGGGGCTCCCTGGATTGCGCGCCGAGGGAGGCGCTGAAGATCGCGAGAGCGCAGGCTGCCAGTTTCATGAAACGCTCCTTTTGCAACTTGATGGGATAGGATCGTATAGGATAGCCCCTGACGCAAAAATCGGTCGCGTATCAGTTTGAACGGATAACACCGTTATCATGGGCGTTCTGGATCTGCTTTGCGATACGCAAATCGGGATCTCCTACCCTATAATCCTAATCATCGCCGAACTTGCTCGGACGCCATCCGCCACGGTACTTCTCGGCGAGTTCCAGCAGATCATCGGCACCCTTCGGCCGGGTTGCCATGAGGCGTTCGATCCGCTTCTTCAGTGTGTCCTCATTGTCGTAGAGCTCTACGAGTGCATCCCAGCCAAGCCGTGGAGAACGATGGACTGCCCGACTTCCAACGGTTTGGCTTCTTACCTCGCTGCGCGCAGCACGAAGAATGGCCAGAGTTAGCTCGGGCGCGTCGGGAATTTTGAGGGCGGGTTCCGGCTCATGCCCGTCGCGTTTCGTGATCAGCAAGACTCGGAGGAGATCCGGCTCTTTAGCAAGGTCATGAATCGGTGTCGCTCGCACCTCGCTGCGCCAGGCCTTCTCGAAATCCGCTGCTGCCATCTCCGACACTAATTTGTGGCCCCATCCCTCTCGATGCCCAACTTGCCCGATGAGCTCAAATTTCACAGAGAGCGACTTAAGCTCGGGCAGGATCTGCCGCACGGCTGCTTCGACAGCAGCGGGGTCGTTCAATGACCTCAGAAGGCGATACGTGACTCGAGTAACGGCTACTCTGCCGCCCAGGTCGAACATCCCCTGCAGGCGCTCTGGGAGTTCGGGTATAAGATTGAGAAGAACAGTTGCACCTGGTACCACTTGCTCTGCTACGAATTGATCCTCGTAAATCTCTAATGACGCAATGACATCCTGCAGCCGGTCCCGGTTGAGCGATCGTAAGTACTCGCTCAGAGCATCACGGTCAGCCATGCGAGCCCACGCCTCTTCAGCGTCTGTGAATGCCTGCAAGCGGTTACCGGCTACTCGCTCCAAGTAGAAGCGCAGGATTTCCTCGTGCGCGACCCGCCGCTCCTTGAGCCATTGACCTTTCCACTCACCTCCGTAGTGGCTACCTCCGATGTGCCGCTGGCCAGCGGGGAAGAGTCGCTCGACCATGTCTCGCACCACGTTACCGTGTGCTCCGGCATCGTTTATTAAGCCGTCAATCTGCGACTTCAATCTCGGAGCCTCTTCACGGCCTCCGGCCGACAGGCCAGAAGTCGTGGTAAGAGCGTCGACAGCACCGTGTAAACGTGCGAAGACGTCTGGGAGGAATACGCGAATCGCTTCGAGCGCAAGAACATCACAAAGGGCGATCTGGCCGTTTAGCGCCCCCACGGTCCCGTGGATCGCCGCGGCGTATCGGCGAACGTCTCGCATGTTCCGCATAAGGGGCCGAATGATCTCCATGAATACGTCGGGCCAGACATGCTCGTCAAACGGACCACCTTTCTCCACCGTGGCGAGTGCGGCATCTATCGCGGAGAAAATCTGCTGAATTAGCACGTGATCGGGGATAGCTGGTAGGTCAAGGGCCACTTGAAGAATCTTCTCCAAGTAATCACGCCCGGGCACCCCCTCCTCGGCGAGCGCTTTTTCGACGCGCCCTCGATCGAAAGCGACCAGATAGATCACGTTGGGGAAGCTTGCCGTCAGCCGTACCAGCTTGAACACGTCCCGAATCTCCCACGTCGAAAGCCGATCGATGTCATCCACCACAACTACGATCGGCTTGCTAAGATCGGCAAGCGCTTTCTGTAGCTTTGCCCGTCGCCCACCAACACCCTCCGTGCGACGCTGAAGGATCTCGCTGACAATTTTTGCTAGACCGCGACCCCGCTCGATCCATGGTCCTACAAGCGGCAGCCATGCCATCCCAGAAAACGCCTCGCCATACTCCTGTAGGTTCTTGCCAACGTCGGCAAGGCCGGGACGAATCCTTAGCTGCGCCGCGAGTTCAACGAAGAACGACTCGACGAGTTGTTGCGCACCACTGAACATCCAGGGATTGAAGTCGAGCACGGGGACATCAGCGCTTTTAAATTCATCACGGGCTAGATTGATGAAGGATGTCTTTCCGGAACCCCAAGCACCGAGCACCCCAACTACAACGCCCTCTCTGGCGTCAACTGCCAGAACTTCCCGAGCAAAGGAGCGCGCGACACACCCTCTGCCCAGCGTGTCGTCCTCGGCACGTCGTATGGGGTTATCACCAGCTACGGACACATTGCTAGTGTCGCTATTGTGCGGAACACCAGCATTGCGCTCAGTAGCCGACTGATTCCGCAGGTCCTTGCTTGAGCGGCGGAAGATTTTGGACATCCAGCTCATGTAGAGGACTCGCCTAACTCATGTTTAGGCTGACCTGGACACACCCAAATCAACGCCTAAGACGAGTTGCCGATGGCCCATCCAAACAGCAACCTCCTTAGATTCTACCGACGAATGCCAAGCCAATCATTTCTTAGGCGGGATCCGATGACCGCCTTCTTGGGAACCCTGTCCACTTAGCCGTCTCACGCCCTACGAGGAGAAGTGCGCCCTCCCCGGGCATCTCTGGAACTGACCCATGATCCCTGCTGAAGGGGTTTTCCGCGAGGTCTGGTCCAGCGTCAAGTGAGCCAGCTTCCATCGACTGCGGTCCTCCGCCGCGCTTCATGTCGCTTTTTAACGCGAAAAACACGCTAAAACAGCACCAAAACACCGGTTTTGTTGCCTCGAACTTTCAAACACTCGTCTCAAAACAATTCGCGCACCGGCCGGACCGAAGGAGCCACCCGCCTACTTCGGCGCCGCCCGCGGTGCGCTCGCCTCGCGCACGTGGTCCATGCCGGTGTAGCGCCACACGAAGTCGCCGTAGAGTTTTAAGTAGCCGCGCGCGATTTTGTCCGCAGCGTGCTCCGCCAGCGGCGGCCGGTCCACGCTGATGCGGTCGAAGTTCGCCTTGTGCTTTTGGTAGACGGCCGTGGGACGCTGCGACAGACGGAAATCCGTCTCCGCGCTGGTCTCGCTGGTCGGCTCGATGGCGTAGACCTGCGTCGGCACCAGGTCGCCGGCCACGATCGCCAGCAGTCCTGGCCCGGGGCTGCTGAGGTCGCTGGCGTTCTCGCCCGGAACGCAAACCGTCTTACCGGCGGAATCCTTGGTGCCGCAGCTCAGCACCCCGGCCTTTTCGAGTTCCCGGTAAGCGGCGGCGCGTTCCGGGTTCTGGGAATCGGGATAAGCGCTGATCATCCCGGTCACATTCTCCGCTACGCGGTCTTTGAGGAGTTGCATCGCCGTCGGACGGTCGAGGGCTTTCTGCGCGTCGAGCACGGCGGCTGTCGATAAACACCAGCCGGCAACAGCCAGAAACCCGAAGGATCTGGTCATAAATAACCTCCTTGGGGAACCCGGTGCAGATGGCGGCAGTATAATCCCAAACGGCCCTACCCGCTTCACAAAACAACTTAAGTATGAGTGGCTTTTGTTACGACGGCCCCCTGAATCCAATAACTTAGCCAAAACAAGGCAAATTTGCCTTGTTTTGATTACCTCCGCACGGGCTCCGACTGCGCGCGCAGCAGGTTCAGCGCCGAGCCGGCTTTGAACCATTCGATCTGCTCGTGGTTCAGGGTGTGGTTCAGAAGGAACTCTTCTTTCGAGCCGTCCTTATGGTGCAGCACCGCGCGCACCGGCTTGCCGGGGGCGAGGCCACCGAGGCCCGTCAGGCTGATGCGATCGTCCTCGCGGATGCGGTCGTAAACCGCCGGGTCGGCAAACGTCAGCGGCAGCAGGCCCTGCTTCTTCAGGTTCGACTCGTGGATGCGGGCGAAGCTGCGGACGATGATGGCCCCGGCCCCCAGCAGGCGCGGCGACATCGCGGCGTGCTCGCGGCTCGAGCCCTCGCCGTAGTTCGCATCGCCCACCGCCATCCAGCCGAGGCCGCGCGCCTTATAACCGCGGGCGATCTTCGCGAACGGGACGTCGGACTCGCCCGTGATGACGTTGGTCCCCACACCCGGCTTGCCAGTGAAAGCGTTGATGGCGCCCGTGAACATGTTGTCACTGATGTTGTCCAGGTGGCCGCGGAAGCGCAGCCAGGGACCGGCCGGCGAGATGTGGTCGGTGGTGCACTTGCCCTTCGCCTTGATGAGGATCGGCAGCTCGAGCAGATCTTTGCCATCCCAGGCGGCGAACGGCTCCAGGCGCTGCAGGCGCTTGCTGTCCGGCGCGATGGGCACCTGGACGCGGCTCGTGTCGGCCGGCGGCGCGACATAGCCGTCGGCGCCGTGCGCGAAACCGGTGGGCGGCAGCTCCGCGGCTTTCTGCGGCGGCGCGAGATGGAAAGGCTTGCCGTCGGCGCCTTCCAGGGTATCGGTCTGCGGGTTGAACGACAGATGCCCCGAGAGCCCGTAAGCGATAACGACCTCCGGGCTGCCGATGAACGCCATGGTGCTGGCGTTGCCGTCGTTGCGCTTAGGGAAGTTGCGGTTGAACGACGTCACGATCGTGTTTGGCTCGCCCGCCTTGACCTCTTCGCGCTTCCACTGGCCGATGCAGGGGCCGCAGGCGTTGGCGAGCACCTTGGCGCCGATGGCTTCGAGAGCCGCGATCTGGCCGTCGCGCTCGATGGTGGCGCGGATCTGCTCGGAGCCGGGCGTGACCAGCAGCGGGATACGCATGCGCGCGCCGTGCGCCGAGGCTTGGCGGGCGACGTCGGCGGCGCGGGAGATGTCCTCATAAGAGGAGTTGGTGCAGCTTCCGATCAGCGCCACCGAGATGCGGTCGGGATAACCTTTGGCCGCGACGTCGCCGGAGAGTTTCGATAGCGGACGGGCGAGGTCGGGGGTGTGCGGTCCGACCATGTGGGGCTCGAGTTTCGAGAGGTCGATCTCGACGATCCGCTCGAAGTATTTCTCCGGGTGCGCCTCGACCTCGGCGTCGGCCGCGACCAGGTCCGGATGCTTGTCGGCCAGGTCGGCCAGGGCCGCGCGGCCGGTGGCGCGCAGGTAGATCCGCATGCGGTCGTCGTAAGGGAAGAGCGAGGTGGTCGCGCCCAGCTCGGCGCCCATGTTCGTGATGGTGCCCTTGCCCGTGCAACTGATGGCGCGCGCGCCGGGACCGAAATACTCGATGACGCGATTGGTCCCGCCCTGCACGGTCAGGACGCCGCATAAGTAAAGGATGACGTCCTTCGGCGAGGACCAGCCGGACAACTCGCCCGTAAGACGGACGCCGATCAGATTGGGATTCTTGACCTCCCAGGGGAAACCGGACATCACATCCACGGCGTCGGCGCCGCCCACGCCCGAGGCGAACATGCCGAGTCCGCCGGCGTTGGGGGTGTGGGAGTCGGTGCCGATCATCAGGCCGCCGGGGAAGGCGTAGTTCTCGAGCACCACCTGGTGGATGATGCCGGAGCCGGGCTTCCAGAAGCCGATGCCGTAGCGGGCCGAGGCGGCGCGCAGAAACTCGTAGACTTCGTTGTTTTCAACGATGGCGAATTGCGTATCCTCGCGGGCGCCGGCGCGGGCCTGAATCAGGTGGTCGCAGTGGACCGTAGTCGGCACGGCGACGGTATCGCGTCCGGCGAGCTCGAGCTGCAGCAGGGCCATTTGCGCGGTCGCGTCCTGCATGGCGACGCGGTCGGGACGCAGCATCAGGTAGCTGACGCCGGCCGTGAGGTCCTGATGCTCGGGGTCGTCGAGGTGGCTGTACATGACCTTTTCGGTCAGGGTCAAAGGCCGGCCGAGACGGCGGCGGACGACCGCCAGGTTGCCGGTCATCCGGCGGTAAGCTTGGGACACAAATTCCGGCGTGGAATCGATGGTATGCATGGTTTTAATCCGATTATACCGCGCGCGATTCTCTCACCACAGCGTGTGAACCGGGTACTGGGCTATCCACGGGTCCGGCGTCAGGATAGCCAGTCCGGGGACAATCGATTGGCAGATCAGCATGCGAGTGGCTTCCTCTTCCAGATCCAAGCTCTGCACCCCGTATCGATCCCGCCGCGACGGCAGGAACAGCGCCGGCGCCTCCGGGAGGGGAAGCCGTCCGGCGGAATACTTCACCGCAATTTCCCAACCCGATACCGCGCTCAAGAAAACCTCGTTGGCCGGATCGACAAATAGTTCTCTAGTACTACTGTGTTATAAACGTAGAACGCCACAGAAAGGACAGCCGGGAAGCTGCCGCAGGATGTGGCGCGCAATCGCGATGCGGAGCGTGGCGATGGAAGCTGGATTATGCCGTTCGTAACGCACGGGAGGCGCCGCGCGGTTGGAACTTCGGGGAGATGATGGGTACGGGTAGTTCCAGTTTGCCGACACGCACCGAGGGGGAAAAAAGGCTCCTCTCGGCGATGAGGAACCCGTAAGCGGCGATACAGAGCGTGGCGTGATGATGGAAGCCTCGCCAGCCCCGGCCCTCGAAGTGGCCCAGGCCGAGTTCCTGTTTGAGCTCCTCAT
>JBGPDC010000152.1:0-14476 GCA_041482115.1 Terriglobia bacterium | reverse complement strand
GGTTCACGAGCCACGCTTTGTGGTTGTTGGAATCGCCCGCGTCTCCGCCGCGGCTCAGGATCGGGCCGCGACCGTTGCCTAGGCCGACGTTGTAGTTCAGGTTGAGCCCGCCGGCGGGCAGCGCGCCTTCCACCAGGCCGCCCACGAAGTGCACCGGAATGAACCGGCCGCCGAACTGGGTCATCTCGGGGCGGCTCACGGTGGTCTGCAGCCACTGGCCGTGATGGTAAGCAGTGTTCCAGTAGTTGATGGGCGTATGGTAGCGGCCGAAGGACACCTTGAAGTAATCCGACTGGTCGAAGCGGATCAGCAGGCGTTCGAGCTCGGCGTTAAAACCCGGGGCCGCGGGAGCGCCGCCCGTGGTGGCGCCGGCATCCGCCCGGGCGGTCAGGGTCACCTCGCCAAACACCGTCACACGGGGCGATAGTACCGAAGTCGTGTGCAGGGTGAACTGGCCCTCATTGAATCCGCTCCTGGTTCCCCGCTGGTCGGTACCGGAAAAGTTGAAGTCGCCAAAGCCGGCGACCTTCATGAGGGGTCCGCTGGGAATGCTCTGGCCGGCCATCTCCACTTCATGATCGTGGCCCACAGGAAAAGCCGGCGGGGCCGCAGCCACCGGGGGCGGTGCGGGGGCGCCCTTGCCCTCCAGTTCCGCGACCCGCTTCTCCAGCATGTCGATCCGATGGAGCAGCGTTTGGACGAGCTCGGCCGAAACCGGGGTGTTTGCCGTCTGCGCCTGCACCGCGCCGCTGGCGGCCAGTATCCCCAGGCACAGCCATCCAAGAGAACGTCGCATCAAGGCCTCCTCTCGCACAGGGTCCAATGGCGTAGTGTAGACCAAATCCCCTCTATTTAGGCAGTGAATCGAGTACACTATGAGGGCTGGTGGTTTCGAACCGATGGCACTCGCCGCGGGCACCCGTTTCGGTCCTTATGAGATCCTCGCGCCAATCGGCGCAGGCGGTATGGGAGAAGTGTACCGGGCGCGCGACTCGCGCCTGGAGCGGGACGTAGCGGTCAAGGTTCTTCCCGAGCGCCTGGCGCAGGACCCCGACGCGCTGGCGCGGTTCGAGCGCGAGGCGAAAGCCGTCGCGGCCCTTTCGCACCCCAACATACTGGCGATACACGATTTCGGCACCGAGCGCGGCATAAGCTACGCGGTGATGGAGCTGCTGGAGGGCGAGCCGCTGCGGCACGCCCTGGACCGCTCGGCACTGGCGTGGCGCAAGGCGGTAGAGATCGGCGTGGCGGTGGCCGAAGGCCTCGCGGCGGCGCACGCCAAGGGCATCGTGCACCGCGACCTGAAGCCCGAGAACATTTTCCTCACCTCCGACGGCCGCGTAAAAATCCTCGACTTCGGCCTGGCGCGCGTCACGCCGCCCATCGGCCAGCAGGAGGGACAAACCACCACGCTGGTGGACCGCAAGAGCGGTCACGCGCCGACGGAGCCCGGGGCGATTCTGGGCACGGTCGGATACATGTCTCCGGAGCAGGTGCGCGGCCAGCCGGTCGACGGGCGCAGCGACATTTTTTCGCTCGGCTGCCTGCTCTACGAGATGGTGTCGGGCGTGCGGGCCTTCTCGCGCACCTCGGCGGCCGAGTCGCTGGCGGCCGTTCTCAAAGAGGAGCCGCCGCAGATTACTGCCTCGGGCCGGCAGTTTCCGCCGGACCTGGAGCGGGTCGTGACCCACTGTCTCGAAAAGAGAGCGGAGGAGCGGTTCCAGACGGCCCGCGACCTGGCGTTCGCCTTGAAGGCGCTGCCGAGCGGCTCGGGGCCAGGGGCGTCCCTGGCGCCGGCCCCGGCGGCGCCCGCACCGGCGCCAGTGAACTGGCTCACGCGCCGGAAGCTGGCGCTGGGGGGGGCGGCCGCCGCGGTCCTGGCCGTGGCGGGCGTGCTGCTCTATCTGTGGCTCGGGCGGGCCTCCGGCATCGAGTCCATTGCGGTGATGCCTTTTGTCAACTCCGGCGGCGATCCGAGCGCGGAATATCTCAGCGACGGCATCACGGAGGGCATCATCAGCCAGCTCTCGCAGCTTCCGAACCTGGGGGTCATGTCGCGCAGCTCGGTGTTCCGCTACAAGGGCAAGGACGTGGACCCCACCACCGTGGGCCGCGACCTGAAGGCGCAGGCCGTGCTGCTGGGCCGCGTGGTGCGCCGCCCGGACGGCCTCACGGTCAGCGCCGAGCTGGTCGACGCCCGCAACAACCGGCAGATCTGGGGCGAGCAGTATAGCCGCGGCATGGCCGACGTCCAGGACGTGCAGGAGACGATCGCGCGGGAAATTTCCGACCGGCTGCGGCTCCGGATCACCGGCGAGAAGCGCCAGCAGATCGCCCGCCGCCAAACCGGCAACGCCGAAGCCTATCAGCTCTACCTGCAAGGCCGCTTCCAGTGGAACAAGCGGACGCTCGACGGCATGCAGCAAAGCATCGACCTGTTCCAGCAGGCCATTGCGAAGGATCCGCAGTACGCCCTGGCGCACGCCGGGCTGGCCGACGCTTACGCCCTGCTGGCCGACTACAACGTGCTCCCGGCCCGGGAAGTCATGCCGCGGGCCAAGAACGCCGCCCTGCGAGCCTTGCAACTCGACGACACCCTGGCCGAGACCCACGCGTCGCTCGGCTGGACTAAGCTCACCCACGACTGGGCCTGGCCGGATGCCGAGCGGGAGTTCCAGCGCGCCATCCAGTTGAACCCCAATTACGCTACGGCCCACGAGTGGTATGGCGAATACCTGATCCTGGTGGGCCGCGGGGAGGAGGGGCTTGCCGCCGTGCAGCGGGCCCAGACCCTGGAACCGGCTTCGCTGGTGATCAATCGTGCCCTGGGCACGGCTCTGTATCATCTCGGCCGCTACGACCAGGCCGCCGACCAGGCCCGCAAGACGCTCTCCATGGACGCCACTTTCGTGGGAGCGCACGTGCTGCTGGGGCGGGCCTTGCTGCAAAAGGGTTCCCAGGGCGAGGCTGCGGGGGAGTTGCAGAAGGCGCTCGATCTTTCGGAGGGCAACACCAGCGAGCTGGCGGCGCTGGGCTATGCGTACGCCGCGAGCGGACGGCGCGCCGACGCCCTCAAGATCCTGGGCGAGCTGAAGGAACGCGCCAGCCAGACCTATGTGCAGCCCATCTGGATTGCCGTCATCCATGCCGCGCTAGGGGAGAAGGACGAGGCTTTGGCGTGGCTCGAAAAGGGCTACGAGGATCGCTCCGGGTGGCTCATTTATCTGAAGGTGGACCCGATGTTCGCCCCGCTGCGCGCCGATCCGCGCTTTGCCGATCTCGTCCGCCGCGTCGGCCTGCCTGGCTGAGCGCATGGCGCGCCTCCGCCGGCCCTGGTTCCTGCTGGTCTTCCTGGCCCTCGGCGTCGCCTCCGCCCAAACCCGTCTGCAGGTCACGGTCATCGATCGCCGCACGGGCCAGCCCCTGACCGATCTCAAAGCCGGGGATTTTCGCGTCGTCGACGACCGCGAGGCGCGCCCCGTGCAGGCGGCGGAGTACGCCGCGGCCACGCTCGATCTCATGCTGCTGCTCGACACGAGCCTCGTCGGCGAAAGCGTGTTTCCCCTGGGCGAGGCCTTCATTTCCGGCCTGCGGGAGAAGGAGCAGATGGCAGTGGTCTCCTACGCCAGCTCCGCCGATCTCATTCAGGACTTCACCGCCAGCAAGGAGCTGCTGCACCGCTCGATCCACAACGTCCGCTTCGGCAACGCGCCACGCGTGGTGGACGCGCTCTACGCCGCGGCTGACGGCGGCTTCCAGAATGCGGTCGGCCGCAAGGTGATCGTCCTGCTTTCGGCCGGGGTGGAAGGCTACAGCAAGACCAACGAGCGCGAGGTGCTGAGCCTCGCCCGCCGCAACCAGATCTCGATCTTTCCGGTTTACGTGAGGGGTGTAGAGCGTAGCCTGTTTGAGCACCTGGCGCGGGACAGCGGCGGCGCTTTCTTTTCCGCGCGGGATCTCAAGCTGCCGCCGCCGAAGCTGGCGGCGCAGGTCTACAAGGTGCTGCGGGGCCGCTACCTGCTGACGCTGGGTGACAATCGGGCGCTAGGGGATAACGTGCGCGTGGAGATCACGGCTGCGCGGCCGGGGATGCGCGTCTGGGCCTCGGGAATGCCGGTGGAATGAACTACGGCGTGCAGCCCGCCGCCCAGTAGACATGCCTCACTTCTCCAGGTTGGACCCGCTCGACAGCCTCTCGAAGCTGTGAGAGCAACGGCCGATAGAACTCCACCTTGTTCTTGGGTACATGCACGATCACCAGGCCAAAGTGCAACTTTTTCAGGTTGTGCTCCTATTCAAGTCCCTGATCGCTGGTTACAAAGGCCTCGAAGTGATCCTGAACCAGGGGTAGGAGCACATGATCTTTCAACGCCTCCCACCCCATCTCGGAGGCTGTACTGACTTCGTGCTCGGCGAAGAACTCGGCTACCCTGGGGTCCAGAGAGGCGTCTAGAAAGACGCGCATTCGAGCTGTTCGATAGTGAGGTCTTTGCTTAGTTCAAGAAAGGCATGGACCTGTTCCCGCGGGACGTAGGGATGAACCGCCAGAAAGGAGTCGATGGTCTCTCCCGTCTCCAGGAAATCGATCAGCGTCTGGACTGGCACGCGGGTGCCCGTGAAGCAAGGCGTGCCATGCATGATCTCCTTGTCGATGGTAATCACGCCGGCCAGAGCTATCCTTTGTTCCGCGGTCATCCTATAGCCAAGGTAAGCTATCGGGGCTCTGGCCGCAACCTCGCCTTCGGCACCGCCTGCGGTTCGCCTACCGCCCCTGATCCTTCGGGGTGGCCAGGTAACCCACGATCCGGTCCTTACCTACTTGGTTAACCACGATCTCGTAAGGGATTTTAGCCTTCGCCACATAGAACTGCACCGGCTCGTTGAGGTTCTTGTCCTTCTTCTCGGTGAGCTTGTCGTCGGCGATCAGTTCGAGCGTGTATTTGTTGCGCTTGGTGTCGGTGCCCTTCAGCCGCAAGGTTATGTTGCCCACCTTTTGCGGCTGCTTGACCTTCTTGAGGTCAAACTCGAAGTAGTTGCGTTCGCCCAGCCGCTTCAGCGCCGCAAGTTCGGTGCCGTTCGTAGCTACCAGGCCGCTTTGCACCCCCAGATCGCCCCGGACGCTCTTTAGCTCGGCGATGGTCTTCTGCAGCTCGTTCTTGGTCTGCGAGACGTCGTTCTTGACGCCCGTCACGTCTCCCGTCAGCGACCCGAGCTTGGTTTCAGTAGCGTTCGTCGCGGACTTGAGCTGCTCGACCTCGCTGCCGACCTTGGCCACCTCCGCCTTGTGCTCCGCGCTGAGCTTCTGGGTCAACTGCTCGGTCTTCGAAAGCACCTGGCTCTCGACCTGCTTGGTCGCCTGCGAAATCTGGCCCTTGGTGGACGAGACCTCGCCGCGCAAAGTCGAGATATTTTGCTCGGCCTGCTTGGAGGTGCGCAGCACCGAATCCTCGAGCTTGGCAATCTGCTCGTCGTGGGCCTGAAGCTTCTCATTGGCCGCCGTGAGGCGCGACTGCGTCGCCTGCAAGGTCGTGAAAAGATAGGCCGTGGCACCGGCCAGCGCCAGCACGGCTACCAGCAGCACCAGGGTGAAGAGCCTTGGACGCCCCGAGCCACCCCCCGAGTCGGGCCGCCAGGAAGGATCGGAAAAACCGCCAGGACTGATGCTCACAAAGCTGCTCCTTGAAGAACCGTAATGCTGTCAGGATTATACCATTCTCACACGGGCTAAAGGGATAGGTGAGAAGGCCTAGAGCGGTGGTACTACCACTCTCGGAGTCGAGCTAGGGTTTCGCCTGGCAACGTCACGCTGCCGAGATCAATCTGGGGCTTGGACTCGCCGTGAAAGTCCGACCCACCCGTGACGGCCAGCCCAATTTCTTGAGCGACTTGCAGGTATTCGGCCCGCACCTCGGGGCTATGGTCGCTGTGGTAAACCTCAATGGCATCCATACCGTGGGCCGCCATTTCCCGAAAGAGAGCCTCGACCGGGAGGCCGCTTTGCCGAACCATCCGGACCGGGTGGGCCCAGGAAGCGATGCCGCCAGCCTCGTGGATCCAGCCGAGGACGTTTTCGAGCGACGGGTCCTGGCGCTCGACGTAGCCCGGGGCGGCTTCGTCGAGGTAGCGGTCGAAGGCTTCCCGCACGTCCGCTACGTAGCCCTTCTGCACCAATAGCTTGGCGAAGTGAGGACGGCCGGTTTGGGACTGGCCGAGCTTCTCGGCGTCCCGGCGGGTCACGGCCAGACCCAATTCGCGGAGGCGCGCGGCAAGGCGCTCGTTCCGCTCGCGCCGGGAGGTTTGCAGGCAGCTCAGGTGACCGCGAAATCCATTCCCGGGCGCTTCGTGGAAGAAGTAGCCCAGCACATGGATCGACTGGCCGTGGAACCGGGAGCCCAACTCGACGCCGCATACCAGATCGAGGCCGGCGGCGCGGGCGACGGGGACGGCCTCGTCGTAGCCTTCCAGCGTGTCGTGATCCGTGATGGCGAGGGTACCGAGACCCCGGCGGAGGGCCAGTTCAATCAGCTCACGCGGGGAGAGGCTGCCGTCCGACTTGTTCGTGTGCGAATGCAGGTCCACCATTCGAAGAGACCAAACCCAAGTGCTCTAGTTTAGCCCAGATCTTGGCGGCGCTCTCTTCGGGGGTCTCGAGGTGAGTGTTGATGGTGACCTCGGGGTTGACCGGCGGCTCGTAGGGGTCGGAGACGCCGGTGAACTCCTTGATCTCTCCGGCCAGCGCCTTTTTGTAGAGGCCCTTCACGTCGCGCTCGACCAGTTTTTCAAGGGGGCAGTAGGCGTAGACCTCGACAAAGTGCTCGACCCCGGCGCGCACCCAGTCCCGCGTCTCGCGGTAAGGCGAGATAGCCGCGGCGACAGCGATGACGCCGTTGCGCGAGAGCATCTGGCAGACGAAGCCGATGCGCCGGATGTTGGTGTCACGGTCCTCCTTGCTGAAGCCGAGACCTTTCGAGAGGTGGGTGCGGACGACGTCGCCATCCAGCACTTCGACCTTGGCGCCCCCGGCGCGCAGGCGCTTTTCGAGAATTTCCGAGACCGTGCTCTTGCCGGCCCCGGAAAGACCCGTAAACCACAGGGTGAAACCTTTATGATCGAGCTTCGACGTTTGCAAGAATTTCCTCCAACAAGATGTCTACGTCGCGCTGGACTTTGCCCTGCGCGGAAAAATGAATGCCGCACTCTTTCTTGGCGTCCGTTTCCCACCACCAGCGGCCGGCGCGCGGATCTTCTCCGGGCTTGATAGGACGCGTGCAGGGATCGCAGCCGATGCTGGTGTAGCCCTGTGCGTAAAGCGCGTGCCGTGGGACCCGGTGATGCGTCAGGTATTCTTCGACCTGGGGTGCGGTCCAATCGGCCAGCGGGTTGAGCTTGACGAGGCCGCCGTGGGCGCGATCGATCTCGACTTTGCGCACCTCGGCGCGCGTCTCGCTCTGGGAGCGGCGCAGGCCCGTGATCCAGGCCTCGAGAGTGCGGAGCTTGCGGTCGAGCGGACGCCCTTTTCGGACCTCGCAGCACGCCATCCGCTGGGGCACCCCGTCATAGAACAGGTTGGGCCCGTGGCGAGAAGTCAGGCTTTCGACCTCGCGCGAATCGGGAAGGACGATCTCGATACGGAGACCGTAGCGGCGGTTGACCTCGGCCATCAGATCGTAGGTCTCCTGCGGCAGGCGTCCGGTGTCGATGGTGAAGACGCGCAGGCGCGGGGCCAGGCGCGCGGCCATGTCAAGAATGGCCATGCCCTCGGCCTGAAAGCTGGTGGACACCGCGAGGCGGTCGCCGAAGGTTTCAAAACCCCAGGCGAGCACCTGCTCGGCGGTCGCGGTTTCCAGGTCGGGGAGCGTTTCGATCACGCACCCCCTCCGGCTGCGAGGATGGCGGCCACTTCGGGACGGGTGAATTCCGGCGGCAGCGGCCTGCCCTCGCTGAGCAATTGGCGCACGGCGGTGCCGCTCAGGGACAGGTGATGCTCCTTGCCGTGCGGGCAGGTCTTGGACGAGGTCATGGCGGCGCACTTCAGGCAGTAGTGCACCATGTCGAAGAAGACGGGCTCGATGCCCAGCTCGCCCGGCCGGAACTCGGAGAAGATTTTCTGCGCGTCGTAGGGACCGTAGTAGTTGCCCACGCCGGCATGGTCGCGGCCGACGATGAAGTGCGTGAAACCGTAATTGCGGCGCACCTGGGCATGGAAGATGGCCTCGCGCGGACCGGCGTAGCGCATCCAGGCCGGGAAGCCGGCGATCATGGTGTGGGCCGGGGAGTAGTAGTTGTTCACCAGCGCCCGGTAGCAGGCCAGGCGGATCTCGACGGGCGTGTCGTCCGCCTTGGTCTCGCCGATTAGCGGGTGGATCACCAGGCCGTCGGCGGTTTCGAGCGCGACCTTGGTGCAGAACTCGTGGGCGCGGTGGATCGGGTTGCGGGTCTGGAAGGCTACGACCTTCTTCCAGCCGCGCGCGGCCACCTGCGCCCGCACCTCCCGGGGAGAGAAGGGCAGTCCGCCGGGGACGTCCAGCTTCCAGCCCGCCGAGACCTCAATCTTGCCGGCGACACTGTAGTCGCCCGCGCCCTGGAGCCACGCCACGCCGGGGTGCTTCGAATCCTCGGTGCGGAAGATGTGGCGCGCGTAATGCGCCTTGTCGAGGCGGAAGATCTCTTCGATCTCGATGCGGCCGGCAGAGCGGCCCTCGGCGTCCTCAAGGAGGGCGCTGTCCGCCCCACCGAGCTTCTTCGAGTCTTCTTCGCCGATCGGGAAGAGGACCGGGATGCTCCACGGTTGGCCGGACGTAAGATGCATGGTTTCAGCTACATGCCTGACCTCCCGCTCGGTCTGAAAGCCGGTAACCGGCAAGTAGCCGTCTTCGGCGAGCAAGAACAGGTCGCTGAGCTGTTTGAAGCTGGCGCGCAAGGTGGGGGTGCTGACAGTGGCTGAAGAACTCACGAATAATAGCTCCTAATCCCTATCGGGATACTAGGGATTAGATTACCATACCGGGCGGAAGGATGCAGGGTGTAACCTATCAGGCTGTAGACTTCCCTACCCGTAGCTCCTTATGCCACTTTCCGCTGGGACGCGCCTCGGCCCATACGAGATCGTCGCGCCTATCGGTGCAGGCGGGATGGGCGAGGTTTACCGCGCACTGGACACGCGGCTCGACCGCACCGTCGCCATCAAGATCGCCAAGGGCACCTTCAACGAGCGCTTCGAGCGCGAGGCGCGGGCCATTTCGGCGCTGAATCATCCGCACATCTGCACGCTGTACGACATCGGCCCGAACTACCTCGTGATGGAGTACGTCGAGGGGCGGCCGCTGAAGGGTCCGCTGCCCGTGAAGGAGGCGCTCCGCCTGGCCGCGCAAATCGCCGACGCGCTGGACGCGGCGCACCGCAAAGGCATCACGCATCGGGATCTGAAGCCGGGAAACATTCTGCTGGCCAAGTCGGGCGTGAAGGTGCTGGACTTCGGTTTGGCGAAGCTGGCGGAACCTCCGCCGAGCGAGAACACACCGACCATAACGCTCGGGCTCACGGGCGAAGGCGTAGTCGTCGGGACGCCCGCCTACATGGCGCCGGAGCAGATGGCGGGCCAGGCGGACGCGCGGACGGACCTCTACGCGCTAGGGCTGGTGCTCTACGAGATGCTGACGGACAAGAGAGCCACGCTGGGCACGAAGACACTCGATCCGCCGGCGCTAGATCGCGTGGTGCGGAAGTGCCTGGCGAGCGATCCGGACGAGCGGTGGCAGACGGCCCGCGATCTCCGCGACGAGCTGGCATGGCTCGGGGAGAGTGATTTAGTGGCGCCCTCGGCCGTTTCGCGGCGTGCGTTGTTTCCTTGGATGGCGGGCGCGTTGGCCGGGGCGGGCGGTGCCGGCGTCGCGGCCTGGGCCTGGGGCCGCAAACGCCCACCCGCTATCGCTACAGCGATTCGGTTTCGGCTCGCGCCTCCCGAAGGCGTGTGGCCGGAGCATGTGATCGACCGGCAATCCTTCGCGGTGTCACCCACGGACGGCCGCGTGGCAATGGTCGCCTCCGGCGAGAGGGGCCCGATGGTCTGGGTACAGCGTCTGGATTCTTTTACCATGAGCCCGCTTCCGGGAACCGAGGGCGCCAGGATGGTGTTCTGGTCGCCGGACGGCCAGTTTATCGGCTTCTGGGCCGGCGGAAAGCTGAAAAAGATTCCCGTGACCGGAGGCACGGCGCTCCCCATCTGCGATATCTCCAGACCGGCGTCGGCGACTTGGAACCGCCGCGGTGTTATCCTGGCCGGAGGATTCCCAGAGCCTGCCGCCTTCATCATTACAGTCGAGACTGGGGCGACTACCCGACGGAAACCTCTCCGCTGGCCGAGGTTCCTGCCCGACGGCAAGCATGTGCTCCATGTGAACGCCGACCCAACGATCGGCGGCTTCCGAGCCTACGCGGAAGAATTGTCAACCGGCCGCCAAACGGCGCTCATGCCCACGGACACGCAGGCCATCTTCGTGCCGGACCAGGCCGGAAGCAGCCAGGGGTACATTCTCTTCGGCCGCAGCGCGACACTGCTGGCGCAACGCTTTGACGCGGACCGGCTGGCCGTGACCGGAGAGCCCGTCCCTTTGGCTGACGGCGTGCCGTTCTTCCTACCGAACGGATGGTCCGGGTTCGATGCCTCCCCGGACGGAGTCCTGATCTATTCCACCGGCGCCTCGCAAGCACAACTCACGTGGTTCGACCGGAGCGGGCGCGAGGCCGGGACCCTGGGCCATCCCCAGGCCTTCTTCTCATCTTTTCGGCTCACACCGGACGGCCGGAGGCTCGCCATCGACGTCTTCGACCTCAGCAAGGGAAGCACGGATATCTGGGTCTACGACATCTCGAAGAACACAGCCGAACGGGTGACGTTCGAGCCCGGATTGGAAGCTTCCCCAGTCTGGTCGCCGGACGGGACACGCCTTGCTTTCGGCAGCACTCAAGCCACAGGGCCACGGGGAGGGCCGCAGCTAAGAGTGAAGGCTGTCGAGGACCGTGGCAGCGGGGAAGCGTTTCCGCCGGGTGATTTTCAATTGCCTGCCGATTGGTCCTCGGATGGCCGCTGGATCCTCTACATCTCGACCGAGGTCCGGCTGGCCTCGTTGGCGGATCGCAAGATCATGCCCCTGTTACAAACCCCCTCCGGCATCTCGTCCTCCCCCGCCTTTTCTCCCAACACGGAGTACCTTGCATTTTCTACCGACGAAGCCGGCCGCTCCGAAATCTATGTGCAGCGCTTCGAAGCTGGCGAGGCGCCGAAGCTCGCCGGCGAGCGGCGCCGCGTCTCTCACAACGGCGGTACCGCTCCGCGCTGGCGTCGGGACGGGAAGGAGCTTTTCTTCGTCTCCCCGGATCGCCAGATCATGGCGGTCACAGTCCAGCAGAGGGCCGAAATCGAATTCGGGTCACCCACGGCCCTCTTCCGCCTGCCCACGTCCTCCCATTCAATGTCCCCCGACGCCGAAAAATATGACGTGAGCCCTGACGGGCAGCGGTTCCTCGTGCTGACCAGAGCGGCCAACGTTCCGCTGCACGTCGTGGTGAACTGGCAGGCGGGATTGAAGAGATGAAACCTTAGAGGTCCTCGACCCGCAGTCGGAGCTGCGCATCCTTCCAGGCGGCTTCGAATTCCCGGCGGACCCACTCGGCGTCGGCGACTTTGCGCTGCGCTTGAAGGCTTTCGAGCAGTCCGAACAGGAGGCGTCCCTGGCGAGGATGGCGGCTGAGGGCGTCCCGAAAAACGGCTTCGGCCTCGGCGGTGCGGCCGGCGCGCAGCAACTCTCCGCCGAGCGACTCGCGGACCGGGTAATACCAGGCGGGCGGCTCGTCGTAGTTGAGGGCGTCCTGGGCTTCGACGGCTCGGCGCCAGTGAGAGATGGCGGCCTCCGCGTTGGAGGCGAGACGCGCGTCGAGGATCGCCGCCGCCACCTTCAACACGTCTTGTGCCTTGTTGGTGGTCCCGAACATCATGGCGGCCGGGACGGCCTGGCGCGCCTGCTCGAAACGCTGGCGCTCGGCAGCGGCATCGGAGGCGCGTCCCAAAGTGCGGAAGGCCACGGTGCGGGAGTACCGCCACGCGGCCCGGTTGAAGGGAAGCCTGGGGTCGGGTTCGGGCGTCTTCAGAATTTCGTTCCACTTCTGAAACCGCGCCAGCACGAAAAGCTGGTTCGGAAGGAAGTAGTCCGCCATCTCGGGCATCACGGCCAGGGCGGGCGATGCTTGCCGCGCGAGATCGTTGGCCGCGCGCCAGGCGTCGTCAAAGCGGCCCCGGGCCATTTCGGCGACGACGATGAAGTGAGTGTTGTGAGGATAGTAGCCGAGCACATAGGTGCCGGTCGAGACGCCGGTGAACTGGAGGTAGCCGCGGTCCATCTCGACGGCGTGGTTGTTGGTGCGGGAGACGAGGTCGAAGTCGCCAGTCTGCAGGTAGATGTGTCCGGCCATGTGGACCAGGTGGCCGGTGGCCGGAGGCTGCTTCGCCAGGCGCGCCGCGCTCGGGAGAGCGCGCTCCGGGGTAGGCGATTGCTCGAGGGCGTGTACGTGGAGATGGTTGGCGCCGGGATGCTGCGGGTCGCGCCGCAGGACCGATTCCAGCACCGCCACGGCCTCGGCGGTGAACTCGTTCGGCTTGCCGTCCTTGCTCCACCAGTTCCAGCGATGGGGAACCAGCAGGGCATCGGCGTACAGGACCGCGGCGTCGAGGTCATCCGGATAGCGCTCCACCAAGTCATGCATGGCGGCGAGGTAGGCGCGGGCGAGGCGATCGGGGTCGGCCTTGGGATCTGCCGAGCAGCGCGCTGCCAGGGCCTCGATATAACGGTGCTCGGGCTCGGGCATGGAGCCGACGCTGCCGCGCGCCCGCTCGAGCGCCTGGTGACACTGCACGTAGTCGAGTTCCATGTCGCCATCCATGTTGATGTACTGGCTGCGGGCCAGTGCGAGTCCCCAGTAGGGCATGGCGGCCCTGGGATCGAGGGCGGCGGCGCGCTCGAACGAGCGGATCGCCTCGAACCGGTTGAAGCCGAAGACCATGCTCAATCCCTGGTCGAAGAACTTCTGCGCCTCGGGGCTCGACGTGACGATCGGGTGGTGGACGAAGGCGTTGCCGGGCAGCAGGACGGCGGGTTTGGCTGGCGCGTCGGGCTGGTGGTGCTGGGCCAAGGCGATGGCGGAAACAACCACCAGAAAGATGAACAGGTGACGCATCATTGCCCTCCGCTAGGGTCCAGGATAACCGATTGGGAGGGTGGTAAGATCATCGGCATGGACGTCGAGCGGACCATGGAATTTCTCCTGGCGCAGCAGGCGAGAGCCGATGCGCGTCAGGAGCGAGCCGAGGCGCGTCAGGAAAGAGCGGAGGCGCGTCAGGAGAAAGCAGAATTACGCCTGGAGAGGATCGACCGTCGCGTCGAAGCCATCGCCAAACTGATACAAACCGGCATGAAGATGCTGGCCCAGTCCTCGCAAGAGCAGAAAGAGCTGCGAGCGGAAGTCAAGCTGGTCATGCAGGCTCAGAAGAAAGCAGACGCGAGAATGGACCGCCTGGAAACCACCGTGGACCGCTTCATTACCGCGCTGCGCGAACAGCGCGGTAACGGCCGCAAGTAAGGCGCGCGATCCGCTAGCGCCGGTGCCAATATCCCGCGTAGTAGCGGCGCCCGTAATAGCGCGGCGCTACCCAGAAAGCGCCTCGATATGGTGGACGAACCCAGTAGCCGGCCCGCCACGCGTAGCGCGGACCCGCCGGATACCAGTAGCCGTCAATCCAGGTGTACCCCGGACGCGCGTACGCGTACGGCGGTGGATAGGCAACTAACGGCGGAGGGGGCGGCGGCGCATAGTAGCCATATCCATACGGGGCTCCAATGCCCACCCCGATGGACACGTGTGTAGCCGCAACCAAGGAGCTCCCCGCCAGTAATAGAAGCACCAACAGTTTGGTTTTCATCGTCGTGGCTCCTTTCCTGCAAACACCGACGCGAAATAGAGGGTTTCGGTTTACAGGTTTAATGTAGTTTTAATCGGGGCGCGACGAAAACGCGTTTCCCGGCGAACGGTGAGTTTCGTTACGATCCCAGCATCTGCTCGACGAGACCGTACACGTTCTCGAGAGCGGCGGGCAACGCGGCCGGGTCCTTGCCGCCGGCTTCGGCCATGTCGGGGCGGCCGCCCCCCTTGCCGCCGACGGCCTGGGCGACCGCTCCAGCGAGCTTGCCGGCGTGGACGCGGCCGGTGAGGTCCTTAGTGACGGCGGAGACAATCGCGACGCTGCCATTCTCGGTCGAGCCGAGCACCACCACGCAGGATTTCAGCTTGTTGCGCAGTGAGTCGGCGAGCGAACGCAGTTGGGCGCGGTCCACGCCGTCGAGACGCGCCGCGACGACCGGAACGTTTTTCACCTGGCGGGCTTGTCCCGCGAGGTCGCCCATCTGGGATTGCGCGATGCGCTCCT
>JBGPDC010000151.1:0-14478 GCA_041482115.1 Terriglobia bacterium | reverse complement strand
GTACATCGTGCTGTGGGGCAGCAACATCTCGCAAACCCGCATCCCGGATGCGCACTTCGCTTACGAGGCCCGCTACAACGGCGCCAAGCTGGTGTGCATTTCGCCGGATTTCAACTCGAGCGCGGTCCACGCCGACTTGTTTCTCCAGATCCAGCCCGGCACCGATGCCGCTCTCGCTCTCGGCGTAGCGAAGTATATCCTCGACCATCAGCTCTATGACGAGCCCTATATAAAGGAGCAAACCGATCTTCCCCTCCTGGTGGTGAGCGCGACCGGGCGCTTTCTGCGTCGCGAAGGCGCGGAGAATGTCTTCTACTTCCGCGATGCCAAGACCGGGGATATCAAGGAAGCGCCCGGTTCCATGGGGTCCGCTGTCAAGAACATCGCCCTGGGCGCCTCCGACCCCGACTTGCACGCCCGTTTCAACCATCAAGGGCAAGAGGTGGTGACAGTCTTCGAACTCCTCAAAGAGAAGCTGGCGCCATATACCCTCGACCGTGTGGCTGCCACGACCGGTCTGGCCGAAAGTGACATCCGCCAGTTCGCGCATGAGATGGGGACGCGCCGTCCGGCCATGATCATCCATGGCGCCGGAACCAACCACTGGTTCCACAACGACCTGATTAACCGGGCGTTTATTCTGCTGGTCGCCCTCACCGGCGACGTGGGCAAGAACGGGGGCGGCTTCAACCATTACGTCGGCCAGGAGCGCGTCTGGCCCGAGCGCGGGTTCCGGATGTACGCCTTCCCGGAAGGGGCCCCCAAGCAGCGGTTCCAGAACACGACGCTATGGACCTACGTCCATTCTTCTAATAAAGACCCGCACCTCTATAACGGCCGGCCCATCGAATACTACATCGAAGAGAGCATCAAGAATCGCTGGATGCCTCTCTACCCGCGTAACCGCAAGCAAAAGCCGCGCTCGCTGGTCGTGTGGCGGGCCAACTACCTCAACCAGGCCAAGGGCAACGAGCACATCCTGCAGTCGCTGTGGAAAGACCTCGATCTGATAGTGGACATCAACTACCGGATGGACACCACCGCGCTCCACTCCGACGTCGTGCTGCCGGCCGCGACGTCCTACGAGAAAGCCGACCTCAGCTCGACCGACTGCCACAGCTACATCCACCCGATCGGCAAGGCCCTCGACCCGCTCTACGAATCGAAGAGCGACTGGGAGATATTCCGAGAGCTGGCCAAGAAAATCTCCCAGCTTGCTGCCGAGCGGGGCCTGCAGCCCTTTCAGGACGACCAGTTCAAATGGGACCGCGACTTCACGAAGACTTACGACTTGTGGTCGGGCCAGGGCAAATTCCAGAGCGACGAAGACGCGGCGAACTTCATTCTGGGGAACTCGGTCGAGACCAAGGGCATGACGTATGCGAGCCTGCAACAGGGTCCCCGGCGTTTCGTCGGCAGCGACGAAGAATCCTGGAACAGCGACATCAAGCCCGGTGTGGCTTATACACCCTTCCAGCACCAGATCGAGAAGAAGCGCCCCTGGCGGACGCTGACCGGCCGCCAGCAGTTCTATATCGATCACCCGTGGTTCCTGGAGATGAACGAGCAGCTCCCCGTCTACAAGGAGCCGCTCGCCGAGAGCGCCCGGTATCCCTTCTTCTGGAACACGCCTCACGGGCGGTGGTCGATCCACTCCACCTGGCGCGACTCCCGCTACCAGTTGCGGCTGCAGCGCGGGATACCGATCGTCTACATCCATCCGGACGATGCCAAGGAACGCGGCATCCAGGACAACGACTGGGTAAAGGTCTTCAACGAGCACGGCAGCATGGTGACCAGGGTTCAGATCCTGCCCGGAGAGAAGCGCAAGCGGCTCACCATGTATCACGGCTGGGAGCGTTATCTGGGGTTCCTGCAGGGCGGCTGGCAGGCGCCAACCTACATCAAGATCAAGCCGACCCAGCTCGTAGGGGGCTACGGGCACGTCAATTTCCGGCTCAACTATTGGGGCCCGACCGGCAACAATCGCGACGTGCGGGTGGACATCGTAAAGTACACGCCGACGGCCGCGGATCTGAAGACCATTCAGCGGCGCGGCGCGGGGAGGGCGTAAAGCGATGTCTCAACACCAGTACGCCATGGTTCTCGACCTCAACAAGTGCCTCGGCTGCCAGACCTGCACCATGGCCTGCAAGAAACTTTGGACCGACGGCGACGGCATGGACTACATGTACTGGAACAACGTCGAGACCCGTCCGGGCCAGGGCTACCCGCGGCGCTGGGACCAGATCGGAGGCGGCTTCGAGAACGGCCGCCTGCGCCCGAGCGAACTGCCCACCAAAGAGGACTACGGCCAGACGTTTGAATACAACTACGAAGAGCGTCTGTTCCAGGGTGGCTTGCAAGCGATGCCCAGCGAGCCGCCCGTCAACACGCCCAATTGGGATGAAGACGTCGGAGCGCTGATGTTGGGGGAGAACTACTACTTTTATCTCCCCCGTTTGTGCAACCACTGCACCAACCCGGCCTGCCTGGCAGCTTGTCCGCGCAGCGCGATTTACAAGCGCGAAGAGGACGGCATCGTCCTGATTGACCAGGAGCGTTGCGAAGGCTACCGCTACTGCATGCGCGCCTGCCCGTATAAGAAGATCTACTTCAATGAACTCTTGGGCAAGGCGCAAAAGTGCATCTTCTGCTACCCGCGTCTCGAAAAGGGCGAGGTTAACGCCTGCGCCAAGCAGTGCCCCGGGCGGCTGCGGTTCGTAGGCCTGCTGGACGACCCTGACTCGGCGGTCCATAAGCTGGTGCAGGTCTACCAGGTCGCGCTGGGACTATTTCCGGAAAAGGGCACCGAGCCGAACGTCTTTTATGTGCCCCCGTTTAACCCGCCGCGCCGTGGCAAGTACGGCCAGAGCATCCTGGAAGATCCGCGCCTGCCTCTCGACTATCTCGTGTACCTGTTCGGTGAGCAGGTCAGCGGCGTGCTTCGTCGCCTGGAGGCGGAACTGAAGAAAGCTCAGGAGGGCGGCACGAGCGAGATCCTGCAACTGCTGATCGGACGGGACGATGACGTGCGATACCAGATTCCCAAGCGCGAGACGCTGGTGCAAATCCAGCCTGCGAGGCGAGCATGAGAGCGGCGTTACTGTCCCTGGCGGTCTGCGGCTTGGTGCACGCCGAGATACCGCCCATTCCGTTGACACCTGCCGACGTGGCGCAGGCCGCGGATCCGGCAGCGGCGGTTTGGAAAACAATCCCCGCCGTGTCCGTAGCGCTCCAGCGAACGCCACCGCTTTACGCCACTGATGCGCCAGCGGAGCTCGAGATCCCGGCGGTGCAGGTACAGGTGGTAACCGGGTCGGGTAAGAGCGTAGTGCGTCTGGAGTGGCAGGACCCGACCCGAGACGCCACCACACTCCCGCCCGCCACGAAGACTTGGCAGAGCGAGAGCCAGGTGGCGCAGTCCGGGGCCACCGACCGTTTTTTCGACGCCTGTGCGGTCATGGTGCCGGCGCGCCCCGGTACTGGCGACCTGTTCCCGTCGCTGCAGATGGGTGACGCGGCACATCCCGTCCGGATTTATTTCTATGACCTGACGCGCGGCGCTGCGGTGATGGAAGCCTCCGGCCGCAGCACCACCCGTCGCACGGGCCAAGGCTTCCCGGCTCGCAGCCTTTACGCGGGGCGGCGCTGGCAGGTGACGCTGGAACTGCCCGAGTTGGCCCCCGGCGCCCCGCTCGCGGTAGCGGTTTGGAACGGCCGCCAGCAGGACCGCGACGGCCGCAAGTATTTCTCGATATGGTACCCCACACGCTGAGCGATCTGAACCTCTACGCCGTTCTCCGGTTCGCCCTGGGCTACCCGGATGAGGCGCGGCTGGAGTTTCTGCGCGGCCTTTCGCGCTCCACCCCGGCCGATCTCGAAGCGCTGCGCGCGCTCTACATTCAACTCTTCGAAGCGGCCCTGCCACAACCCTCCTGCCCGCTACTCGAAAGCTTCTATGTGGAGAGCCGGCCGGCGCCCGAGGTCGTCCTCGAGAACAAGCTCTTCTATCAGCACTTCGGGCTGCGGCCCAGTTCTAAGGCCGCTCCCGACCACCTGCTGACCCAACTGGAGTTTCTAGGTTGGATCGAGCACTGCCTGGCCGGGGGCAATCCGGACCGGGCCTCCCTTGAAAACGCCCGCCGCGATTTTCTCGAGCGGCACGTCCTCCACTGGATTTCGCGCGCTGCCCAAAGGGCGCAACGGGCTGGAGGCGGTTGTTACGCGGAAGTCTTGAAAACCCTGTCGCGAGTTTCGGAAACGTGCCGGTTGGGAAAGGGAGAAAGTACTTGAACAAGCGGCGGCTGGCGGCTCAACGGGACCTGCTCGTGGATGGCGGGCCAGCCCTTCACGCCCCGCTACCGCGACTGCAATGCGGACCGCGACCAACGGGTGCCGCCCGGACAAGCTGCCCTTGACATTCGGGTGGCGGGGCCCTCGGGGGTCGTGGTTCGTACTGCCCATTTGATATACCCCGGGCTCCGTGACGCCGTGCCTCCGGCAAACGCAAGCGCCACGCAGGCGACGGTTTCTCTGACCTCCCGCCACGAGGCAGGGGGGCCGTTCTGCGCTTTCTTTGGTTTTGTCGCCGCGCTAAGAAAGGGGCCGAACCGTCCAACCTTTTGCCTGCGATGCCCCCACCGGACATATCCCGGAAGGCGTGGTAGAATAACACGGCAAGAATGATTCTGTCAAAATAGCGATCCTGGCGGAGTAGGAGGGACCTCCTCGTCTTGGGGCCAGAGGGAGGCTTAGGGCCAGCATGAGATCCGGTATGGTAGCGGCCGTCGCCCTGCTCGGGCTGTCCGGGAGCTGCGTCCTTACGCAGGCCGCACCCAACCCCGGTAACGACCTTCCCAATCCCTACCAGGCTGCCGTCCGGAATTGGGGCAACCTCCCCGACCAGAGAACCTGGGGTTCGACCGCAGGTATCGAGATCGGCCCTCGCAACGAAATCTGGGCGATCGATCGCTGCGGCGTCAATACCTGCGACGGCTCGAATCTTCCCCCGGTTCACCTGTTGGATCTGTCGACGGGCCGTCCCAGCAAGAGCATCGGCGCCGGATTGTTCGTGTTCCCGCACGGTTTGCACGTCGACCGCGACGGCAACATCTGGGTGACCGACGCGCTATCAAGCAAGGATGGGACCAAGGGCCAGCAGGTGATCAAGCTCTCCCCGGACGGCAAGGTCCTCCTGCGGCTCGGAACGGCTGGCGTGGCGGGAGGCGGTCCGCAGCATTTTAACGAGCCCTCGGACGTCATCACGGCTCCGAACGGCGACATCTTGGTGGCCGATGGGCACTCGGGCCAGAACGCGAACGTGCCGCCCGACTACGTGACCCGCATTGTGAAATTTTCCAAAGACGGGACGTTCCTCAAAGAGTGGGGAAAGCTCGGGTCCGGCCCAGGCGAGTTCAGAAACGCGCACGCGCTCGCGATCGATTCGCGGGGCCGGCTGTTTGTCTGCGATCGCGGCAACTCCCGCCTGCAGATTTTCGATCTGGATGGCAAGTTCCTCGACCAATGGAGGCAGTTCGGCCGTCCCAGCGGCTTGTACATCGACAAGGATGACAAGCTGTATGTCATGGATGCGGATTCGACGGCGGCGAACAACCCGGGGTGGGAGAAGGGTATCCGCATCGGCAGTGCCCGGGATGGTAAGGTGATTGCGTTCGTGCCTGGCCATCAGACGGAGAACCCGGGCGGAGCGGCAGGGGAAGGGATTGTGGCCGATCCGGCCGGCAATTTGTACGCCGCGGAAAACACGCTGCGCGGCGTGACGAAATACGCTAAACGTTAGCGCTTGAAGGGAGAGAAGAGCATGAGCACCACAGGGAAATCACGACGATCATTCCTGGTTGAATCCGTAGCGGGCCTGAATGCGGCGTGGGTGGCGGCCAACTACCCTGCCATCCTCGCCGCTCAAGAACACGCGCAGCAGGCCGGCGCCTTGGGGCAGCGGCCGCAGCTCACCTTCTTCACCGCGGCGCAGGCCCCGGAGATCGAGGCCCTGGCGGCCCAGATCATCCCCACCGACGGCACCCCCGGCGCCCGCGAAGCCCACTGTCTTTACTTCATCGACAAGGCTCTGTCCACTTTCGACCGTGACCGGCAGCCGGCCTACACGAAAGGGTTGCAGGATCTGCAGACAAAGACGGAGCAGCTCTTTCCGGGCGCCGGTAAATTCTCGGCGCTCGCTTCCGAGCAGCAGATCCAAACGCTCACCGCCCTCGAGAAGACGCCGTTCTTCAACATGGTCCGCATGCACACGGTTATCGGGTTCTTCGCGCGGCCGGTGCACGGCGGCAACCACGACAAAGTCGGCTGGCAGCTCATCGGCTACGACGATTCGCTAAAGCACAAGCCGCCCTTCGGCTACTACGACGCGCAACCCCAACCCCGCCGCAAGGCGTGAAGGAGAAACGACTATGAAACTGTACACGCCATCCACTGAGGTCGATTTCGTCGTCATCGGTTCGGGAGCCGCCGGGGGCATCATGGCCAAGCAGTTGTCGTCGGCCGGCTTTTCGGTCGTGGTCCTGGAGCAGGGCGGCTGGGGCAAGTACGGCCGCGAACACGAATACAACAAGGACGAGTGGCTGCAGCGCAACCTGAGCGACGAGGATCGCCTGATGAGCGACTCGAAGCGGCAGCCCAACACCTTCCGCCCGACGGCCCAGGACAAGGCCGTCAAAGGCTCGCACAGCTACGGCTGCGTGGTGGGCGGCGGCACCGTCACCTACGGCGGCAGTAGCTGGCGCCACCTGCCGTATGAGTTCCGCGAGGCCTCCTACGACCAGACGATTCCTTCGGGCACGGGCATGGCCGACTGGCCGATCACCTACGAGGAGCTGGAGCCTTACTACACCCAGGCCGAGTGGGAAATGGGCATCTCCGGCCTGCGCGTAAATTCGCCGTTCCTCGCGCCGATGTCGAAAGACTATCCGGTGCCGCCCGTGCCTCTCAAGAGCTCGGGTGCGCTGTTTAACACGGCGGCGGCCAAGCTGGGATTGACCGTCGTTCCCGGACCCCTCGCCATCATTACGAAACCCTACATGGGGCGCGACGCGTGCGTGAACTGCGGTATCTGTTCGGGCTACGGCTGCCACGTGCGCGCGCGGTCCAGCTCTTCGGTCACCATGCTGCCGATCGCCGAGAAGACCGGCCGCTGCGAAATTCGGGTCCGGAGCTACGTGCGCGAGATCTCGGTCGACAACAGCGGCCGGGTGACCGGCGCTATCTATTTCGACGCCCAGAAGCGCGAAGTGCATCAGCGGGCGAAGGCGGTCATCCTTTCGGCCAATGCCTCGGAGTCCGCCCGTTTACTGCTGCTCTCAAAGTCGGCCCGTTTCCCGGACGGGCTGGCAAACTCGAACGGCGTGGTCGGAAAGTATGTGATGTTCGGCAACGGGGCCGGGGCGAGCGCGCTCTTCGAGCATCCGCTGAACGAGTACAAGGGCGTCATTTCCGGCGCTGGCATTGTAGATTACGTGCCTTCGGATCCGAAACGCGGCTTCTACGGCGGCGGGCGGATGACCGCGCGCGGCTATCTGACGCCGCTCGATCTCGGCTTGGAAGGGTTGTCTCCGGGCGCTCCGCGCTGGGGTGCCGGATACAAGAAGGCGCTCCAGGAGGAAGCCAACCACCGGATGACGATCAGTTGCTTCATCACCCAACTGCCGCTCGAGAGCAACCGCATCGATCTGGACCCCGACGTGAAGGACGAGTGGGGCCTGCCGGCCATGCGCATCACGTTGAAGGGACATCCCGACGACGCCAAGAACATGGAATTCTTCCGGAAGAAGTCCGTCGAGGTTCTGGAAGCCGCCGGGGCGAAGAAGGTGTGGTCGGCTCCGGGTCGGGAAAGCCGCGGCGGCGCGCACAACCGCGGCACCTGCCGGATGGGGAACGATCCGAAGACCTCCGTGGTCGACAAGTACCACAAGGCTCACGATGTCCCCAACCTGTTCGTCGTGGACGGCGGCAATTTCGTCACCGGCGGCCGCAATCACCCCACTATGACGATCCAGGCGCTGGCGTTCCGGGCGGCCGACAACATCATTCGTAACGCCAAGAAGGGCACGCTCCGAACCAGCCTGTAGGTCAGTCGAATGCGGCGGCGGCCATGCCGCCGCCGCGCTATTTCCCGCGGAAGATCGTCAGACCAGGTCGATCCGGAAGATCCAGCCGCTCGTCGGGCTATCGAAGTTGGGCCATCCCGGGTGGATTCCGGCATCGCAGCTAATGAGCGCGCCATCGTGCATGGCGAGACCATGCGGGTCCGCGGAGTTGGGGGCGAAGTCCACGATCTCGAGCACCTGGCCGGTCGCGGCATCGTGCTTGACCAGGCCCGGGCGGCCTTCGGCGTAGTTCTTACTGTCGTTTCCCGTAATCACCCAGATGGCGCCGTTGTCCCAGGCGATGCCGTGATACCGATTCCGGCCGGGAGCCTGGTAGAACGGGATCAGGAATTCCGGCTGCCAGGTCACGGGATCCACGCGCAGGATCCCCCGCAGGCGGAGCGCCGCGATCCAGAGTTTGCCGTCGTGCCACAAAGCGCCGTGGCAGCCGCCGCCGTCGTTCGCCGGGCCGAGCGGGATCTGACGATGGCTTACCACCCGGGAGTTCATGTCCACCTGAAAGACTCCCTCGGGCGGCGCATTGGCGCACATCCAGACGTATCCGCCGCCGTAGGCCATGCCGCTCGTGTTTCGGGAAGGCGTCGTCACCGTTTTCAGCACCTTCCCTTTCCAATCGGTGAGCCAGGCGGCTTCCGACAGGTCTTTCGGCTCGGGCAGGTGATACGAGACGGCTTGCTCGCCGGAGAGCTTTTGCTCGGCGATCCACAGGCCCTCGGGCGCGACGGCAATCCCGTTGGGGACCCCGGGGCTCTTGAACAACTTCGTGGTCTTGGCTATCCGGGTCGGAACTTGTTGCTTCCCGCCAGATGACTTGCCGCCGGTTCGCGCGGCGCCGGCCGATCCTTGCTGCGCCAGCGCCCGTGCTTCCGCCAGAGCCAAGCCGGCTCCCATGCTCGCGGCGAGAAATTCTCTTTTGGTCATAACATTTTCTCCTGGCCTGGTCCGATAGACCGGCCGCTTCTGCCCGTGTACGTTGGCCTGCCGAATTATATAACAGTTTGGGGGACCCGGCGGAGCCGTTGCTGCCCACCGTGGAGGTCCTGATTGACATCGAATGTTATTCGACTATACGATCAAATCGGCATCAGGAACCAAACGGTGGCTGGCCCGCCGGCTGATGTCCAGGGTGCGGAGAGACCTTTCCCGTGCTGGCTCGAATCTCGATGATCGCCACGGTGGCGTTGGTAGCCCTCTCGCTGCCCGTGAGACCGGCTGCTGGTCAGGATGCGGCGCGCCGCACAGCGGACGGCAAACCCGACTTGAACGGCATTTGGCAGGCCCTCAACACGGCCAATTGGGATATCCAGGACCACTCGGCAGGCCCCGGACCGGTGGCCGCACTCGGCGCCACTGGCGCTGTTCCACCGGGGCAGGGCGTGGTGGAGGGCGATGAGATCCCTTACCTGCCCGCGGCTGCGAAGAAGAAGCAGGAGAACTTCGCGAACCGGTTCACCGCCGACCCGGAAATCAAGTGTTATCTGCCCGGCGTGCCGCGCGCCACCTACCTGCCCCAGCCGTTTCAAGTCATTCAGGGTGCGAAGTCGATCCTGATCGCCTATCAGTACGCGGGCGCCGTTCGCACCATTCCGCTCGAGGATCCGGGTCCCAGTCCCGCCCCGAGCTGGATGGGGTGGTCGGTGGGTCATTGGGAGGGGAACACGCTGGTTGTGGATGTGACGGGGCTCAACGATCAGACCTGGTTCGACCGGGCCGGAAATTTCCATAGCGACGCCCTGCACGTGGTCGAACGCTACACCCCCAGCAGTCCTGACATCCTCATGTACGAGGCCACCATCGAGGACCCCAAGGTGTTTACACGGCCCTGGAAGATAAGCATGCCTCTCTATCGTCGCGTGGAAAAAAATGCGCAGCTCCTGGAATTCAAGTGCGTGGAATTCTCGGAAGAGGTCATCTATGGGCATCTCCGCAAGAAAGCGAGCAAGTGAGCCAATGGAAAGGACACTTCCCATGTCCCGCTTGGCCGGCCCCCTCGTTGCACTGGCGATCGCCAGCGGAGTAGCGCTGCTGGCGCCGGTCCCGCTCGCTGGTCAAGCTCCGCCGTCCGCGAAGACTGGGACTCCGTCACGCACGCCGGACGGCCAGCCGGACCTGCAAGGAATCTGGACCAACGCCACCCTCACGCCCTTGGAACGGCCCGCCGAGTTGGCGGGGCGGGAGTTTTATACGGAACAGGAACTGGCGGAAATTGAAAAGCGGGCACAGGAAAAACCCCGCAGCCCCGAGAGCGCGGGAACCGTGGCACATTATGATTTTGCCCAGTACGGACTGGACCCGAACCAGGCGAAGCGCGCCTCGAACCGGCGAACGTCGCTGATTGTGGACCCACCGGACGGGAAGATTCCTCCCCTGACACCGGAGGGGCGCAAGAGAGCGGCGGAGCGTGCCGAGGCGAGGAAGCGGAGTGGTCCTTTCGACGGCCCGGAAACCCGGCCCCTGGGGGAGCGGTGTATCTGGATGGCCGGCGAAGGGCCGCCGATGCTTCCCGAAGCCTATAACGCTAATATTCAGATTCAGCAGGGACCGGGATACGTGGCCATTCTCCAGGAGGAGATCCACGACGTTCGCATCATACCCCTCGACGGGCGTCCGCACGTGGGGCGGAAGATCCGCCTGTGGATGGGGGACCCGCGCGGCCGGTGGGAGGGCAATACGCTGGTGGTCGACACCACCAATTTCACCGACCGGACGAACTTCCGGGGATCGAGCGAAAACCTGCACGTGATCGAACGCTTCACGCGCACCGCCGAGGACACCATCCTCTACGAATTCACGGTGGAAGATCCGGCGACCTGGGCCCGGTCCTGGAAGGCGGAGTTGCCTATGGTGAAGACTCAGGGCCCGATATTCGAGTACGCCTGCCACGAGGGGAACTACGGCATGGCGAACATCCTGCGCGGCGCCCGGGCCCAGGAGCAGGCTGCGGAAGAAGCGGCGAAGGCCAAGAAGTGATGCCGGGAGGAATTATATGAGGGCAAGGTTAGGCGTCGTAGCCGCCATCGCCGGTCTGCTGCTGGCCGGCGCGCCAGCGTGGGCGCACCATGCGTTTGCGGCAGAATTTGACGCGAACAAGCCGCTCAAGCTGCACGGAGTTGTCACGAAATGGGAATTGATAAATCCCCACTCCTGGATTAACCTGGACGTGAAAAGCGCGGACGGCAAGGTCACGGGTTGGATGGTCGAAGGCGGCAGCCCCAACGCTCTGTTCAGGCTAGGCTTCACCAAGGACTCCCTGCCGCCCGGAACGGAGATTATCGTCGAGGGCTTTCAGTCCAAGGACGGCACGAATCGGGCGGTCGGCGCCAATCTCACGTTCACCGACGGCCGCAAACTGTTTCTTGGCAGTTCTGCCCCGGGGTCCAACCCTGACCGGCCCTCCCTGACGCCCCCGAAGGACCCGGGGAAAAATTAATCCGGCCCCAGGCCGGGGCTCCCCGCGCGTCAATCCCTACGGCCGCACGATCGTTCCATCCATCAGGCGGTCGTTGCCGCGGCTGGCGCCGGAGGTCTTGTAGGGGTACTTCGCAGCGGCCGCTTCGTTGATGTCGATGCCGAGACCCGGACGGTCATTGGAATACATGTAACCCCCTTTGATCTCCGGGGTGCCGGGAAAGACCTCCTGCACCACGGCCGGAAACACCGTCTCTTCCTGGATCCCGAAGTTGTAGGTGGCGAGGTCCAGGTGGAGGTTGTAGGCGTGGCCGATCGGATCGACGTTGGCGGGTCCATGCCAGGCCGTGCGGACGTTGAAAAACTCGCAACAGGCGGCGATCTTGCGGCACTGGTTCAGGCCGCCGGCGGCGGACTGGTGGATGCGAATGAAGTCGATCAGCCGCTCCGAAACCAGCGGCAGCCACTCGTTGCGGTTGACGAACAGCTCGCCCATGGCGAGGGCGGTTGTCGTCTGCTGGCGCAGGATCTTGAACCAGCCCACATCCTCGGGCGCGAAGCAATCCTCCATGAAGAAGGGACGGTAGGGCTCGACAGCCTTGCAGAGCTGGCAGGCCAAGATGGGTGTGGGGCGTTCGTGGACGTCATGGCAGAGTTCCACGTCGAAGCCGATTTTCGAGCGGAGGTAGTCGAACATCTTGATGGTGGTGGTGACGTAGAGGCTGGGATCGAAGACCGGGGACGGACGAACGCCCTCGGGCCGCATCTTCTGGACGGTGTCGGAGGTCTGCGCCCCGCCCACGCCGTAGCCGGAATAGCCGGGCGTGGCAAGCTGGACGCGCACGTACCGGTAGCCGTTCGCCATGTACTTGCGGACCTGGTCCTCGAGGGCCTGGGGCTCGCGAGCGGCCGCGTGGCCGTAGAGCGGGACAGCGGCGCGGACCTTGCCGCCCAGGAGCTGGTAGACCGGCACGCCGCAGCGTTTCCCCAGGATGTCCCACAGCGCCCCGTCGATGCCGCTCAGGGCGTTATTTCCGGTCACCCCGGCGCGGAAGTACGATTGCACATAGGTGGACTGCCAGATGTCCTCAATCTCGTCGCAGTTTTTTCCAATGACAAACGGTTTCAAGTGCTGCTCCAGATAGGCGGCCACTGCGAAGGGCCGCTCCTGGTGCGTGGCGCAGCCCACGCCGTAAAGTCCGGGCTCGCTGGTAAGCACTTTGACGACGACCAAGTTGGAGCCGGTGCCGCCCGGCTGGGTCATGATCACCTTCACGTCGGTGATCTTGAGAGGGGGCATGCCGCGGCGGGCAGTGGACTGCGCCTGCGCGAGCGGACCGGGACCAGCCAGCAGGCTGGCGCCGGCGGCCCCAAAACCCTTCAACATGTTCCTGCGATTCATGGTGTGTCCTCCTTTGAGTCGTGCCTGGTCTGGCTTCGTTGCAATTCTAGAACGAATACTTGAGTCCGAACTGCATCTCCCGGTTGCCGGTGATCGTGGAGCTGATGCGGCCGAAGTCGGCGTTGCCGAAGGTGCGGCCGGGGGCGCTGAATTGGGGCGTGTTGAGAAAGTTGAACGCTTCCCACCGGAACTGGATGCGGTGGCGCTCTCTCACCTTGAACTGCTTGAAAAGAGCGAAGTCCCAGGTCTTCTGGCCCGGGGCGTCGAATTGTCCGACCCCGGCGTTGCCGTAGCCATAGGGCCCGATGAAAACACCGTCGCCCGAGCAACCGTTGCACTTGGAGCGGACGAAGGCGGCGGTGTTGAACCAATGGTCGAGCGTGCGCCCGTCCATCACGCGATCCACGCTCTGCCCGGCGGCGACATTGGGCCGCGGGACGCTGGCGGCGCCGGTGTTCAGGGAGTCGCTCGATTGGCTGACCGTAACCGGGAAACCGGAAGTGAGCTGGATAATTCCGTTGACGGACCAGCCGCCCAGCACGAAGCCTGTCACTCCCCGCTGGTTCCGAAGGAACGGAATTTCCCACACCTGGCTTAGGACGAAGCGGAAGCGCTGATCGAGGTTGAAGCGGCCGCGGTCTCCTTTGATGTTACGGGGATCCTGGGGAACGTTCTGGCTGAAGGGTCCGGATTCGTTTACGCTGTACCCAAGGCCGATGGCCTTCTGGTAGTTGAAGGACGCGGCGAAAGTCATCCCGTGGGAATAGCGTTTCTCCGCGCGGGCCTGCAACGCGTTGTAAGAGGAGTTGGAGGAGCTATCCAGATACCGCAGCGTGCCCAGCGGGACCAGCTTATCCGGCGCCAGAGAGTCGGCGTAGAACTGAATGGGCCGCCGCGCCTGGATGTCGCCCAGGCCGGGATTGGGGTTGTTGTAATTGCTGCGCGTGGTGTCGATGTGGGTGCCCTTGCTGCCGACGTAGGCCACGCTGGCCACGAGATCGTGGCCCAGGCTCCGCTCCAGTTCGGCGGTCCATTGCCAGAGATCGTTGTTCAAGAAGCTGGAGCGGTTGCCGTTAGAAGCCACTTCGTTCCCGAGCATCAGCAGCGCCACCGGGGCCACGCCCCCGGAAGTGACGAAGGGATTGCCAATGGTGCCGCGAGGATTGGTGCGGTCGTTGTCGATGACGCTCGATCCCGACAGTGGCGGCTGCAGGTTCAGGATCTGAAAATTGTTGAGCTGGTTGGCGTTATAGAACCTGCCGGCCCCCAGCCGGAAGACCGTCTTGTCGGTGATCCGGTAGGCGATGCCCAGCCGCGGCATGATCTGCTTCCAGTTGATGTCGTAGAGCGGGGTGCTGTCATTCGGATTGGGAATGAGCAGGGGCACGAACTGCCCGTTGATGGTCCGCGCCTGGCCGGAGGCGAACGAGACGGTCCGGATACGGCCGAGTACATCCTTGTCATAGACGTGGCCGTAAAAGTCCCAGCGGACGCCCACGTTCACGGTGAGGCGGGAAGTGACCT
>JBGPDC010000150.1:0-14547 GCA_041482115.1 Terriglobia bacterium | reverse complement strand
TCCTGGGCCCCCAGGTTGGCCGCCATGAAGGAGAGTCCGGCGATCCACAGCGGGATGGAGCGGCCGGAGAGAAGGAATTCGCCGCTCGACCGCACCTGCTGCCGCAGCCAGAAGCCGATGCCCAGCACGAAGGCGAAGTAGGTGGCGAGGATGAGGTAGTCGATTAGGGTGAGGGTCATGGACCGTCCCGGCGCGTGGCTAGTCCTGGCCGCCGCGAGACCTGCCCCCTGCACCTCCCGCCTCGGCGAGAACCAAACCTGAAGTGTCGGTGGAGGGCTATTATACGGGCGCGGGCGTCCGCTCGCCAAGGGCACGAGTCACTTTTTTTCCCGGGGCGTTGCGTCGCCCTCGATGCGCCACTCGCCGGCTCACCGCTGCGACTGCGTTTTTGCAATAACAGTCGTCCGCCGCTGCATGCCTTTTGAATTCGTTCGGGCGCTTCGCGGAAGGAGTGAACAGGGCCGTCATTGCCCTTTCCAGAGGGCTCGCATGGCTTCCCTGGCACTCTTGAACGGGCCGAGCGCACGGCCGTTTTTGAAGTCTTCGAAGCTTTCGGCCAGACGTTTCTCCAGGTCCGCCTGAGGTGTGAGCACGAGACGCCCCCGCTCTACGGTAAGCTCCAGAGTGTCGCCCGGAGCGAGCCCGAGCCGCTGGTGAAATTTACGCGGGATGACCAGTTTCCGGCCCGCTCCGACTTTGACGGTCGCTCGCATCTACGCTGTATTTTACGCCCGCCTCAGAGCCAGCGAACAGTGGTCGCCTGCCGTGAAACCATGACTCCGTAGGGGAACGGCCGGTCTATGGTATTTTCGGAGATGAAGTAACCATGGCGTCCGACCCAGCCAACGAGAAGCAGCACGCCCACCAATTGGTCGACCAGCTCAATACCGACCAACTCTCCGCCGTCGTCGGATTGCTCGAAGTGATGCTAGATCCGGTCGGGCGTAAGCTGGCGAACGCTCCCGTCGACGACGAACCCGAGAGTAAGCAGGAGCGCCAGGCCGTCCGTGAGGCCAAGGAGTGGCTCGAGAGGCGAGGAGGCAAGGGCATCCCGCATGAGGAAGTCGTGCGGGAGTTCGGCCTTAAGTGAGGCAAATCGAGTGGACCGAGCCGGCCCGCGCCGACGTTCGCCGGCTAGACAAGGCTAGGGCCATGCGGATCTTTGAGGGCCTGCGCCGGTTCCTAGAAACCGAAGAGGGCGACGTCAAGGTGCTGCAGGGCTCAGACCCGAGGGAATACCGCCTTCGGGTCGGTGACTACCGCGTCCGGTTTGCCGAGAAGGGCGATACTCTGCAGATCCTTCGCGTGCTCCATCGCAGCCAAGCCTATCGTTAGAATATCGGCGGCTGATAGAGCCGTCTTGGCCTACCGTCCAGGCGTCAGGAGGGGCGCCGGCGAAGTTGCTCGAGCTCGCTTCGCAGGGGCCGCCAGTACTCGCGATCGCGCTGGCGCTCGGCTCGCTCCACCTCGGCCAGCAGGTCCTCCCAATGTTCCGAAGTGCTCTCGGGGGCGAGCGCCAGCAGACTGCGCTCGGACGCCAGCGTCCTGGCGAGCGCCCGATGGTGGCGCACTAATTCCGCGAGGATCTCGGGAGTTCTGCACTCCAGCAGCCAGAATCGCACCTGCGGTTCGGTCGCTTCTTTGTGGTGGCGGAAATAATGAGCCTCGATCAGCCGCCGGATCATGGGCCAATCCTTGTCGCGTTGCGTTTTCTTGCTCCGGACGAGATCGGGCAATGCAAGCACTTCGATCCGCAACCCGTCCCCCGCCCTCGAGCGTGGTTCGCCGGTCCCAAAGGGTATCGAAGCCGGGCAGCCCGCGCAAAACCGTCATGACGTCGATGCGGAGGCCGTCTACTCCTGTGGCTGAGCAGCGAAAATGGGCCGCGTGACCGGCTTCGAGAAAACGATTCTCAAACGGGGGTACTGCGACCGTCTTAGCCCCGAGATCCGACAGGAGTTGCTGAAAACGCTCCCGGTCGGCGTCAGACAACCCGAGCGCCAGATCCAGGTCGCGGCTAAACTCCGCCGCGCCGTACAACACGCAGGCCTGGCCGCCCATCACGAGGGCTCGCACCTGCCTCTGCTGGATCGAAGAAAGGGCTTTGGCTATCGGGTTCGGAGTCAAGAGAACCTCCCAGCAGGAGGAAGGTCGGCCACAAGGCCATACTCTGTTCCCAGCGTTCGGCAGGGCTCAGCCCATACCATTCCAACCACTCCTCGGGTATGGCACTCATTAGCGTCTTCATTCTCTCATAGGGACGCGCGGTACCGACCGCGGAATCGGGGTCGGGGGGATCGGCTTTTAGCGGCGCGTTCAGACCTTGATTTTGCGGTGGCGTTGTCGCATTATGTAATCCGCCGTTTTTCAGGAGTCATCACCATGGAAAAGACCATCCACGTAAATGTGAACGGGACCACGATTGAAGCGACGGTCGAGCCCCGGCTGCTGCTGGTCCACTTCCTGCGGGACGTGGCAGGACTGACGGGCACCCATGTGGGCTGCGAGAGCACCGTCTGCGGGGCGTGCACGGTGCTGCTCGAAGGGCGCGCCGTCAAGTCGTGCACCGTGTTCGCCGTCCAGGCCGATGGCCGGAAGGTTGAAACCATTGAGGGGCTCGCCAGCAACGGCGATCTCCATCCCATGCAGCAGGCGTTCTGGGACGAGCATGGACTGCAGTGCGGCTACTGCACGCCCGGAATGATCATGACGGCCTGCCAGGTGGTGGCGGATAACCCGAATCCGACCCGGGAAGAGATCCGGCATGGCCTCGAAGGCAACCTGTGCCGCTGCACGGGTTACCTGCACATCGTCAACGCAGTGCGGGCGGCGGCCCAGAAGATGGCGGCGCGAGCCTAGAGGTGGCGTCATGGCTACTACTACCACACCGAAAGTAGAGACCTTCATTGGCCGGCGGATCAGGCGGCAGGAGGACCCCCGGCTCATCACCGGCACGGCGACCTACGTGGACGACGTGAAAATGCCCGGCATGCTGTACGCGGCCATTTTGCGGAGCCCTTACGCGGCCGCGCGCATTCGGAGCGTCCGCACCCAGGCGGCACAGAAGGCGCCGGGGGTGCACGCCGTTTTTACCGGCGCTGACGTCGCGGGCGTCGGCCCGGTGCCCTGCGCCGCCGGCCTGCCGGGATTGCGGGTGCCGCACCACACCATCCTGGCCACCAACCGGGTGTACTACGTGGGGCATGCCGTGGCGGTGGTGGTCGCGAGCGACCGGTACCTGGCCGCCGACGCCCTGGACCAGATCGAGGTCGAATACGAGGTCCTGCCGGCGGTTGCCGATCCGGAGAAGGCGCTGGCTCCGGGCGCCCCAGCGGTCCACCCCGAGTGGCCCGACAACATTGCGTTCACGCAGAAGACCGAGGCGGGCGATATCAAGAAGGCGTTCGCCGACGCGGACGTGGTGGTCAAGGAGCGGATCGTCAGCCAGCGCCTGGTGCCGATGGCGATGGAACCGCGCGGTGTCGTGGCGGAGTGGAGGGCGGGCGAGAAACATCTGACCATCTATTCCTCGACGCAGATCCCGCACCTGCTGCGCACGCAACTGGCCTTGATGCTGGGAATCCCCGAGAACCACCTGCGGGTGATCACCCCGGAGGTGGGCGGCGGTTTCGGCAGCAAGCTGAACGTCTACGGCGAAGAGGCCTTGATGGGCTTCGTGGCCAGGCGGGTCAACAAGCCGATCAAGTGGATCGAGAGCCGGCGCGAGAATTTCCAGACCACGATCCACGGCCGCGGCCACGTGGATTACCTGGAGATGGCGGCGAAGAAAGACGGCACCATCCTGGGCCTAAAGCTCAAGCTAATCCAGGATCTGGGCGCCTATCACCAGCTCCTCGGCCCGCTGATCCCGACGCTGTCGGTGCTGATGATGCCGGGCCTCTACAAGTTTCAGAATGTCTCGGCCGACCTGGTCGGGGTGTTCACCAACGCGGTGCCGACGGACGCCTACCGCGGGGCCGGACGTCCCGAGGCCACCCACTGCATCGAGCGGATGGTCGACATCCTGGCGGCCGAGCTGAAGATGGACCCGGCCGAGATCCGGCTCAAGAATTTTCCCGCCCCGGAAGCCTTCCCGTTTCCCACGGCCACCGGCTTGGCTTACGACAGCGGGGACTATGCGAAGCCGCTGCACAAGGCGCTGGAGATCCTCGATTACAAGAAGGCCCGCCAGGAGCAGGCCGCGGCTCGCAAGCAGGGCCGCCTCATCGGCATCGGGATCTCGACCTACGGTGAGATCTGCGCCTTCGGTCCCTCGCCCGCCACTCCGGCAGGAGGGTGGGAGAGCGCCACGGTCAAGGTCGAGCCCACCGGCAAGGTCACAGTTATGACCGGCGCCTCGCCGCACGGCCAGGGCGAGGAAACGACCTTCGCGCAGCTCGCCGCCGATGCCTTCGGGATCGGGATGGACGACGTGGTTGTAATCCACGGCGACACGGCCGTGGTGCAGTACGGCATCGGGACGTTCGGCAGCCGGGGTACGGCGGTCGGAGGCTCGGCCGTGCACCTGGCGCTCCAGGACTTGCGGACGAAATGCAGCCGTTTCGCCGCCCACGCGCTGGGGGTGGCGGTGGAAGAGGTGCGGTTCGAGGGCGGCGTTTTCTCGAGCGCCAAGAGCTCCAAGACCGTCAGTTTTAACGACGTGGCGCTTGAGGCCCACATCTGCCGGAACCTCCCGCCGGGCCTGGAACCAGGCCTGGTGGCCACGCGGTTCTTTGAACCCTCCAACTTCGCCTTCCCGTTCGGCGCGCACATTGCGCAAGTCGAAGTGGATAAGGAAACCGGCGAGATCGAGATCCTGCGCTACATCGCGGTGGACGACTGCGGCAAGGTCATCAACCCGCTGCTCGTGGATGGACAGGTCCACGGCGGTGTCGCTCAAGGACTCGGCCAGGCGATCTTTGAGGAGGCCGTCTACGACGACGACGGCCAGTTGGTCACGGGCGAGCTGATGACCTATGCCGTCCCCAAGGCCCAGCACGTGCCGGAGATCGAGTCGCACCGCACCGAGACCCCCTCGCCGGTTAACCCGCTGGGGGCGAAGGGCGTCGGCGAGGCCGGTACGATCGGCGCGTCGCCCTCTTTGGTCAATGCCGTGGTGGATGCGCTCGCGCCCCTCGGCGTGCGCCATATCGATATGCCGATGACGCCCCAGAAAGTCTGGCGGATTCTCTCCCAGAAGAGGAGTTAACCATGATTGCGCAACCCTTCGAGTATCACGCGCCGGAGTCGGTTTCCGAGGCCTTGAAGCTGCTCGGGTCGCTCGAGAACAGCCGCGTGCTGGCCGGCGGGCAGAGCCTGATTCCGATGATGAAGCTGCGGTTGTCGGGTCCCGCGCACCTCATCGACCTGGGCCGCATCGCCGAGCTCCACTACATCGCGCAGACCAACGGGAGCATTCGCATCGGCGCCATGAGCACCCATCAACAGGTGGCGACGTCCGAAACATTGCGCCAGAGCTGCCCGCTGCTGGCCGAGGTGGCGGGTCACATCGGTGACGTCCAGGTGCGGAACCTGGGGACTATCGGCGGTAGTGTGGCGCACGCCGACCCGGCGGCCGACTATCCGGCCGCGCTGCAGGCGCTGCGGGCGCAGGTTCGCGTGGTCGGACCAGGCGGCGAGCGCACCATTTCGATCGACGATTTTCTGATCGACGCCTTCAGCACGGCGCTTGGCGAGGGGGAGATCGTGTCGGAAATCATCGTCGCCGCGGACCGAGCCGGGGTGGGTTCGGCCTACCGGAAGCTCCAGCAGCCGGCCTCGGGCTTCTCGGTCTGCGGTGTGGCGGTCCAGCTTGGCGTCGCGGGCGGCAAGATCACCCACGCGCGCGTCGGCGTTACAGGTGTTGCCTCGCGCGCCTATGTCGCCAAAGGTGTCGAGGACGCGCTGGCGGGACAACCGGCGAACGCCGCGACGCTGGCTGCGGCCTCCCAGCATGCCGCCGAGGGCGTGGACCCGCTGAGCGACCTCTTCGCGGCCCCCGACTACCGGGCGCACCTGGCGCGGGTCGAAGCGCGCCGGGCTCTCGAGAGCGCGCTGGCCGCCGCGAAATGAAGATTCAAGGGGAGCAACTGCTTCCACTTCCGCCGCAAGCCGCGTGGAACCTCCTGCTCGACCACGAGGTTCTCGCGCGCGCCATCCCCGGCTGCGAGAGCCTGGTCCCGATCGGTCCAGATGAATACGAGATGAAAACGAAGATAGCCGTGTCGAGCATTCAGGGTCTCTTCGCGGGCAAGATCCGCATCGAAGAAAAGAGGCCTCCCTCGAGCTACCGCCTCGTGATGGAAGGGCAGGGCCGCATTGGCCACGTGCGGGGCTCGGGTGTGCTCACCCTGGCCGCAGAGGGAGCCAGCACGAAACTCAGCTACCAGGGAGAGGCTCACATCGGAGGGCTCATCGCCAGCGTCGGCGAGCGTATGCTCGACATGACCGCGAAAATGATGACCAAGAAATTTTTTAGTGGCCTTTTGCGAGAAGCAGAGTCCGCTCCACGACCTCAGGAAGCCTCGGAATAGCCCTTAGATTCCTTCTAAGGGACGGCTCTTTGAGCCTGACGGCTCCAATCGTAAGAGAATGATTATAAAAGAGATATCTGACACCCTAGGCGTCCCGCGGCAAGCCGCGACGCCAGGCGCTGGAGGTCCCGGCCAGGACCATCCGTCGGTTAGGACGCCGGTACTAATAGATCCGACTCCAGTTAGGAGTTTTAGCTTGTTGACTCTCCCTCCAGCCCTGCACCACTATGGGGGTGGCTAAGCTGGCCTACTGGGAGGTTTAAGAGCAAAATGTTTCGGATCGGGGCGGTGATTTTGATTGTCTGGGCCTACTGCTTCTTCTGCCAGAATCTGCCTCTGAAGGTCAGCGTGGCAATGATGATCGGTGGCTTGTTCAGCATGGGCTGGGGCCTGCTGAGCGAGAAGAAGTAACCTCCCTTCCGCGGTCTTCCCTCGCGGCGCCCCTGGAGCGCCCGCGCACATTTTCTGCAAAACCCTTGCATTTGGGTTCCATCCTATCGACAATGACTGCCAAGGGAGCCGTGTAGCAGGCTCTCACCTATAAGGCACAGACGAGAGGGAAATGGAACCACGTAAGAAGATCCTGAAGCAACTCAAAATGGGCACCACCGAGATATTGATACTGGCGATCCTTACCAAGGGCGACCGGTACGGTTACGACATCTCCAGGGACGTCAAGGAACGGAGTGAAGGGTTCTTTGAGTTCAAACAGGGTTTCCTGTATCCGACACTGCGGCGGATGGAGGGGTCGAAGCTGATCACCGGTTATTGGAGGGACTCAGCCAGCGGGGGCCCGGACCGCAAATACTATCGCCTGACCCGGCAGGGCCGGGCCAGATTGGAGGCCAGCATTTCAGCCTGGTCGGACTTCAGCAAGCGCTTTAACAAGATGCTGGCCATAGCGAAGGACTGAGAAGGGCAGGCCGGCGCCATCCCCCGCGGCCGGCTTTAACGAAGAGCAAAGCGGATACTACACCACCGGCCTGAGCCGGCGCGGCCCGGCAATGCATCGCCGGGCCAGCTCAGACTGTGCGAGTGATCGTGGTTAGTGTGCGCGGACGGTCCGGATTCAGCCCCTTTTCGGCGGCGAGCGCGGCGGCGAACAACTGCGCGGGGACGATATAGGGGATGGGCGTGAAGACGTCGGCCGGCAAGCCGCGGGGCGGCGAGAGCGCGGGGCCCGGCACGCCGATGGACCGCGTCGCATAGCGGAAGCTCGCACTGTGGGACGCATCGCCGATCACGACCGTCTCGGCTTCCAGGCGGTGAAGCTTCTCCAGGATCGCCCGGGTGCCAGCCCAGGTGGGGCCGGAAGGCGCGAACAGAAACACGGGGAACGCCCGCTCGACCATAGCGATCGGCCCGTGCAGGAAGTCGGCGCTCGAGAACCGCTCGGCGACGACATAGCTGGTCTCCATCATCTTCAGGGCGAACTCATAGGCGTTGGCGTAGTTGACGCCGCGGCCGACCACGACGGCCTGGTTCATGAAGCAGTAGCGCCCGGCTAATTCCGTGACGGCCCGTTTCAGCCGCAAGGCACGGGCGGCGGCGGCCGGCAAGCGCTCGAGAAGCCGCGGTTCGAGCGGGGCGCCGAGGGCATAAGCCAGCAGGTACATCATCAGCAACTGGCCGGTGTAGGTTTTGGTCGCGGCGACGCTGCGCTCGCGGCCCGCCCGCACCAGGAAGACTTCGTGGGCCAGGCGCGTGATGGAACTCGCCGGCTCATTGGTGATGCCTACGGTCAGGGCCCCACCCTGGCGGGCGGCTTCGAGGAACAGGTTCGTGTCGGTGGATTCACCGCTCTGCGAGATGCCTACTACCAGAGTATTCTGCCAGCGCAGCTTGGCCCGGTAAAGCGTGAGGACCGAGGGCGCGGCCAAGGAAACGATGTTGCCCGTAGCGATCTCGAGGAGATAGCGGCCGAACAGAGCGGCATTGTCGGAGGTGCCGCGCGCCGCGAGCACCACGCAGGCCGGCGGATGCCGCGCGATACGGCGGCGAAAGGCCTCTATCCCGGGCAGCCCTTGGCGGAACGTCCGCTCGAGAGCAGCCGGCTGCTCTTCGATCTCCTCGATCATGATCGACATAGGTCTTAGAAAGCTGGTCCGCCGCGCGCTCAGCCCAGGCGGTCGGCCGCCTGAATCAACGCCCGGATGTAACCGTAGGCGAACGCAAAGGCCTGCTCTTCGCCCGGGTCATCGGGATGCTGCGGCGCGTGGTCGGGCATCATCATGTGGGGGTAGCCGACCTCTTTGTAAACCTGGATCGCCCGCACAAAGTCCACATCGCCTTCATCGGGGTAGACCTCCTGGAAGTCGTTGCGATGTCCCCGGATGTTGCGGAAGTGCACGTTGAAGATCTTCTGGCGCGAGCCGAAATAGCGGATCACGTCGTAGATTTCTTTGCCGGGGTCCGCCAGCATCTCGGACACCGTGCCTTGGCAGAAGTTGAGCCCATGGTAGGGGCTCTCGCGGATGGAGACGAACTTCTTGAGTCCGTCGACGGTGCCCATCACGCAGTCGACGCCCTGGTAGCCTTCCGGCGGCATGCCCGGGTCGTGGGGGTGACAGGCCATCCGGATGCGGTTTTCGTTGGCGACGGGAATGACGCGATCGAGAAAGTAGGTAATGCGCTCCCAGTAGGGGTCGGCGGTGATGCGGCCGGCCTTGGTGAGCGGCGGGTTGGGCTTGGCGTCCTTCAGCCGCCAGGTGCTGTAGGAAGAGCCGCCGCGGCCGGGGGTGCGGGGGGTGCGCACCACACCGAGCAGGCTCATGTTGTACTTGATGGCCGGCACGCCGGCTTTCGCGCAGTTGCGGATCAGGTTCTGGATGCGCTCGATGTCGCGGTCGCGCTCCGGGCTCTGGCCCAGCATGATCGCCGGGCGTTTTTCGCGGTCGATGTGGCTCGACTCGAGGAAAGACGGCGCTACCATGTCGAGCACGATGCCGTGTTTCTGGCACCGCTCCCGAAGCTGCGTCAACTGCTCGACGGTCGGGTAGCCCCGCTGTGGATCTTCTTCCGGGTAGCCGCAGACGTGGGTCACGCTGTAGCGCTTCCAGGTGTCGAGACGCTTGTCGGTCGTGGGCCCGCGCTGGCAGCCCAGTTTCATCAGCACGTGCGTGGACGTCTTCGGCGCTTGCGCCTCCGCCGCGGTCCCGGCCGCCACGCCGGCGGCGCCGGTCGTGGCCAGGAATTGTCTGCGATTCATGGCTCAGCCCCCCAGGTAAGACTATCGTGCCGGGGCGGGTGATGCAAGCCGGGGGGAGGCGCGTGTCAGAGCCGCGACCAGAGGGAGCGGTTAAGATTGAGTCGACAACCTTGCTGTGATCTACCTGCTTACCTTCGCCTGTTACGGTTGCCATCTGCACGGCGATGGATCGGGTTCCGTCGATCGAGAGCACAATCTGCCTGGTAGCCGTTTGATCGATGCCGATCCGGAGCGGCTCCGTGCGGAGCGGCTGTTGATGGACCAGGCTCCGTATTGCCTGGATAGAAGCCGCCGGGAGGCCGTGCTGGCCGCGTTGCTAGAGCGCTGCGCGCAGCGCCACTGGAGCCTGCGGGCCGCCCACGTGCGTACCAATCACGTTCATGCCGTCGTCGAAGCGGAGGCTAAGCCCGAAAGGGTTATGAACGACCTCAAGTCCTACGCCAGTCGGTATCTAAATAGAACGGGGCTGGAGACGCCCGCTCGAAAACGGTGGGCCCGGCATGGGAGCACGCGGTGGTTGTGGAAACGGGAGAATGTGTCGGCGGCGATCCGGTATGTGGTTGACGAGCAGGGCGACCCCATGGCTGTTTTCGAGAAGATCGAGCTCTGACGAAGACCGCTCCCTCTGGTCGCGGCTCAGCAAGACGTCGCGCGCTTCAGCCGGGTCGTGAAGCAGCATACTAGCAGCCACCGACCGGGCTACAGAGACGAAGCCGCGCGGCCTTCGGTACCGGTGTAATAGGCGCGGGATGGGAACTGGCTGGCCGGGCTCGCCCGGGTGAGGCGCGGGCGAATGACCAGCAGCAATTCGCTCTGATCGCGCTGCGAGGTGTTGGCACGCAGCAGCCGGCCGAGCAGCGGGATCCGGGAAAAGGGCCAGAGGCCGCTCCAACTGCGCGAGACCTGCGACACGGCCATGCCCGAGACCAGGCCGGCCTCGCCTTCCCGCAGGCGCACGGTGCAATTGAACCGGCGCGAAGAAATGATGGGCAGGTCGTTCAGGCTCGTTCCGCTGAGCACCCGGAACTCCGTTTCGAGAGCCAGCGAGACCTCGTCATCGCCGTGCAGACGCGGGGTCACCTTCAGCACCAGACCGAGATCCTCAAAATTGAAAGAAGGAAACGGCGCGAGGAGCGGGCCTTGCTGCTGCGCCTTGCGAATCTCATCCGTGAGGACGATAGGGGAGTAACGCGACGTGAGAATCGGGTAGCGGTCGCCGATGTGCAGGCTGGCCGGCAGCCCTTCGATGGCGCGCAGGCGAAAGCGCGATAGCAACCGCGTGTCCGATTGGTTCCAGTCGGCCTGGAGACCCGCATTTCCGATCTGGATGCCGAAGCGGCTATCACCGCCTCCGAAGGTCGCGTAAGGCCCGCTGAGCTGGGGTGGCGCGGCATTGCCGATCGCGCTCAGAGCCGTGACGGGAATCTGGGTCGGCACCGTGAGGCCCAGATGGGAGAGCGTGCTCTGGCTTACGTTCAGCAGCTCGACTTCCAGCATGATCTCGCCCCGGCTGCGGGCGAGTTCCTGGTAGAGGGCCTGGGCGAGCCGCACGTGGGAAACGGTGTCGCGGAGGTAGACCTGGCGCCGGTTGGCGTCCACGACCAGCCGCCGGATGTCCATCGCCTGCTGCACCGCCCGGCCGACTTCGTTGGCCTCTTCGACGCTCATCACTTGCGGGATGGGGATCAGCGCCGCCATCATGGGCTCGAGGTCGCGGCGCTTGTTCTGATTGTCGGCGGCTACCAGCGCCACCCGGCCGTTGACCGGGACGACGAACGTGCTGGTCAACTCCATCAGGGCCGGGAAGGCGCGGTAGAAATCGACGTCCTCCAGCCGAAACTTGACGGTGTTTCCAGGCTGCAGGTCCGGGTCGAACACCACTTCGAGGCCATACGCCCGGGCCACCTGCTCATAGAGCGACTGCAGGTTGCCGCGCAGGTCGAAGCTGCGCCGCCCGGGACTGGGATGCAGCTCCGGTGGCTCGGCGGCCTGGACGGCCTGCCGGGCCTCGACGGGACTGAGGGTGGCCCCCTCGTTCGCCGGCTCCGCCGCTGGGACGGGTGCGGTGGTCTTCGCAGGTACGGCGGCGGCCTGCAAGCTCCCAAGCAAGCCGATGCTCTGGAGGGCCTGGGGCTTCAGCCGCTCCATCTCACGCCGATATTTGGGATCGACCGGCCGCATGCCAGCCGCTTGCACATAGAGGAGGAAAGCCCTTACGGTGTCGCCACGCCGCTCGGCGCGGCGCGCCTCCTGGAGCAGGCGTGACGCCGGATCGGCGTTTACCACGCCCGCCAGCACGATCATCAGAATCGCCAGCCGCCTCATGTTGGCCGGGGAGGGACACCCTTCCCCTGCCAAGGTTGACGGAAAAGGAAGGTCTGCCGTGCAGGCGATGTGGGGCCCAAGGTCCGGTCAGAAGGGGGGCGCAAAACCCACTACGCCATCCTTCTTTTCCACCCACAGGCCGAGGGGCTGCTGGTTGTTGATCTGGACGGCCACGATGACGCCCGTGCCGCGCTCCCGCGAGCGCCCCACCCGGTAGGACGTTACCTTGCCGATTCTGCTCGCCGGGCCCCAGTCCTCCGTGAAGTCCTGGTAGCTGTAGTTAGGGCAAGGTTTCTCAACCGTGCAGCCCCAGAACCCGTAGGCCGCCGGATAATCGCCGCGCTGGAGGGAGGCGAGGAAGCCCTCCGCGCGCTGCTCCTCTTTGTAGTTCTTGAACCAAAGATAGAGCGAGCCGCCGAGGACGAGTACGACCAGACCGATTCGCAGGATACGCTGGAGAATGGATGTAAGCCGCTCGTGCCGGGCTTCCCGCTCGGCGTAGGCGTCCAGGTACCCCATCGTGGTGCAGGCTACGGTTTCGACGGATATTGTTTGTCGTAAGCGGCGATCGCTTCGTTGGTGAGGTCCAGGGCCGGCTTGAAGAAGATGGCGTCACCCACGTCGATCACCAGGTCCAGGCCCTTGGCCTCGGCGATTTTGCCGACGACCTCGTTCATACGCTTGCCCCCGCGCCCCAGGATATCGTTGCGCTCGCGGTCCACCTCGGCCTGCAAGTCTTCGCTGATGCGCTGGAGCTGCCGCTGCTTGAGCTGGCCCTGCGCCTGCAACTCCTGGCCTTCCTGCGGGCTGAGCTTGGAGGGGTCGGCCAGCTTGGCCTGGATGTCCTGCAAGTCCTTGGTGCGTTTGTCGATGTCCTGCTGTGTCGGACGGTACTTGGCCTCCAGGTCGGCGGCGGCCTTCTTCATCTCGGCGGTCTCGAGCACGGCCCGCTGGGTGTTGATCACCGCGATCTTCAACTGTGCGCTCGCGGTGCCGGTCAGAAGCGCCATTCCCAGGAGAGCCAGCCCGGGCAAGCTGATGTGCCTATGCGTCACGTTTTTTACCCCTCATGCGCGTTCCAAATATTCTGGAAACCTTATTGCGGACCCCATTCATTTTACACGGTTTTCGGCGTTCTGTTGAGAGCGGGCCGCAAAGCGCCGATACAGTTGTAACGGCCCCTGGTAATGCTAAGCTATCCCTCTGCCGCGCCAGCCTGTCAAATCCAATGCCTCCGGCGGCGCTCCGGCGCCCCGAGCCGCGGATCCGCGCTGGCTGCGGGCCGGATTGGTGGTGCTGGGGGCCCTGTGCCTGCTGGGCCTGTTCTCGACCGAGATCGCCGACACCGACTTTTGGTGGCACCTCAAGACCGGCCAGTATATCGTCGAGCAGCACACCCTGCCGGTCCCCGACCCGTTCTCCTACACGGCGGACCATGGCGGGCCGGCCTATCCGGATGAGGAATTGGTCCGGCGCTTCAACCTCACGCACGAGTGGCTGGCGCAGGTGATCTGGTACGCGGTGTATCGCGCCGCGGGCTGGGGTGGCGTGGCGCTGTTCAAGGCGAGCCTCCTAGCGGCCTTTTGCGGCCTCTGCGGCTGGATCGCCTTCCGCCGCTCAGGAGAGTTCTACTGGGGGCTGGCGGCTGCCGGGGCGTGCGCCGCCGGCTGCCTGCTGTTCAGCGCCGACCGGCCCTTGCTGCTCACCTTGCTTTTCGTGGCGGTTTTCGTGGCCGTGCTCGAACGAGGCGGTCCGCTGTGGCTGCTGCCCGCGCTGTCGCTCGGGTGGGCGAATAGCCACGGCGGGTTCTTCCTCGGCTGGGTGGTGGTTGGGGCGTATGCTGCCGGAGCGACCGTGGCTGCGCGGGTGGGCCGCCCCGGGCCAGCGTCCCGTCCGTTGTGGCTGGCGCTCGCGGCCTGCGTGACCATCTCCGCGCTCAACCCCAACCACGTTCGAATCTTCCAGGTGCTTCTGGCCTACCGGCAGAGCTACCTGACCCAGACGCTGATCGAGTGGACCCGTCCGTACCTGTGGGGTCCGCCGTACGCTTTCGACATACTGCTCTATGCCTCGGCGGCGGTGTTGCTGCTCGCGTGGCGCCGGGTGAGCTACACCGATTGGTTCCTATTCGGCCTTTTCACGGCCGCCTCGCTCGCGGCCTTCCGCAATATTCCGCTGACGGCTTTTCTGGCCCCGATCCTGATCGCGACCTATCTGCCCTGGAAGCCCCGGCTGCCCCGTGCCACGGGGTTCGTCGTGGCTGCGGCGCTCGCCGGGGTGCTGGGGACCGGAATCGCGCAGGGGCAGTTCTTTCAGTTGCGCGCCGCACTGTGGAAGTTCCCCGAAGGCGCCGCGCGGTTTCTGCTCGAGCACCGCGTCGCGGAGCCGATGTTCAATACGTACGAATACGGCGGCTACCTGATCTGGCGGCTGTGGCCTCAGCAAAAAGTGTTCATCGACGGACGAGCCCTGAACGAGACG
>JBGPDC010000149.1:0-14702 GCA_041482115.1 Terriglobia bacterium | reverse complement strand
GTCGAGCCGCGCTTCACCCCCTGGCAGGGCGGGGACGCGCTGCCCGAGCTGGCCCTCAGTTTGAACCTCCACCGTCGCCATCTGAACGAGTCCCAGCGGGCCATGGTGGGGGGTCGCCTCGCTAAGTTATTGATAACAAATGAGAAAAACTCCGTCGCAAATTTGCGACGGAAATCCGTGGGCCGGGTTTGCCAGAAAGCCGCCCGCCAGGTGAATGTCTCGCCCCGCCTGGTTGTCTATGCGATCAAAGTCTTGGACCACGGCTGCCCCGAACTGATCGCCGCCGTCGATTCCGGCGAGTTCAAGGTCTCGGCGGCCGCGCGGCTCACCGATCTTCCCCCAGCACGGCAAATCGAAGAAGTGGCCCACGGCCCCGAGCGCGCGGCCGCCGCGGCCCGCAAGCGCGCCCGCCAGATGCATGCGGAACAGCATCCCATCGGCAGCTTCGGCCGGCTTCCCCAAGGTGGCGGCAGCGAGCAAACGGTGCGCATGTTGTGGGTCACCGCCGATTCCCTGTTGCTTGCCATCCAGACCCTCAAGCGGCGCGGCTTCCATTACGAGATGTAGCGCACCGGCGCCGTGCGCGCCGGCGTGCCGCCGGGGGCCAATCCGGGCGGTATGTTAAAATTCCGAATAGGGAACCATCTGGCACCTTTTGCGTTTTACTCTCTAGGACCCCGCATGCAGTGTGCGCCGGGAAAGACTGTATGACGACAACCGGAAAATGGGCGCTCGCGCTGGCTGGGACGGCCGTGATCGGCGGCTTGGTCTACGGCAGCATCCGGTATAGCCGGCAGGGCGTGGTGACCGTCCAAACGGGACGCGCCATCCGGCAGGACCTGGTGGCGGTGGTGTCGGCCTCGGGCGAAGTGCGGCCGCGGAATTACATCAATATCGGCGCCCAGAGCCTCGGTCTGATCACCGACATCCTGGTGAAGGAGGGCGACCGCGTCAAGCGCGGGCAGATGGTCGCCAAGCTCGAGACCATCCAGCCCGCGGCGGACGTTGAAGCCCAACAGGCCGCGCTGCGGACGGCCCAGGCGGACCTGCTGGCGGCCGACGCCACGATCCGCTCGTGGGACGAGAACCTGCGGACCATGCAGGCCGGTGTCGAGCGCACCAAGGCCGACCGGGAGCGCGCCAAGGCCGAGTATGAGCGGGCGCAGAAGCTCTTCTCCGATCAGCTCATCGCGCGCCAGCAGTTCGACCAGAACAAGGCCGCCTACGACTCCGCCGCGGCGAGCGTGTCGGAGGCCGAGGCGCGCGTGCTGCAGGCCCGGGCCCAGAAGGAGCAGGGGGTGGCGCAGCGCGATTCGGGCCAGCGCCGCATAGAGCAGGCCCAGGCCAACCTCAAGCGCTTCAATGACGTGTTGCAGAAGCACTACTCCATCTCGCCGATCGACGGCGTCGTCACCAACCTGCCGGTACGGGTGGGCGAGACGGTGGTGCCGGGCATCCAGAACTCCTCGGCCAGCCTGATCATGACCATCGCCGACACCTCGCTGATCACCGCCGAGGTGAAGGTGGACGAGACGGACATCGTCAACGTCAAGCTGGGGCAGTCGGGCGAGGTGACGATCGACGCCATGCCGAACCGGATTTTTCGCGGCAAGGTGATCGAGATCGGCAACACGGCGATCCTGCGGTCGAGCGGGATCGCGTCCTCGCAGACGAACGTCTCGACGCAAGAGGCCAAGGACTTCAAGGTCGTGATCGCGCTCGACGAGCCGCCGGAGATCCTGCGGCCGGGGCTTTCCTGTACGGCGAAAATTACGACGGCGACGCGCAAGCAGGTGCTGACGATTCCGCTGCAGGCCCTGACGGTGCGGACGGCGGCCGATCTCGAGCCCGAGAACCGGGATGGGGCCACGACGCAGGCAGCCGCCAAGAACGACGGCGCCGCCGCGCCGCCAGCCCCGCGGGCGCGCGATAAGAAGGAAGAGGCGCAGGGGGTATTTGTGGTGCGCGAGGGCCAGTCCGGGTTCCGCAAGGTAACCACGGGTATCATGGGGGCGTCGGATATCGAGGTGCTCGACGGGCTCGAAGAAGGTCAGGAGATCATCACGGGCTCCTACAAGGTGCTGCGGACCATCCGTCCGGGGGCGAAGGTGAAGGTCGACAACCGCACGCCGCAGAACGACGCAGAGAAGAAATAGGTCACCATGGCACAGGCAGTCATGCAGGGGCAGGACGTTGGCGAGCAGTTGAAGCAGCAGGGCATCGTCATCCGGACCTTCGATCTATGGAAGAGCTACACCATGGGGTCCGAGGAGATCCACGCGGTCTCGGGGGTCAGCATCCTCATCAACCGCGGCGAGTACGTGGCGATCATGGGGCCGTCCGGGTCGGGCAAGTCGACCCTGATGAACCTGATCGGTTGCCTGGATACGGCCAGCTCGGGGCAGTATTACATCAACGGCCAACTGGTGAGCGAGCTTTCCGACGACGCGCTGGCGCGCATTCGCAACAAAGAGATCGGGTTCGTTTTCCAGACCTTCAACCTGCTGGCGCGGGCGACCGCGCTGCACAACGTGGAGCTGCCGCTGATTTACAGCGGCTCGCCGGCCGACGAGCGCATCGAGCGCGCCAAGCAGGCTCTCGCGCACGTGGATCTGCAGGACCGCATGAACCACCGGCCGAACGAGCTTTCGGGCGGACAGCGGCAGCGCGTGGCCATCGCGCGGGCCCTGGTGAACAACCCGTCGATTCTGCTGGCCGACGAGCCGACCGGCAACCTCGACACCGCGACGGGCAACGAAATCATGGCGCTGTTCGAGCGCCTGCACCAGAAGGGCAACACCATCGTGCTCGTCACCCACGAGCACGACATCGCGCTGCACGCCCACCGCATCATCCACGTCCGCGACGGCAAGGTGGAGAAGGACGAGCAGGTCAAGTAGCCTCGTCGCCAGCGGCGTTTCATGACCGAAGCAGCGCAGTCCCTGCGCACCAAGCAGGCGGAAGTAGAGTTTCACAACTTCGCCTCGCTGGGGGAGCCGGAGACGGCCATCGCCGTCTACGAAGAAGAGAACCGCCGGCGGGGGGCGGTGCTCGCCGAGCAGGCCGGCTCCATCGGGCCGTTCACTCCATTTCTCGAGATCGGCGCCAACGCCGGCCACACCAGCTACCTGCTGTGCGATCGCTTCGGGGCGGAGGGCTTCGCGCTCGACATTTCGGCCGACGCCTTGCGACACGGCATCGCGCTGATGGGGCGCTGGGGGATCACGCGGGCGCCGGTCCGCCTGGGCGGCGATGCGGCCCGGCTGCCGTTTCGCGACGGCTCGCTGCGGCTGGTGCTCGCCTACCAGATGCTCAGCCAGTTCCAGCGGATCGAGCAGGTATTCGCCGAGGTGCGCCGGGTGCTTGCGCCGGGCGGCGTGTTCCTGTTCGCCGAGGAGCCGCTGCGGCGCTTGCTCACCATGCGGCTCTACCGCGCGCCGTACGAGGCGCAGATGGGTCCCTGGGAGCGGCGGCTGTTCCAGTGGGGGCTGCTCGGGTACTTCGCGCAGGACGTGATCGGCTCGCGGCAGGAGGAACGGTTCGGGATCGAGCAGAATCACGGCCTCGACGTGCAGGCGTGGCGGCGGCTCGCCGGCCGCTACTTCGCCGAGAACCGCTTTCTGTTGTATGTGCCGGAGCGGGGTCCGGCGGAGCGCTGGGTGAAGCACCTGGCGTGGAGAGCGGAGCGGCGGCGTTCGCTGGGTCTCGCGGCCGAGTTGCTGGGCGGCTCGATCACCGGGATCTGCCGCAAAGAAGGCGAGCCATCGGGACCGGACTTCGATCCGGCGCGCTTCGAGAGGGCGCTCGGGTGCCCGGATTGCGGCAGCGGGCTCGACCGCGGGGCCGGAGAGGGGCTGAGCTGCGGCTCGTGCGGCTACTGCGCGTCCCTCGAGGGCGGCGTCTACAACCTGCTGCCCGCGGCGGAGCGCGCCCGCCTTTATCCCGGCGACCGGGATGACAACATCGACTTCAGCCTGCCGGGGCACGAGACCAAGCTCGGACGCGGCTGGTACGAGCTGGACGGCTCCTACGGGAGCCGCTACCGCTGGATGGGCGAGGAGGCGACGGCCCTGCTGCGTCCGCTCGCGCCGGGGCGCTGCCGGTTGCGGGCGCGGGGCTATGCGGCCGAGGCGTCGTTCCGGGAGCACGACGCCGTGCGTGTGAGCTTCCGGTCGGGGGCGGCGGTGATCGGGACGCTCGAGCTCGGCGCCCCGGGAACGTTTCTGTTTGAGGCGGACTTGCCGGCAGCCCCGGAATATGTCTTGCAGATTGGAGTCACGCCCACCATTCGGGTACCGAGCGACGACCGGCCTTACGGGGTGAATTTCAGCCTGCTACGGCTAGTGGCGGCGGAGTAGGTTCCTGCCAGTGGTCGCAATCGAGCGCGCGATAGGTGACGTCCTGAAACTCGAAACCGATTCGGAAGACGCCTCCCTCGGCGTTCTGGCAGGAGGTGACCCGGGCCTGGGCCGTCAGGCTCATACACCAGTCGGCGCTATGGAGTTCTCCGCTGGCCGACACCACCACACCCACCGCCAGCGGTTCGAACATCTCCACGCCCAGGCCTCCCTGGCTGAAGTCCACGACGCGGGCCGCCGCGACCCAGTGGCGCAAGCGGGGGTCCGGATCGGAGTGCAGGGGACGGTAGGCGCTGATTTTCAGGCCCTGGGAAAGATACTTCCCACGCCGTGAATGATGGCGCCGTTCTCCTATCCCTAAATTCATACCGCCGCGCCCTCTTCCGCCGCGGCCCCCACCAGAGCGTGCGCGCGGTTCTTGTGGTATTCGCGCTTGTGGAAATACATGCGCCGGTCGGCGAGAGCAATCAGCTCCTCGAAGTCCCGGCGGTCGGCGGGGAACGACGCCGAGCCCATGCTGACGGAGATCTCCACTTCCGGGAATTCCGCGCTCAGGGCCTGGACGGCCAGCGACAACTCAATGCGCTTGGTGGCGGCACTTTCCGGGTCCATGCCGGGCAGCAACAGGACGAACTCATCGCCACCCATGCGGGCGGCCAAGTCGTACTCCCGGAGGCAGCCTTGCAAGGCGCCGGCCACCTGCTTGATCACTTTATTGCCGGTCAGATGTCCCAGGGTGTCGTTAATCAGTTTCAAGCGGTTCAGGTCGATAACAAAAACCGAGTAGGGTGTATTTTGACGCAGGGCCCGCGCCGATTCCTGTTCGAGCCGCGCCGCGAGAGCCCGCGCATTCGGCAAGCCGGTGAGCCCGTCGGTTTCCGCCGACTTGCCCATGGCCTCGTGGAGCAGGGCGTTGTGAATGGCCGCCCCGGCCTTCACCCCGACGCTCTTCAGGATGCGCAGGTGGTCGACGGTGAAGGCGTTTTGGAACAGGCTATAAAGGGTGAGCGCGCCGATGATACCTTTCGGGGAATCGAGCGGGACGGAAAGAGCGGAGCGCAGCCGGCTGAACTGCCCCGGGTCATGGATATACCCCGGCTCGACCGTCGGGTTGCCGTTCAGGCTGCATTTGCCGTTGCCCGCCACCCAGCCGGATAAGCCTTGCCCGACCGGGATCTGGACCCGCGCCAGCAGGGGCGCGTTTACCCCATCGACGAAGCGGGGCACCAGCTTGTCGTCCTGGATCAGGTAGATGGCGATGGCGTCGAAGCCGATCAGCCTTTGTAACTGGTCGGCCAGCACGCGGTGGGTTTCGTCTACATTCAGGCTGCTCCCTAACGCCTGGGTCAATTCGTAGAGAATCTGTAGTTCCTGGCGCGCGCGGATAATCCAATACAGCGCCGAGGAGGTGTCGCTGGCTTTCTCAATGGACAGTCCAGCTTTGGGTTCTTTGCCTCTTTCGATTTTGACCTCGGTGGAGAGCCGCGTTTCCGCGCGCGGGGAAGAACGCAGCAGCTCGTCCACCGGGAGATAGATGCGTTCCAGGATTTCAACTACCATGGGATCGAAGCAAATCCCGGCCTCCTTCCTGACCACTTCCATAGCTTCCGGGAGTGGCAGCGCCCGGCGATACTGCCGGTCCGACGACAGCGCATCGAAGGCATCTACGGCGGCGAGAATACGCGCCCCAATCGGAATCTCTTGGCCTTTCAGTCCGTCGGGGTAGCCGGTGCCATTCCAGCGTTCGTGATGGGACCGCACGATGGGAACTACCGGGTACGGAAACTCCGCCTGCTCCAGGATTTCTGCTCCGACCACGGTGTGGATCTTCATCTTTTCAAACTCTTCTTCGGTGAGTTTGCCCGGCTTGGAGATGATGTACTCGGGCACCGCCAGCTTGCCAATGTCGTGCAGCAGCGAGGCGGCGCGCAGAGCTTTCATCTGGTCCTCGGGCAGACCCAACTCCGCGCCTATCGCGGCGGCGTAAACCACCACACGGTTCAAGTGCTCATGGGTCGTGGCGTCTTTGGCGTCGATGGCCACGGCGAGGGCCGCGATCGTGCGCAGGTGCAGATCCGCCACCTCTTCCAAATGGACTTTGTGGAGCTTGTAGGAATGGTAAGCGAGTAAAATCAGGGGACCGGCCGTCAGGGGCAGGAACCATCTGGCATAGCTGGCGCCGAGCGCGACCAGAACCGTCAACAGCGCCAGGAACAGGCTGTAGGGAATCAGGCGGTTCGGCCGGGACATCTTGCGCGAGCTGGCCATGGTCAGCGATTCCCCCAGCTTGACCAGGCCCCGACCGCTCCCTCACGGTCGCGGCTCAGAAAGAGGCTCAGCGGCACGGAACCGATCTCCGTTTTGGGTAGGGCGGTTGTGTAAACTGCACTCCGGCCCGGAATTTCTCGTCCTCTTTCCGGCAATAGCGAACCACGCCGAGACACTCCCACATACCTCCGATCAAGCAAACGGCCAGACCGGGGTGCAGGTATTCTCCGATCTCCACCTGGGCGCCCGCAGTATGGAAATCGACGACCTGCACGCTGGCGAAGCGTCCGCGGGCGCTATCGGAGAAGAGCAGCGTACCGGCCCCGGCCGTAGCCCACCGGTCCCCGCTACGCCGTTCGTGCTCCACAAAACGCAGCACCACGAGGTGCTTGTTACGTCTCTTCTCACAATGCTCGACGCGGGTCCGACGGTCCTGCCCCTCGCAACTCAACCACACGGTCTGGCCGACATCGAGGGACTCCGGCACATAAAACACCGCGCCACCGGACGTAAAATCTCCGACCTCGCCATCGATCCGGTGTTGTTCACCGGCAGCGGTGGCCCATCTCAGGCTCGCGGTGGCGAGGGCTGGAGGCCGGCTGTCTTCGGGGGCCCGGGGACGTCCCCAGGGGTGTGAATTCGTGTTGGCACTCATAGGCGATCTAAGCATCTCCCAGGCGCTCAAAGGTCCACGAACCGATCGAGCGGAGCGCGACTGCTTCGGTATTGAAAGTACTCGGTTGGCGCCGATAAAGGCAATGGTTCGACAGTTACATTCGGTGTGATCTAAAGTACTTAGGATCTAAGGTATCCGGCTTACCGCGAGAATTACTTCGGTTTAGGCGCGGTGACACCGCATCTGCCATATTAAGATATCCTTGTCCGAATTCGTGATTCTGGCCGCGGTCTGGCGTGATAAACTGGAGCCGATGAAACGCCGGAATTTCCTCAAGCTGGCGGCTGCGGCGCCCGCTCTGCCCGCAGGATTGGCCGAAGGGGCCTCTCCCGTCGAAGATGACATCCCCCAGTACCATATCGTCACGCCCTACAAGGCCGAGGGAAAGATGGGTATGCCCGGTCTCTATCCCGGCAGGACGGTGACGGTCCACGCGGAAAAGTGCATCGAGGAGGCCTCTGAGAAGGTCGATGCGCCCACGGTGAAGCAGATGATCGCCTCGGGCATGACGAACCTCACGGGCGACCGCGAGGCGCGCGACAGTTGGGCGCGGTTCTTCAATTCCGCCGACGTGGTGGGGGTCAAGGTGAACTGCTCGGGCGCGCCCGGCGCCATGTCGATGCCCGACGTGGTGGCCGAGATCTGCCGCAACCTCATGACGGTCGGGGTGAAGCCGGAGAACATCTATATCCACGAGCGCAACGAGGGCCAGATGAAGGCGGCGAACTACCCGGCCTTCATCCCTAAGGGCGTGCAGGTGGTCGCGGTGCGGCAATTACTGGGGTGGGACCCGGGCGTCTACTGCGAGGTGCAGTTTTTCAACGAGGAGGACACGCGGTCGTTTATGGCGCGCTACATCACGGAGCGCTTCACGAAGATCGTCAACGTCCCGAATATGAAAGATCACGGCGCGTCGGGCGTGACGGGGTGCGTCAAGAACATCGCCTACGGCTCTTTCGGCAACGTGGACCGCTCGCACTACAAGGCGAAGACCAATACCCGGACCTACATCGGCACACTCGCGAACGTCGAGCCGCTGCGGTCGCGGACGGTGCTGCATATCATGGACGGCCTGCGGGGCGTCTGGCACGCGGGTCCCTTCTCGCCCGACCGGCGTTTCCGTTTCTACCCGAAGCAGATGAAGTTCGGTACCGATCCGGTGGCGATCGACCGCGAGCTGATCGACGTGATCGACAACCAGCGCCGGGCGAAGGGGGCCATCTCGGTGTGGGAGCGGTCGGAGAAATACTATCGGGAAGACCGCAAGTATTGGGAGAAGGATCCGAATATCAACCGCTTCATCCGCGAGCCCGGGCACATCGAGTACGCCGGACGGCTGGGCCTGGGCGTTTACGACCTCCAGAAGATTCAGGCGAAAAAGATCACGCTATGACACCGCTGGTGCTGCTGGCGCTGCTGCTGCCGGGCCTCTATTGGGACCGGGGGCCGGAGACGGCCGAGGCTCTGAAGAAGGCCGGCGTCCAGCAGGTGCTGGTGCCGGCGGGGACGGAGGGCGCCTGGCGGGCGACGGGTGTCCGGGCGATGCCGGCGGATCCGGCGAAGCTCGTGCGGGTGGAAAGCGCGAGCGTGCAATACCGGATGGATCTGGCGTCGGCGACGCGCCTCCCGTGGGTGGAGCTGAACGGCCACCTTTACCTGCGCAATCCGGGTAAGACATTTTATTGCGAGCCTGCCAAGGGCGCGGCAGCGCTGACGGCGGCGGAGGCTTTCGCTTACGGGGCGGAGCTGGTGCTGAAGCCCGATCCGGCGGACCTCGAGGCGCTGGGGCGTTTGCTGGCCTTCCTGAAGCGGATCGAGCAGCCGGCGCTGCCGGTGATGGCCAACGTGGGCCTGGTGGACGACGGCTCGGAGTGGACCGGGGAGCTGCTGAAGCTGCTGCTGCGGCGCAACCTGATGGTGGAGCCGGTGAAGGCGCCGAACCCGAAGCTCGACTTGAACGTCGTGATCGGTTCGGCTGATTTCTCCAAGGATGCGGCGGCCGACCCCTGGGGGTTTGCGACGCTGGTGCGCCGTAGGCTCGGCGATGCGAAACGCCTGACACGGATTTACGGCAGCGACGTGGTGCTGGTCCATCTGACGGGCGAGGGGTCCCGGGCCCGCCTGCACCTGCTGAATTTCGGGACGGGCGGCCGGCCGGCGCGCAACGAACTGCGAATCCGGGTGCTGGGCGCGTGGACGGCGCCGAAGCTGGCGGTCTACGGCCAGCCGAGCGCTGCCCTGAGCGACTTCCGGCTGCAGGAGGGCGGCACGGAGTTCACCTTGGACAACCTGCCCCTCTACGCGGCCGTGGATCTCGTGAAGCGATAACTGGAGGTCACCTTGCGACTTGTCTCGGGTGCAGGTCTGTCCTTGCTTTTCGTTGCCCTCCTGCCGGCGCAGGAGGACGTGCTGGTGTCGCACTACCATCCCGGCGCCGACTTCGCCCTGACGGCGGACCCCGAGGCCGCGGCCTGGAAAGGCGCGCGCGGGGTGATCGCCGATAGGAGCTACCATAGCGAGCCGCTCCCGGAGATCCGCACCGAGATCCGGTCCCGGTGGACCGACCGCAGTTTCTATTTGCTCTACGTTTGCAAATACGAAGAGTTGAATCTCAAGCCGGATCCCTCTACTACGACCGAGACCAACCGGCTGTGGAACTGGGACGTCGCGGAGGCGTTCATCGGCTGGGATTTCCAGAACATCGCGCGGTACAAAGAGCTGCAGGTTTCGCCACAAGGCGAGTGGGTGGATCTCGACATCAACCGGGCCGACTCGAAGGCCCAGCAGGGGGCGGCGTGGAACTCGGGCTATGAAGTGAAGGCGCGGATCGACCGGGAGAAGAAGGTGTGGTACGGCGAGATGCGGATTCCCTTCCCGGCGATCGACACGCGTCCCCCACAGGCCGGCCGCGAGCTGCGCGCCGGCTTCTTCCGCATCGCGGGCTTCGATCCCCACAAGAAGCACCTGGCGTGGCGTCCCCCGGGGACCGACACTTTCCACACGCCCGAGGCGTTCGGGCGGATTCGCCTGGAGAAATAAAAAAGCCCCCCGGGCCGCGCGCGGCGGCCGGGGGGCCGGAAGGGCCGGATCTAGAAGAAGTACTTCAGACCAAGCTGGATATTCCGCGGGGTGTTGACCACGCGCGTGATGGCCCCGAAGGTCGCCGGGGCGTCGATGTTGGCGGTCGGCGGACCGAAGTTCGGGTGGTTAAACATGTTGAAGAACTCGGCCCGGAACTCGGCGTGTTGTCTCTCGGTCACCCGGAACTCCTTGCCGATCGACATGTCGATGTTCTTGAAGCCGGGAGAGATGCCGAGGCCCTTGGCGGAGTTGCCGAAGCTGCCCAACGCCGGGTCGCCGAACGCGCACTTGCCATCGTCGACGCCCGCGGTGCGGCAGAACTGGTTGTTCGAGCCGAGCCAAGTGTCTATGGTCTGGCCCGTGTAGTCGAGAGCGCCCCGGTAGTAGTTGGCCCGGGTGTTACCGCGGGTCGCCTGCGAGCTGCGGTCGTTGGCGAAAATGGTCACCGGGAAGCCCGTGTGGCTGCTCACGATATAACCGAGGTTCCAGCCGCCTAGAATCGAGTCGGTGATCCGGTTCCAGTGCTGGCCGTAAGATCGGCGCTGGCCGAGAGGTATTGCGTAGGTGCCGCCCAGGCTGAAGATGTGGGTGGCATCGAAGAAGGCCCGCCCCCAATCGCCGTGGCGGTCATAAGCGTTCTGCCAGTAGGCGCCCTCGGAGGTGACGAAACCGCCTTTGCCGTAGTAGCCGCGGTTGTCGGTGAGGGTCTTGCTGAAAGTGTAGTTGCCGATAAACTCGAGACCCTTGCTGAACCGCTTCCGGCCCGTGATCTGGAGCGCGTTGTAGAACATATTGGAGCTGGAATCGGTGCCGGAGATGTTGGTCCAGGTGGGCTGGACCGCGTAGAGCGGACGCCGCTGGTCGATCTGCCGCCAAGTGGAGGTCGGCCCGGGATCGGGCAGCGGCTGGTTGAACTCGCGCGGGTTCACCAGTTGCGTGCCTTTCTGGCCGACATAGCCGGCGCTCAGCGAGAGAGTGTTCGAGAACTGGTGTTCCAGGGTGAAGTTCCACTGCTGGATGAACGCCGGACGCAGGTTCGGGTTCCAGGCGCGCAACTGGGCGCCACCCAACAGGGCGCTGACGTCGGCAAAGCCGGTCCGGATATCGCCGGGGGTCCCCGTCGGGGCGTACTGGACGTCGGACTCGAAGAAGAACGGCGGATTCAGTGGCAGGCGCAGGTTGCCGCCCGTGCCTTCCATATAGCTGGTAATGGCATAACCCGCGCGCACCACCAGGCGGCTGTTGAGGATGCCGGGTGTCCACGCTAAGCCGACGCGGGGCATGAACTGCCGGTAGTAGGGGTTATAGAGCGCCCGGCTGTTGCCGTTCTGGCCCGCCAGGAGCAGAGCTCCCGTCTGGAGATTTACGTTCGCCTCCCGATTGGCAACCTCGTAGACGGGCTGGGTGTACTCCCAGCGCAGGCCGAGGTTCACGGTGAGGTTTGGCCGGACCTTAAAGTCATCCTGAAGAAGGTCGCCAGGCGCCACTGCCGGTGGCCCCACAGGCCGGTCTGGCTGCCGCGCCCCTTGTGCTTCAGTTGGTTCAGCAGGAAGTCCGCGAAGGCTGTCCCTGTGTAATCGCCGGTGTACTCGAAGAGGCCCAGCAAGCCGTTGTTGCCGGCGTAGAACCGGTTCTGCTGATAGCGCAGGGCCTGGAAGCCGGTCTTGATCAGGTGCTTGCCGTGCTGGATGGTGAGGTTGTTGCCGTACTGGAACTGGTTGTCCACCGTCAGGCTGTCGCTGGCGATGTTGCCGATATTCGTGAGGCCCTCACCCATGGCAATCGAACTCGCTCCGGCGATCGGCTGGCCGCCGGGGATGCCCAGCTTCTGATTGCCACTTGCACCCAGCAGCCCCGCCGGGTCGATGGTGTCCTGGCCGATCTTGACACGGGTGTAACCGGCACGCGCCTCACTGATGATCGTCGGCGAAAAGGTGCGGGTCCAGGTGATCACGCCGCCGGTCGTCGGATAGTCGAAAGCGGTGCCGAGCTGGGTGGGAATGGCCACGGAGGCCGGGTTCGCGATGCGCCCACGCGCGATGGTGAAGCGCCCCGAAAGGTTGTCCTTGTCGGTTAGCCGGATGTCGCCCTTCGCATCGGCCTGATCATTATCGGCGAGTGTCGTGCTGGTGCCCGCGTAGTTGTTCGTCACGCCGATGGTGCCGCTGCCGGTTACGTTTGGCAGCGGATACAAGGCCGCGTTCGAGAACAACGCCAAGGCTGCCGGGTTCACGATCCGGTTCGCAGGAATCTGGTTATTCGTAAAGCACGCGGTGCTGTCGGTGGCGGTGCAGGCGCCGCTCTTGAGTGGATCACGGAGCAGCCGTGGGATCCGCGAGAGATTACCGCTGCGCATGTCGGCCGGGGCAACGGAGACGAGGCTCGGCCCGCTGGTACGCTCGCGGGCGCCCTGGTAATCGATGAAGAAAAACGCCTTGTCCTTGATGATCGGCCCGCCGAAGGTGCCGCCGAACGTGTTCCGGGCCAGGGCGCGCTTGGCCTGGCCGCCCCGGTTTTGGTAGAAGTCGTTGGCGTCCAGGTTGTCGTTGCGCAGGAACTCGAAGACGTTCCCGTGAATCTGGTTGGCCCCGCTCTTCATCGCCATGTTGACCACGGCGCCGTTAGCGTTGCCGAATTCCGCTCCGGCGTTACCGGTGAGCACGCGGATCTCGGCGATGGCGTCCACGTTAGGGCTATAGCCGATGCCGTTATCCATGCTTTCGTTGATGTCCATGCCGTCGAGCAGGTAGTTGTTGGTCTGCTCGCGGTTGCCGTTAGTGAACGCGCGGCCGCGTCCGCCCACGCCTACGGCCGAATTGAATTCCGAGGGCGCTGCCGTGACGGAACCGGGCATTAGCAGCGCAAGAGCGGAGAAGTTGCGCCCCTGCAAGGGTAGGGTGGTGGCCTGGTTGGAGGTGATGGTGTCGCCGGTCTCGGAGGTCTCGGTGCGGAGAATCGGCGCCATGGAGGTGATCTCAATGCGCTGCGCGATTTCACCCAACTCGAGCTTCAGATCGACGCGCGCAGCCTGGCCGACCTCGAGCGTAAACGGCCCCAACACCGATTGCTTGAATCCGGTGGCGGAAGCGGTCAGCCGGTAGCTGCCGGCCGGCAGGAACAGGAGATTGTAGACGCCGGAGGAATTCGATTCGGCCGCGTATTCCAGGTTGGTCGCGACGTTAGCGGCCTTGACCGAAACGTTGGGGACCACCGCTCCACTGGGGTCGGTGACGGTTCCCGTGATGGTGGCGGTGATGGTCTGGGCCATCGCCAGTGAGGTTCCCAGGCAGAGAAACAGTGTTGCCACGAGGAACCAGCGAGTTCGTGGATTCATAACTCCCCTTTCTTCATTTCCATCGGCACGTCTGATGCCAACTCGACACGCCGGATCAGCGATTGACTACCTCAGTTGCTAACCCTACTTACCAGCTTGCACCGGGTTTCGAGTTTCGTCAAGGATAAACAGGTTAAATTGGAAAATCGGAGTTGCCGACCTAAAGGTTTAGGAATCCAGGTCCGATAACTCTTAAATGTCCAAAATCCAGTGACTTCGGTGGACTCGGGGCCAGCGACCGGCTACACCGCTGCGCCCGCGCGGGGAGCTAGGTGCCTTCGGACCAGCTTGTGAGGTAGTGTTCCTGCTCGGGGGTCAGGCGGTCGATCTTGATGCCCATGGACTCGAGCTTCATCTGCGCGACGCGCTTGTCGAGGTCCTCGGGCTGCGAGTAGACGCGCTTTTCGAGCTTGTCATGGTTCTTCACCATGTATTCGGCTGCCAGGGCCTGGTTGGCGAAGCTCATGTCCATGACGGAGGCCGGATGTCCCTCGGCGGCGGAGAGGTTGATGAGGCGTCCTTCGCAGAGCACAAAGACCTTCTTGCCGCCGCGCAGCGTGTACTCTTCGACGAACTCGCGTACCTGGCGGCGGGAGGTGGCCATCTTGCCCAGGCACTCGAGGTCGATCTCGACGTTGAAGTGGCCGGAGTTGCACAGGATAGCTCCGTCCTTCAGGCGCTCGAAGTGCTCGGAGGCGATCACCGTTTTATCGCCGGTGACGGTGATAAAGACATCGCCGATCGCGGCGGCTTCGGTCATCGACATGACGCGGAAGCCGTCCATGAGGGCTTCGAGGGCGCGCGTGGGATCGACCTCGGTGACGATCACGTGGGCGCCCAGGCCGCGCGAGCGGTTGGCCACGCCGCGTCCGCACCAGCCGTAGCCCGCCACGACCACGCTGAGTCCGGCGAACAGGATGTTGGTGGAGCGGATGATGCCGTCGAGCGTGGACTGTCCGGTGCCATAGCGGTTGTCGAACAGGTG
>JBGPDC010000148.1:0-14722 GCA_041482115.1 Terriglobia bacterium | reverse complement strand
GGCGGCGGCTGGACCGGCCTCGCCATGGCCAACGAGCTCACCAGCCGCACCGCGCTTTCGGTGGTCGTCCTCGAGCGCGGCGCCCCCCGCAAGCCCGACGAATACCTCGCCAACATGGACGAGGTCGACTACTCCCTCCGCTACCGCATGCTGCAGAACATCGCCGAGGAAACCGTTACCCACCGTCACTCCTCCGCGGCGCGCGCGGTCCCCGTCCGCCAGTACGGATCCTTCAACCCCGGTACGGGCGTCGGCGGCGCGGGCGAGCATTGGGGCGCCGTCTCCTACCGGTATCTCCCCGAGCAGTTCCGCCTGGCTTCCCACCTGCGCGAGAAGCACGGCGCCGGCCGGCTTCCGCAGAATCTCGCCGTCTAGGACTGGGGCCTCACCTACGACGATCTCGAGCCTTACTACTGGCGCGCCGAGCAGATGATGGGCGTGGCGGGCAAAGCCGGCAACCTGCGTGGCGAGAAAATCGCGGGCGGCAATATCTTCGAGGGACCCCGCTCCCACGAATATCCCGTCCCGCCCCACAAGAACTCGCACCTGATGACGATGTTCCGCGAGACCGCCCTCTCGCTCGGCTATCACCCCTACCCGGTGCCCACGGCGACGCTCAGTGAGACCTACCGCAACCCCGACGGCATCGTCCGGCCCGGCTGCGCCTATTGCGGCTACTGCACGCGCTACGGCTGCATGATCAGCGCCAAAGCGCAACCGACCAACACGCTGCTGCCGCTGCTCGAGCGCCGCAAGACCTTCTCGCTGCGTCCCCACTGCTGGGCCCGCCGCATCGTCCACCGCGACGGGCGCGCCACCGGTATCCAGTACACCGACGCCAAGGGTGAAGAGGTCTTGCAGCCGGCCCGTGTCGTCATCCTCACGTCCTTCACGCTGAACAACAACCGTCTGCTGCTGCTCTCCCGCATCGGCCAGCCGTACGATCCCGCTAGCGGCCAGGGCACCCTCGGGAAGAACCTCACCCACCAGGTCGGCGTGGGGACGCGGCTCTTTTTCGACCAGCCGCTGAACGCCTTCATGGGCGCCGGCGGACTCGGCATGGGTATCGACGACTTCGACGGCGACCACGGCGCCGACCCCGGCGCGGGGCCGCTGCGCGGCGGGACTATCCGGGTCTCGAGCGGCGGCGCCGCCCCGGTCTCGTCCTTCGGGCACCTCCCGCCCGGCGAGACCCGCGCCGAGTGGGGCTCGGCCTGGAAGCAAGCCGCCCTGCGCGCCTACGACCGCGCCGGCGAGCTGATGATGGAAGGCGAGCACTTGTCCTACCGCGAGAACTGCTTCGACCTCGACCCCACCTACACCGATAAATTCGGCGACCCGCTCCTGCGCCTGACCCTCGATTGGACCGACCACGAGCGCCAGCAAGCCGCCCTGGCCACCCGTGTGGAACAGAAAATCGGGCAGGCGATGGGCGCCACCATCGGCGGGCCTTTGCGGGGCGTGGGCCGGCGCTACTCGGTCACCTATTACCAAAGCACCCACATTCAGGGTGGCGTGATCATGGGCGTCTCCCCGGAGACGAGCGTCGTCAACCCCTGGCTGCAACACTGGCAGGCGCCGAATCTGTTCGTCATCGGCGGTTCGGCGTTTCCCCAGAACGCCTCCGGCAACCCCACCCTCACCATCCTGGCCCTCGCCTACCGCGCCGCCGACGCGCTCGTCGACCGCTATCTGAAGCGCCCTGGCCCGCTGGCTTGAGTGCGCCGCAAATCTGCAGCGCTAAGGTATTGATTTTGATAGCAAAGATTTAGACTGGCTATGGATACTGATAGGGGTATACCGATGCTATGCTCTAAACCCGCGGCTCCCGAACCGGCGCCGTACGGAGGATTCGCATTGCTGATGCCGACGCTCGGTCCGGATACCCACTACTTGACTACCGTTTTCGTGGGATCTTCCCTTCAAGCCGCCACATCCTGGAAGCGGGATCCCGCCATACAGAAATCACCGGCGCTGGCGTGTTCTTCCGGCGCTCGAATTCCCGCGATCGCTTGGCGGACTCCCGTAATCAGTAGCATCAACGATGTAGCGTCCCGGATCCGGCTGTTGCAAGATCGCTTTTGCGTGCCTCCGCAATTCGTCGGCCTCCCGCTTCCGGTTCAGTTTCAGCAACAACGCCGCGTAATCGGTCAGAAGCTGGCCCACCGCTGGCGATTCTGAGCCCAGGCCGTGCTCCAGGATCGTTCGCGCGCGCTGGAACAGGCCTTCCGCGCGCTCGTAGTCGCCGGTGTTCATGGAGATGCCGCCCAGCTTGTACAGGGCTAGTCCGAGATTCGGGTGCTCGGGCGCGCTCCGCTCGAATATCGAGATAGCCCTCTCCAGTTGCGCCCCAGCCTCGCCACGTCTTCTCTGTGCAGCGTAGATCATCGCGAGATTGTAGTAGCCCATCGCAGTCTGGAGCTCATCTGGCTCGGGGACCTTTTCCCAGATAGCCAGCGCCCTGCCGTGAAGGCGTTCGGCTTCGACGAGCTTGTGTCGGCCATACTGGATGCGCCCAAGATTGCTGAGAACTCTGGCCACTTCCGGGTGCTCAGGACCAAGCTGCCTCTCAAAAAGGTAAAGCGAGCGGTTGAGGAAGACCTGGGCCTTGGCGTATGACCTCTCTCGCATGTACACGACTGCGAGATTGTTGTATGTCGAACCTACCTCGAGATTGTCTGGTTCTGCAACATGTTGCCACGCTGCGAAGGACCGCATCAGGCTTCGACGCGCGTCAGCATTGCGATACATCTTTAGGTAGAGGGAGCCCAGACTGTTGAGTGTGAGCGGGAGTTGGGATTCAGAGGCGCCGGGCGCTCGGGCCGCCTCGAGCGCTGCGCGGAATGCCGCCTGTGCCTCGACGTAGTGTCCGTCACGCATCAGCTTCAGACCGGAAGTCTCGTGACCTTCCCACGTGGTCGGCTCCTGGGATGCGATAGTCCGTGCCACGTCGGACATAAAGGTGCTAGGATCTTTACCAACAAAGGCTGTCAGGGCCGAGTCCACTGGGCTCTGGCTTTGCGCGCTGCAGTTGAAGAGCAACACGCCGATCGCAGCGGCAGCCAGACGTGGAGATCGCCAGCCTGGTGTTACGGGCGCGAGGGCTCGGATTTGTCGATTCCATCGAAATTGGAAGCTCATTCGTCGACCCTAAAGGCCGGTCCGGGAGGAAGTCTTTCGGAAACGGGCAGGAAACTCCGATGAAATCCGCAGGTTTTGTTAAGGCCGTTTCAAGGAATTCTTGAGGGCGGTGATGTCGACCCAAACGAACGGGTTATACGAATTCGGACCCTACCGGCTCGACATCGCCAAGCGGCTGCTGACCAGAGCCGGCGAGAACATTCCACTGGCCCCGAAGACCTTCGACTTACTCTTGCTGCTGGCCGAGAGCCCGGGCCGGGCGCTCACGAAGGCTGAGTTGATGCAGGCCCTTTGGCCAGACACCTTCGTCGAAGAGGCCAGCCTGTCGTTCCAGATGTCCACCCTGCGAAAGGCGCTAGGAGAAGAAGGGGCGCACTTGATTGAGACGGTTCCCAAGCACGGCTATCGGTTCGCCGTTACCGTGACGGGGACCGATGGCGTAGCTTCGGCCAAGGCCGAGCCCGCACCCCGACCCGCGCCTCGGCCTCTGGTACCTTGGGCCATCGCCGCCCTGGCGACACTGGCCGCCCTGATCCTCTCTATTCCGCATCTCCGCGAAGCGTCACCAGCGCCGCGGATCACCAAGTCTTCTCTATTGCCGCCGGAGAAGACCGCCTTCGTCAACTTCGCAGTCTCGCCCGACGGCCGCCGGTTGGCCTTCACCGCCCGGGGTGCCTCCGGCCGGACGCAACTCTGGGTGCGGCCCCTGGAGTCCCTCATCGCTCAGCCCCTGGCAGGGACCGAAGGAGCCAGCCATCCGTTTTGGTCACCGGACAGCCGGTTCATCGCGTTTTTCGCCGACCGCAAGCTCAAGAAAATCGATGCCTCCGGCGGGCCTGCGCAAAACCTGTGCACCTCTTCCGACTTCCCGCGGGGCGGCACCTGGGGCCGCCGTGGTGTGATTGTGTTCGCCCAGTCCGGCAGCCGACTATATCAAGTCTCGGAGGCCGGTGGGGACCCACAGCCTCTCACCGCGCTCGACCGCTCCCGGCAGGAAATGGGTCATCCCTGGCCGCACTTCCTGCCCGACGGCCGCCACTTCATCCACTTCATTAACAGCGGTCAGCCGAAGAACAGCGGGGTCTACCTGGGATCCCTGGACTCGAAGGACACCAAGCGCCTCGCCGGAGTCGATTCGGGAGCGGTCTACACCGGACCTCCCGCCGGCTCGCCCAGCCCGGGCCACCTGCTCTTCATGCGCGAGCAGGCTCTGATGGCCCAGCCCTTCGATGCCGCTCGCTCGCAACTGGTTGGCGAGCCGGTTCGAGTCGCCGAGCCGGTTGGATTCGGCCTGCTCCCAGCGCAGGGCCTGTTTTCCGTTTCCGACAACGGCGTGCTGGTCTACGATGCGACCCCCAGCAGCCGGCGCTGGGAGCTGGTGTGGTTTGATCGGACCGGCCGGCGGCTCGGCGTAGTGGGGCCGCCAGACCGTTACGGCATCCTGAGCCTGGCGCCCGACGAGAAGAGGGTGGCGGTCAGCCTCAGGGATCCGAAAATCGGAACGTTGGACCTATGGTTGTTTGAACTCACCGGCGGCGCCAATTCGCGTTTCACGTTCCTTCCCGGCAGCGAGACCGAGCCGGTCTGGTCGCCTGATGGAAGCCGCATTGTGTTTTATGCGACTCCCGGCGGTCCATTCGACTTGTATCAAAAGACTTCGAGCGGCAGCGGGAGCGAGGAACTGCTGCTGCACTCGACGGCAAACAAGATGCCCAGTAGCTGGTCCCGGGATGGCCGGTTCCTCTTGTACGGCGAGCTGGATCCGAAGAACCGGTCGGACATTTGGATCCTCCCGCTCGCAGGCGAGCGCAAGCCGGTTCCGTTTGTGCGCTCGGAGTCTGATGCGCGCCGGGCCGAGTTTTCTCCCGACGGCCGGTGGATCGCGTACCAGTCCAACGAGTCCGGCAGGTATGAGATCTACGTGCAGCCTTTCCCGGCGATTGGGGGAGGGGCGGGCTCGGGAGCTGGCGGGAAGTGGCAGGTTTCCACTGGTGGCGGCACCGTCCCCAAGTGGCGGGGCGATGGGAAAGAATTCTACTATCTCGCCACCGATCTCAAGATGATGGCCGCGGAGGTTAAGGCCTCTGGCAACACCTTCGCAGCGGGCGTTCCCAGGCCATTGTTTCAGACGCGTGCGGTAAGCGAGCCGTTCGCCGTGACCTCCGATGGCCAGCGGTTCCTCATCCTCACCCCGATGGAGGAGATAGCGCCGTCTCCGCTTACCGTGGTGGTCAACTGGCAGGGAGGCTTAAAGCGATGACGGGCTGTCACCGGACCCAAACAAACGGGTTATACGAATTCGGACCCTACCGGCTCGACATCGCCAAGCGGCTGCTGACCAGAGCCGGCGAGAACATTCCACTGGCCCCGAAAACTTTCGACTTGCTCGTTTTGCTGGCCGAGAGCCAGGGGCGGTTGCTGACAAAAACGGAGCTGATGCAGGCCCTTTGGTCTGACAGTTTCGTCGAAGAGGCCAGTCTGTCGTTCCAGATGTCCACCCTGCGAAAGGCGCTCGGAGAGGAAGGACCCGATTGGATTGAGACGGTTCCCAAACACGGCTTCCGGCTCACCGCGGCGGTGACTAAGGTCGCTGTCGTCGCCGCACCCTCGGAGGCATCCGGCGGAGGCCCCTCCCCGCCAGGGACGCTGCACCGCCTCGCACCCTGGTTGTTTGGCGCGGTCGCTACGATAGCTGCTCTGACCCTGGCCCTCGTGCATTTCCGTGCAGCCCAACCCCAAGAGCGCACGGTGCGTTTCCTGGTGCCACCACCGGAGCGAGGGCAATTCTTTGACTTCCCTGCTATCTCCCCCGACGGTGAGCGGCTGGCTTTCCTCGGCGAGGCCCCGGATAGGAGAGCGGCGCGGCTCTGGATGCGCCGGCTTGATGCCGTCACCGCTGAGCCCCTGGCCGATGCCGTGGAACGGGGACTCCCCTTCTGGTCGCCCGACAGCCGGTACATCGCGTTTTCTGCCGGCGGGAAACTCCTGAAGATCGATGTGCGCGGCGGGCCTCCTCAAACCATCTGCGATGCGCCTACCGCAAACCTGCCCGGCGGCGCCTGGAGTCGCAACGGGGTGATTCTGTTCCACGCCGGCTTTCCTGGCCACGCGGTGTTGTATCGGGTGGCCGGGTCCGGCGGAGAGGCCACACCCGCGACAACTCTCGACGCCTCGCGCCAGGAAGTCGCTCACCTCTGGCCCCAATTCCTCCCCGACGGCCGCCACTTTCTCTATTTCGCGCAGAGCGCGCGGCCGGAGAACCGGGGGATCTACGTCGGTTCACTGGACTCCAAGGAGAGCCGGAGCCTGCTAAGCACCAACAACATCGTCGCCTACGCCAGATCGCTCTCCGGATCTGATCATCTGCTATTCATGCAGGGAAGCACCTTGATGGCCCGCCCCTTCGACGCCCGGCAACGGGTTTTGACGGGCCCGCCGTTTCCGGTGGCCGAACATATCAACCTGCCGCCACAGCAAGTGTCGGGACGTGCGGCATTTTCGGTCTCGGGGAATGGCGTGCTGGCCTACGGGACGGCGAGCGGGACAACAACCGAGTTGGTCTGGTTCGGCCGCCAGGGCGAGCGGCTCGGGACGGTCGGTGAGCCAGCGGAATACTCTCTTCCCGCCCTCTCCCCGGACGACAAGAAACTTGTGGTATGCCGCATGAACCTGCCGGCTAGGACTCGGGACCTCTGGTTGTTCGACCTGGCTCACGGGACTTCCTCCCGGTTTACCTTCGACCCCGCGGATGACATAAATCCGATCTGGTCCCCTGACGGCAGCCGGATCGTCTTTAGTTCCAACCGCAAGGGCCATGGAAATATCTACCAAAAGGCGGCCAGCGGCACCGGAGAGGATGAGCTGCTATTCGAGTCCGGCGTGACCAAGGAGATCTTCAGTTGGTCTCCTGACGGGCGGTTCATCCTCTTTCGCGAAGGCGTCGACTACTGGGCATTCCCTCTGGATGGCAATCGCAAACCGATGGGCCCATTGTCCATCAGGGGCAATTCCCAGGTGTCGCCGAATGGGCGCTGGGTGGCTTACCAATCGGACGAGTCAGGCCGGGTCGAGGTGTACGTCCAGAGTTTCCCGCCCTCCGGCGGCAAATGGATGATCTCGGCGGCCGGAGGAAATGAACCCCTCTGGCGCCGCGACGGCACGGAGCTGTTCTACACCGCAGGCAACAAGATGATGGCCGTGGCGGTCAAGACCGATGCGCAGGTCTTCGAGGCAGGCGCTCCCAAAGCTCTCTTTGAAGTGCGACTGGAAGCGGTGGTCCGCCGAACTCGCTATCAGGTCGCCTCCAACGGCCAGCGCTTTCTTGTGAACGTGCCGTTGGAAGCACCGTCGTCGGCACCGATCACCGTGGTGCTGAACTGGACGGCGGGGCTGAGACGATAGGCCCTCCGCGGACTCGTCGCGTTTGCGCACTCGAGCGGCGGTCGGACAACACCCCTTTCCACCGGAAATCCGGCCCGGAGAGCGCGAAGCAGCGTTCCCGGAAACTGCTGGCGATTCCGTCCGGATGGTTCGGGAACCCGGAAGTTGGGCGTGGCAGGCGAGGCGGCCGGTCCAACTTCCGGATACACCGTCCTACGACTGCGGGCCGTGCCGCGAGTCTGGGGCGAATCCCCCCAACACAAAGCCAGAATGGGAGGTGGTGGTATAGTGGGGCCGGCCCAACCGAAGTTCAGGAGATACGCTATGCCACGGAATTCCCTCAGATTTGCCGCGCTGTTCGCGATGTTGGCGACCGCGGGGATGGCCCAGCACGGGCCTTACAAGGTGCTCCGGACGGCCAGAGTGGGCGGCCTGGGCGGCTTTGACTACATCTATGCGGACGATGCCGGACGGCGGCTGTACATTCCGCGCGGCGCCGTGCAGGGAGCGGCCCCGACCCCCGCCCGCGTCACCGTCTTTGATCTCGACACGCTGGCGCCGGTTGGTGAAATTCCCAATACCAGGGCGAATGGCGCGGCGGTCGATGCCAAGTCCGGCCACGGTTTCGCCAGCAGCTCACCGGTCGCGATGTGGGATACCAAAACGCTGGCCCTCCTCAAGACCATCGAAATCGACGCGAAGAGCCGCCCGGACGGCATTCTGGCCGACCCGTTTAACCAGCGCATCTACGTGTTCAGCCACCCGACGAAGGACGCGACGGTAATCGACGCGAAGGACGGCGCCGTGCTCGGCACGGTCGATTTGGGCGGCGCACCCGAGCAGGCGGCGACGGATGGCAAGGGCCATGTCTATGTCGTGATCCAGGACCAGGCCAACGTCGCGGTCGTCGACGCCAAGACCATGCAGGTCACCGCGCACTACGATTTCGGAGATAAGGGCAGCCGGTGCAACGGGCTGGCCCTCGATGTCCAGAATCACGTGCTCTTCGCGGCCTGCGCACAGTCCGGAATACCGGCCGTCACGCCCCCGCAGCCCCGGATGGTGATTCTCAACGCGGACAACGGCAAGATCATCACGTCGCTGCCGCTGGCCGGCGGCTCGGATGGCGCGGTGTTCAATCCGGCCACCATGGAAGCGTTCAGCTCGCACGGCAATGGGACCCTGACGGTCGTCAAGGAAAACAGTCCGACCAGTTTCGCCGTGGAACAGGACCTCCAGACGATGGTGGGCGCCAAGACGCTGACGCTGGATACGAAGACGAACCACATTCTGACGATGGCCGCCGAGTACGGCCCGCCACCGGCCACGCCTCCCGCCACGAGCGCGCCGCCACAGGGAAAGGTCAGTCGAGGACCGATGGCGCCGGATTCGTTTTCGATTCTGGCGGTCGGTAAATAACGGTGGGGTTGTGGGGCGGTCCCCCTGGACCGCGGCCGGCGCCCTCGTCGGCCTCTTACTGAGCACCTAAGGTATGGTTTCAAGAGCCGGACCAGGGGGTCCGGCGCGGGCGAGGGCGCCCGCCCCACGAACCCCTAGCTTAGAACTGTAAGCGCAGCGCGAGCTGCAAATTCCGCGGATTGCCGACAATCGACGTGATCGTGCCCGCCGAGCCGGTGCCAATCGTCGCATTCGGCTGCCCGAATTGCGGGTGATTGAAGGCGTTGAAAGCCTCCGCGCGGAACTGCAGGATCAGCGGCTCCCGGATCGGAAAGTCCTTAAAGAGGGACATATCCACGTTCCAGCGGCCGGGACCGAACAACGTGTCGCGGCCCAGGTTGCCGAAGGTGTAAAGGGCCGGGACTCCAAAAAGGGTCGGGTCGAACCAGCGCTGCAGCGACCTCTGACCCGAGGGCAGCGTGGCATCGCGGACGGCATCGGGCCGGCTGCCGCCCGCGCCGCCGGTGTTGGCGCCTCCCGAGGCCGGTGTGAACGGCAGGCCGGTCTGCATGATGACGATGCCATTGGTCTGCCAGCCGCCGAGCAGCAAATTGGCGGCGGTGCCCGTGTTCATGAGCCGCTGCCCCTTCCCGAACGGCAGCCGGTAGGTGTAACTGACCGTAGCGCGGTGCCGGAGGTCGTAGGCCGAGTTGCCGCGATCGGCGTTGCGATTGCGAAGATCTTGCGGGGTCCCGGTTCCCCCGCCGAATTCGGTCGCGACGGTATCGATGGCGTGGCTCCACGTGTATCCAAACAGCACGGCCAGCCCCTTCGACATGCGCTTTTCGACTGCCAGCTGGCCGGAGTAGTAGTTCGACAGGCCATCCGAAACCGCGTAGCTGATGCCGGCGAGACCGGGCCGCACGCCGAAGAACGGCCGGCGTGGATTCACGGCCCCGGGTCCGGGAAAGGGCTGGTTCAGGTCGATGGTCGTGCCCAGGCGGCGGCCGAGATTTCCCACCACGGAGGCCTTGACGACCAGTTGCCACGGGGCGATCTCATGCTGGACACCCAGATTGAACTGCTCCGCATAGGAACTCGTGTAGTTGGGGAAGACCCCGATCACACCGCCGGACGGATTCGAGGCCGTGGCGAAGTCCACCACCGGAGGCGCCGGGAAGCCGTCGCTGACCCGCCGGCCAATCTGGGTATCCGGGTTGGACACACTGTAGATCGGTCCGAAGGGGACGTGGCGCTGCAGGCGCAGGTAGACACCGCCGTTTCCATTGGGGTTGTAGAACAGCCCAAAGCCGCCGCGCACGACGGTGTGCGGGGCGAGTTGGTAGGCGAACCCGAAGCGCGGGGCGTAATTGCGGAGGTCGCGGTTGATGCCGGCATTTTGATCCACGCCGTCGCGTCCGGCGATTTTTACCGTGGCGGTGGCGGCGTCGAAGTTGGCGATGCGGTTCGCCACCTCAGAAAAGGGGCTGTAGTAGTCCCAGCGGAGTCCGACGTTGACGGTGAGCCGCTTGTTCACGCGCCAGTCGTCGGCGACGTAGAGGCCGGTCTCGATGCCGCGCACCCCGACCCAGGCGAGGGTAAAGTCCTGCTCGATGAGGGACGCGTAACCCAGCACGAAGCTCGCCAGGTCGTTCCCGGTGGCGGTTCCGCTGCCGATTTCGGTGGTGAAGCCGCGGGTGAAGTTGAACCGGCCGTTGCCGCGATTGGTCTGATACTCGGTGATCTGCCGCCGGCGGACGTCGCCGCCGAATTTGAGGGTGTGGGCGCCGTGCGTCCAGCTCGCGTTATCGATGTACTGGAAGGTGTTGCTGCGGCGGAAAATCGGCAGCGAGCGCGAGTGGCCCACGCCGGCGTAGCTATTCAGATTGATCACGGGCAACAACGTATGCAACGGATGCGCGTTCGAGTTGGGTATGCCGAGCAGGTTGCCGTAGTTGGGGCCGCCGGGCTGGAATCCCTCGCCGGTGTAGTCGAGGACGAAGCGATTGAATCCCGCGCGGAAATCGTTCACCAGGGTGGGCGTGATCACCTTGGTGTAGCCGACGACTACGTGCTGGACCGGATTGAAGGCCGGGCCGGCGAAGGAATCTTCGTTGCCCACGCCGATGGGGTTGGGCAAGCCCGGAATCGAGACCGCCGGGAAGGTATACGGCGCCGTGGTCGTGGTGTGCTGGATCGACCAGCGGGCAAAGAGAGTGTCGTTGGGTGTGAGCTGGTGGTCGACGCGGACGTCGCCCTGGTCCCAATTCTGGACCAGGTTCAGATTGGAAAGGTAATTGTTAAGCAGCCCGTTGGTGGTGGGCAGCGGGAAAGCCTGCAGCAGTTTAGCCGTCGGCGTATCCCATTGGGACTGCGGGATCACGTTGTTCAGAAACCGGTCGCGGCGGATCCCGGTCGCGCTCGTCGGGTCGCTCCGCTGGCTCAAGGGATTGTAGATCGGTACCTCGTCGCTGAAATCCCCGTTGCGGATCTTAGTGGTGGCGACCGATCGAATCGAGCTTTGGACCGTGTTGCGGCGGTAGCCTTCGTAGTCGACGAAGAAAAATGTCCGGTTGCGGCCGTTGTAGACCTTCGGCAGATAGACGGGACCGCCGAGAGAAAACCCGTACTGGTTGAAGCGGAAGGGCGGAAAGGGCGTGCCTTTGGTGTTGAAGAAGCTGCGCGCGTCCATGGCCGAGTTGCGCAGGAACTCGAAGGCGCTCCCATGGAGGCCGTTGGTTCCGGACTTGGTGACTACGTCCACGACGGCGCCTGAATTTCGTCCCACGTCGGCGCTGTACATGTTGGTCTGTACCTTGAACTCGCGGATGCCCTCGACGGCCGGCCGCAGCACAATCAACTGGATCAGGCGCTCGTTGTTGTCCACCCCGTCATAGAGGAAGTTGTTGGAGCCTTCGCGGTTGCCGTTGGAAAAGATCTCCGTCCCGGGCCGCCGGTCGTCGGGCCGCGTACCGCTTTGGATCGTGCCGCCGACGGAATAGCCGGCGCCGTTCACTCCCGGGGTCAGGATGGCAAGCTGGACGAAGTTGCGTCCGTTGAGGGGCAGCTCGCTGACAAACTGCTGGCTGATGACGCTGCCGGTGGCGGAGGACTGGCTTTCCAGCAGCGCGGCCGCCGCCGTTACGGAGACGGTTTCGCTGACCTGGCCGAGTTCGAGCGTGACGTCGAGCTTGGCCCGCTGGTTGGTTTGCAGGGTGAGTCCGGTCTGCAGGAGCTTGCGGAAACCCTGGGCTTCCACGCTCAACGTGTAAGTGCCCGGAGGCACCAGGGTAAAGAGGTAGCTGCCGTCCGTGCCGCTAACCAGCTCCCGTACCACGACGTTCGTGTCGGCGTTGGTGAGGATCAGTTTCGCCTGCTGGACCACCGCGCCGCTGGAGTCGGTGACCACGCCGCCCAACTCCGCGGTCGCCACCTGCGCCGGCGCCGATGCCGCCAAAAGACACATCACCACCAGACCAAAGCCGATCTTAGAAACCCTCATTCCCCTGCTCCCTTCTTGGGCCACCGGGCCCGTGTCACAACTCGCGTCCTGTGGCCGAGTATACACGAATTCCGGACTCCCGTTCGGACAACTGGGGCCGGCAGGGGTTAATTTCTGGGGCTGTCTACGCCTCCCTATCCCGAAGGTGCGTGGCCAGGTACCACTGATTCCCGAAGACGTCCTTGACCCCGGCGGTGCGATCGCCATACGGCTGGTCCGCCGGCTCGCCCGTCGAAATCGCGCCGGCTTCGAGCGCGCGGCGGTACGACGCATCGACATTGGGAACATACAAAAAGAACATCGACGGCATCGGCTGGCAGGGCCCGTGGGCCTCGCTCATCTCGACGATCGTGTCACCCATCCGTATCTTGGCATGATGGACGACCCCGTCCGGCGAGGCATACTTCGCCACCTCTACGGCGCCGAACGCGCGCTTGAGGAAGCTGATGACCGGCTCCGCCCGCAACGGATGCAGGAAGGAGTTCACCGTGCGCAGACCCTCGGGGATGTGGCGCTCTCCCTTCGCCCTCGCGATGTACCAGTGGTTGCCAAACGTGTCCTTCACGCCCCCCTCGCGCTCGCCGTACTCCTGATCGGCCGGCGGGTGGATCTCGACGCCTCCCGCCGCGAGCGCGCGCTGGTAAGCTGCCTCCACATCCTCCACGTAGACGTGGAGCGCGGCGGGCCAGGAGGTCCCGCGCCAGGAGAGTCCGGGACCGCCGCCGCCGATCATCAGCATGGAGTCGCCGAGGCGAACGTTGGCGTGAATGCCACCCGCGGAGCCAATTCCCCGGAGCGTTTCCTCCGCGCCGAAGACCTGTTTGACGAAGTCGATCAGGGCCCCGGCCTCCGCGACCACCAGGTACGGCGTGACGGTGCGCAAACCACCTGGGATTGCGCCGGCGGCGGGTTCAACCAGGTTCGTGGTCATAGACGATCTCCCTTCTAAGTCGGATTTGAGACGCGCCTTGAAATTCTCGCGCGGCAGATCACGCAGGTCCCCGGCGAGGCGCAGCAGCGGAGCGAGCCGGGCCTCCACGCGCGGGACTTCCGCGCCGGGCCGGGCCAGCAGGGCCGCGACGGCCTGGTCGAGTTGGTCGGCGAGAGAGCGCTTAGGCATGGGCGCCCTCCATCTGGGCCCGCAAATTCCGCAAGGCCCGGAACTGGAGCTGCTTCACGGCCCCTTCCGTCCTTCCGAGCTGCTGCGCGATGTCACGGATGCTCCTTTGCTCGACGAAGCGCTCGAAGATGACGCGGCGCTGGTCGCCGGGAAGCCGGCTCACCAGGCGAAACAGGCGGACCCGCTCTTCGACGGCTTCCATATCCGGGGTGCCCCCCGGTTCCGGGGGGTCATGCGGCGGGTCATCCGGCGGGTCACCGGCGCCGGGAACTTCTCGGGCGGCGCGTGTGAATTGGTCGGCCACGGCGTGGGCGGCGATTCGGATCAGCCAGGCCGCAAAGGGAGCGCCGCGCCACTCATAGTTCCGCAGGTTCGCGAGGGCCTTGCGGAAAACCTCCGAGGTCAGGTCTTCGGCCGTGGCCCGGTCCCGCGCCCGGCGCGCGACAAACGCGTAAATCCGATCGAAATGAAGCTCATACAGATCGCCAAACTTTGCCGGGTCTTTCTGCGCCGCTCCGACCAGCAGACGCTCCTCGGCGTCCTCCGGCGACACCCTCGCGGCAGGTCTCCTGGCGGCCATGGCTCCTCTGAGTGTAATAACTGGCGGGGGGCCGGAAAGGTTACGGGGGAGACTTTTCTACCTGGGCCTGTCAAGGGTCTCTTCTCAACACCCGGTCACGGCACTTTTCACTTTATCTGCCGCTTCTTTTCAGGCACTTAGCAATTCTCGGCCCCGTAACCCCTGGCCCCACCCCTTATCCTGAAAGTAGGAGAGGCGGGCTTTGGTTCGCCGATCCGACGGACAATCTCGAGAATTGACGCCGTAGTTTGGTGCGCCTCGGCGACGTACATAAGTCGTGCCCTTCGGGGTGCGCTGGAAAGTCGGGGCTGACCGCTCTTTAGCTGCCGCCCGGCACGATTCCGGTTCGGGTGGGAGGAGAGGAGCGGGACAGAAAGTTCGCTAGCGAACGAAGGGCAGCGGCCCAGCGTATATGGGTAGCCGGCGGGTGCTGAGTATTTCTCCGCCTCCTGGCTCACTTAAAGCCGAACAAGGGTCCTGCCGCACCGCGGCTGTCCGGGAGGTGATCCTGCCTCCCGGACGGCCGATACGGGAGCCGCAATCGGCTCCTTCCAAATCGCACCGTGAGGCCGTAGTGTCTCCTCTGGTGCCGAAGTGTGTG
>JBGPDC010000147.1:0-15095 GCA_041482115.1 Terriglobia bacterium | reverse complement strand
TCGCGGACTCTTTTCGCCCGTTTCGGACTCTGCTGACCAGTGCTACCCTTTTTCATGCCGGTCTCCTTTTGCACTTCGAGGGCGTAACCATGGGGAGCTTAACGCATCCCGCCGGGGACCGGCCTTCTCATTCCATCTCGGTTACGGGATTGGTTTACGGGGGTTCATGCGCAGGTTGGTGACGACGTTTATTAGGGCGGTTTTCACTGCGGCTGGCCGGCGCCCTGGCGGAGGGTGAGGAGGCGGTCGGGCTGGGCGTCGAAGCGCTCTTTCGAGCCGTCGGGCCACTCGACGAGGACGGACTGGATAGCGGGCCTTTCGCCGAGGCCGAAGTGGACGCGGACGTCGCTGGCACTGAGATAGCTGCTGTCGGTGTGGACGCGGCGCCAGAGGGGCTTCTCGCCCTCGCGCAGGACGGCCACGCGGGCGCCGAGGGCGTCGCGGTTGCCTTTGGCGGCCTGGAGACGAAGCTCGAGCCAGTGGCGGCGGGAGCCGTTCTCGATGGTCTGATTCAGCAGCAGGCGTACCGGCCCGTTGTTGTTGGTGACGACGATGTCGATGTCGCCATCGTTATCAATGTCGCCGAAAGCGGCGCCGCGGCTGACTTCGGAGAGCGCGAACGCCGGTCCGGCCTCGGCGCTGACGTCGCGGAAGCGCGCGCCGGCTTCGTTGTGGAAGAGCTGATTCTTCTGGTGAAACGGGTAAGGGGAACCGCGCAGGGCCTCGACGATGGTGACGGCGCCATTGGCGGTGAAGAGGTCGAGCCAGCCGTCGTGATCGTAATCGAAGAACTGTGTCGCGAAGCCCGTGAAGGGGAAGCTGGGGGTGTGGACGCCCGTTTGCATGGCGACGTCCTGGAAGTTGCCGTGGCCGTCGTTGTGGAACAGCGTGCTGCCCTCGCGGGTGAGGTTCGTGACGAGGAGGTCCTCGTAGCCGTCGCCGTCGAAGTCGCCGGCGGTGACGCCCATGCCGGCGCGGGCCATGCCGTCGGCGGCGTAGGCGACGCCGGAGAGCAGGCCGGCTTCTTTGAACGTGCCGTTGCCCTGGTTGATCCAGAGGAGGTTGGCGGCGGTGTCGTTGGCGACGTAGAGGTCGGGCCAGCCGTCGCCGTTGAAGTCGGCGCAGACGACGCCGAGTCCGGGGGCGACGGCGGCGCCGAGGCCGGCGCGCTCGGTGACGTCCTGAAACTTGCCGTTGCCGAGGTTGCGGAACAGGCGGTCGGGGACGGGGCGGTAGGCGCGCGGGGTGCAGTAGTCGCGCTGGCCGGTGGGATCGTAGCAGTCCTTGTTGCCGCGGACGGTGAAGTCGAGGTAGTTGGCGACGTAGAGATCGAGGAGGCCGTCGCGATCGTAGTCGACGAAGGCGGCGCTCGAAGACCAGCGCGGGTCGTCGACGCCGGCCTCGCGGGTGACGTCGGTGAAAGTGCCGTTGCCGTTGTTGCGGTAGAGGACGTTCGGTCCGAAGTTGGTGACGTAGAGATCGGGGAAGCCGTCGTTGTTGTAGTCGCCGACGGCCGCGCCCATGCCGTAGCCGACGCGGGCGAGTCCGGCGGCCTCGGTGACATCGGTGAAGTGCAGTTTGCCGGAGGGGATGAGGTCGTTGCGGAAAAGGCGATTGCCGGGCTTCCAGTCGGGGGAGGGCGGGAAGCGCGACTCGGCGGGGGACTTGCCGGGCTCGAGCATCGTCCCCTGGACGAGGAAGACGTCGAGGTCGCCGTCGCCGTCGTAGTCGAAGAGAGCGACGCCGGCCCCCATGATTTCCGGCATGTAGTAGTGGCCGGTCGAACCGATGAAGTGCTGGAAGTCGAGTCCCGTTTCGGCGGCGGCTTCACGGAACAGAGGATGGGAGGCGGGCTGCTCGGTGGCGGAGGGGCGGGAGCAGGCGGCGAGCAGAGCGAGGACCGCGAGCAGCGGGAGGCGGGTCACGGGGAGGCTCCGGGTTCGAGAGTGCGGAGGTCGCGCTCGATACTGGCGAGAAGCTGGGTCTGGCCGAGGGCGGCGGCGCGGTCGCGGGCCTGGCGGCAATACTGCAAGGCCTGCGCGCGGTTGCCGGCGCGGGCGTGGGCGGCGCCGAGGGCGTAGAGGTAGCCGGGGGTGCTCTCGTCCTGGGGCTGGAGGGTTTGCTCGAGGTGACGGATCGCTTCGGCGGTGTGGCCCTGCTGAAGCAGGAGGCGTCCGAGGTGGAAGTGGGCGAGGCGGAAGTTGGGGCGGCTCTCGAGGGCGGCGCGGAAGTGGCGGAGGGCCTCGTCGCGGCGTCCTTCGCGCTCGAGCAGGAAGCCGAGGTTGTTGTGGGCGTCGGGGTGGCGGGGGTCGGCGGCAAGGGTCCGGCGGAAGGCCTCGGCGGCTTCGTGGTATTTCTTGGCCTCAAAGAGCAGGACGCCGAAATCGTAGTGGCTCGCGGCGCGGTTAGGCTCTAGGGCGACGGCGGCGCGGTAGTGTTGCTCGGCCTTATCCACTTGGCCGAGGCGTCCGTAGAGCGGGATCAGGTTCACATGGGCTTGAACGAGCTGGGGGTCGAGCGCGAGAGCCTGCTCATGCTCGGCGGCGGCTTCGGGCAGGCGGCCGGCGGCCTCGAGGCTCACACCTTTCTTGAGATGGCTGAGCGCGGTGTCGTTGAGGGCTTGGACGGCATCGAGGAGATCGTCGCGGGAGGGCGGCTCGGAGAGCTGGTTCTTTTCATAGAGCGCCATGTGCTCGCGGGCGAGGTCGCTCTGGCCGGACTTCTGGTAGGCGAGGGCGAGGGCGTAGTGGGCGGCGCCGTAGGCGGGCCACAATTCGCAGGCGCGGCGGTAGTGCTCGACGGCGGCGGTGTCGCCCTGGGCAGTGAGGGCGCGGCCGAGTCCGTAGTGGGGGGCTGCGAATTGCGGGTCCTGCTGGGCGGCGGCTTCGTAGAGAAGCTGGCTCTCGCGGGCGCGGCCGAGGGCGAGCAGGACTTCAGCGAGCTTGAGTCGGGCGGGCTGGGATTGCGGTTGGAGCGCGAGAGCTTGCTGGAGCGTGGCGAGGGCCTCGGAGTTTTTGGCGCCGGCAGCCTGCGCCGTGCCGAGATAGTAGGCCCAGCGGAACTCGCGGGGCGCGAGCGCGCGGGCGCGGCCGTAGAACACGGCGGCGGAGTCGAACTGGCCGTAGGCGTGGAGGATCATGGCGAGGCGTCCGTTCGCGTCGGGGTCCTGCGGGTGGAGGCGAACGTCGTCGTAGCTTTTCTGGACCTGGGCGCGGACGGAGGGAAGGAAACCGTCGAGGGTGAGCGGCGGGACCTGGGAAGGAATCCGCGAGCAGGCGGCGCCGAGCAGGGCCACCGCCAGGAGCAGCCGGCGCCGGAAGCGGGACACAGCCGCCATTATCGCAACTCGGGGAGGGAGCGCGGAGCGAGGGCGGCGCAAGGCGCACACGAGAGCGACGAGGTTACACCGGTTACGCGAGACAGGCATGAGGCAGCATACATCTCGACTTTTTCTTTACAGGCGTGACTGCGACATTTTCATCCTGCGGCAGGTCTTACTAGGTGAGCAGCGGTATGAGCCGCTGCAATCCAAAACTAAGGAGTGTTACATGAGAAGGCATATTGGAACGATGTTTGCGCTGGCGGGGATGCTGGCGATCCCGGGCGCTTACGCGCAAGATTCTCACCGTGTCGTAGCGGACGCTCCGTTCGCTTTTACGGTTAACCATCGGGCACTGCCGGCCGGAGAGTACGAGGTGTCGGACGGGGGGGCGTACGGAACCGTGCTGATCCAATCGAAGGACCGGGAGCATAGCGTGATCACGATCGCGAATTCAGCCGTCGCCAAGGACCCCGGGCTGGACGGCAAACTGGTCTTCCAACGCTACGGGGATCGTTACTTTCTGCGCGAGGTCTTTGCACCCGGCGTTAGCATGGGCCGGGCGCTCCCCCGAGCCAAAGGGGAGCGAGAGATGGCCAGCAACCAGGCGGGCAGCAACGTGGAGGTGGCCGCGCTTAATCGTTGATCGCGCCGAAGAGGCGGTCCCGCTGGGCATGCAGGTTGGCGGCGGCTCCCAAGGCGACCTCGTAGTTGTCTTGGGCGAGCGCCGCCACGAGGCCGGCGGCGACCGCGTCGGGGGTCATGGTGAATTCGCTCTCGCTGGGACGGCGGCGGAGGCCGGCGAGCTCGGTTGGAACAATCGGAGGCGCGATCTCGAAGACGCGGACGGACGTGCCGCGGAGCTGATGCCGGAGCGACAGGGTCAGAGAGTGCAGGGCGGCCTTGGTGGCGCTATAGACGGGCACGGCGGCGAGGGGCGTGAATCCGAGGCCCGAAGAGATGTTGACGATGGCGGCCCGACGGCGCCGGCGTAGCCTCGGAAGGAGTAATGCCGAGAGGTGCAGGGGAGCGACGAGGTTGGTACGGATTTCTTCGTCCGCGGACGGGAGGTCGCGTGGTCCTTTCAAGAAATCGAAGGGGCGCTGGAGGCCGGCGTTGTTGACCAGGAGGTTGAGAGCCGGCAGCCGCTGGTCGAGCCACCGCAGCAAAGAGCGCCGGGAGGCCGGTGAGGAGACATCGCAGACCTTAATGTGCAGTTGGGGAAGACTGCGCTTCGCGGCCAGCAGGGCGGTGCGGCGGCGTCCGCAAATGGCGACGGTATTTCCGGCGGCTACCAGGGCGCGGGCGAGGGCAAAGCCGATGCCGGTCGCGCCACCGGTGATCAGGACGGTGTGGCCGGAGGTTTTCAAGGGCGTTCTCCAGGGGCGCTCAAGCTGCGCCACGGTTGACGGCGGCCGGTCGCCAGGCGTTCGAGGGCCTCTTCCGGCTTGACGCGCACTCCCGGAGGTACAGGTTGATGAGTGTTTGATAGGGAATGCCGGTTTCCTCCGCGAGCTGCTTGAAGTACCCAATCGTGTCCTGGTCGAGCCGAATCGTCACTTGCTGCTTCAGGCGCCGGGCATAGGGGTTGCGTTTCGACGTCGAGAAATCGTAGTGCTTTCTCATAGTGTCCACCTGACCTCGTATTGCTCACGCTCCTGCCGATCGGCCCGTCGAGCTGAAATCAGTCGGATCGTGGCGCCGCTGCTGAGGCCGGGGAGAATGAATCGCTCCTCGTGCCCGGAATGGCCGGGGTCAGCGATGAGCAGGGCGTGCTCGTCGAAAAACACGGTCTGCGCCTCCTCGAACGTAATCCCGTGCTTACGCTTGTTTTGCGCGTTCTTGCGGCCGTCCCACTCGAAGCGGAGTGCGGGCACCCAAACCTAGTGTAACTACAATGTAGGTAAGATTCAACCCTGGCACACCCGCCCGTTAGGCCGGGGTAATCACGACTTCGACGGCTTCACCGGAGTGGAGCGCGGGCAGGACGCCACGGAGGCCGTCGAGACCGATGCGGTGGGTGATGAGGGGGTCGAGGGGGAGGCGGCCGCTTTCGAGCAGGCGGACAGTGGGGGGAAACGTGAACGGCGAAATGCAGGAGCCGATGATGGTGATTTCGTGGCGCGTGATCTCGTACTGGCTAACGGCGGGCGCGGCCTGCTGGTTCATTCCGAACAGCAGCACCCGGCCGCCGCGGCGAACGAACTGGAGGGCTTGGCCGAGGAGGGCGCCGACGCAATCGACGACGATGTCGGCGCCGAGGCCCCCGCTCCACTCGCGGACCTGGGCGGCGAGATCGGGGGAGCGCGGATCCCAGACTTGATCGGCGCCGCTGATTGCGGCGAGACGCCGGCGGCCGGGCGTGATCTCGGTGAGGCCGACGCGGCCGGCGCCGCCGGAGCGGAACAGCATCAGGAACAGAAGTCCCACGGGCCCGCCGCCCAGCACCAGCACCGAGTCGCCCAGGGCGAGGCCGGCGCGGGTGAAGCCGTTGAGGACGCAGGAGAGCGGCTCGGCGAAGACGGCATGGTCGAGCGGCGTCTCCTTGCTGATGGGGTGGAGAGCCGCGGCGGGGAGGAGGCTGAACTCGGCGAAGCCGCCGTCGCGGAAGATGCCGATGCTGTCGCGGTAGAGGCAAAGATTGGGCCGGCCGCCGCGGCAGTAGGGACAGCGTCCACAGACCAGGCTGGGGTCGACGACGACGCGGTCGCCCGGCTGGACGTTCTCGACGCGGTCGCCGGCGTCGACGACCTCGCAGACGTACTCGTGTCCCATGATCGTGCCGGGGGTGGCGGGATGGCCGGGCGGGTCGGCGAGAATATGGAGGTCGGTGCCGCAGATGCTGGCGGCCTCGACGCGCATGAGAACGTCGTCATCGTGGCGGAGGGCGGGGCGCGGGCGGTCGTCGATGCGGAGATCGCCCGGTCCGTGGAAGACGGCGCATTTCATGGAGGGGTCAGGTTAGCACGGGGCGCTTGGGCGGGCTCTTGAACTTCTGCGTGGCGAGGCCGACGATCATGCCAAGAATGCCGCCGGGCAGCATGATCTCGAAGTAATAATGCTTGCCGCTGGGATTGGGCATGGCCGCGACGAGAAAGGCCAGGAACAATCCGACTGCGAGACCGAACAGAATCCCGAGAGGGATCGAGTTCACCTTGCGGGCGAAGAAGCCGATGGCGAGGCCGGTGAGGATCCCTTTGAAGGTCGAGCCGATGACGATGCCCACGATCTGCGAGGCGACCTCCGGAGTTAGCAGCGCCGTGAGGCCGTCGAAGATCCCGAGGAACCCGCCGAGCAGCATGGCGAAGACGACTTTGTTCATTCACGCACCTCCTGGTGCACTCATCTATTACACGAAAGCCGGCGTTCCTTTAGCGTCTGGCGAAAAAAAGAAGCAGGGTGCGCATTAGGAGGTAGGTCAGGACGAGGATCACGGCCGTGCGGTTGCGGGAGAGGGTCCGGCCGAGGCGTTCGAGGAGGGTTTCGCGGTAGGCGCTGACCGGGAGGCCGTCGAGGAACCGGGCGATGTCGTCGCCGAGGCCGCCGGCGGCGGGGTAGCGGAGGCCGGGGTCGGCGGCGCTGGCCTTCTCGCAGATCGCGCGGAGACGCTTGGGGGGATCGCAGCCGCTGACCAGATAGCGAAGGATTACGCCCAGGGCATAGACGTCGCTGCGCTCATCGAGGCGGTCCGTCTCGCCCCGCGCTTGTTCGGGGGACATGAAACCGGCGGTGCCGAGCACCGTGCCCGGAGACGTGGGGCCGGGGGCAGGAGAGGGGCCGTGGCGGGTCTTGGCGACGCCCCAGTCCATCACGAGCACCTCGCCGAATTCGCCGACCATGAGGTTCTCGGGCTTGAGGTCGCGATGGAGGACACCTTGGGCGTTCGCGAAGGCCACGGCGTCGCAGACCTTGCTGAAGACGCGCAGGCGATCGGCGAGGGGATGCGGCTGGCCGGAGTAGGCATCGAGCCGCTGCCCACGGACGAGCTTCATCGCGTAGAAGACGCGTCCGTCGGGAAGGACGCCGGCGTCGTGCACCGGGACAATGCCGGGGTGCTCCAGGCCGGCGATGATGCGGGCTTCGCGCAGCATGCGCGCGGAGGCCTCGGGGGCGGAGGCCGGGCTGCTGAGAACTTTGAGGGCGACCTGGCGCTGTAACTGGAGGTCCTCGGCGAGATAGACGACGCCCATGCCGCCGCGTCCGATTTCTTCGAGGAGACGATAGCGAGGTCCGGCGACGTCGGGCGGGGCTTGGAGGCGGCCCAGGTGATCGAGGGCCTGGTCGGAGAGCCACGTCATGGGGGCTCGACCCCCAGGAGGGCGCGGGCCTCGGCGCGAAACTCGTCTTCACTGCCCGAGATTTCGCGCAACTGGCCGAGGACGAGGCGGCGAAATCCGCGCCGTGCGGAGGCGAGGTAGTTGGTGACCGTGGTGACGGGAAGATCGAACTCCGTGGCCAACTGGGCGTAGGTGAGGCCGCCGGCGGCGTCGAGGTCGTAGCGCTCGAAGAGCTGGAACGACACCTGCTTTCCTTGCGACTCACATTCGCGGCGGAGATGCTCGACGGCAAGCGTGAAGAGGCTGCGGACGGATTCGCGGCGGAAGTACTCCTCGGTGGTGAGGCTGTCGGGGACGTCGTGGGTGGCGAGCTCTCCCTCGGCGGTCTCGAAATCGAGCGGGACCGGGAGGACGCCACCACCGCGCTTGCTGCGGCCGGCGGCCTGGTGTTCGCTCGCGAGGAAGTGGTCGAGGCAGGAACGGAGAAAGGTCCGGAAGGCGGCTTGGGCGGGATCGTAGGAAGCGAAGAAATCCTTTTCGAGCGCGCGGGTAAAGAACGCCTGGGTGAGGTCCTTGGCATCTTCGTTCGATTTGCCCCAGCGGAGGCGAATGTATTTGTAGACGGGCTTCCAGTAGGCGGAGACGAGAATCTCGCTCGAGCGGGAGCGCTCGGCGGCGTCGGGGCTGCGCACACCGGCGAGGGCGGAGCGGCGGGTGGACGGGAAGCGGTCCTGCGGGCCGCCGATGTGGGTGTCGGGATCCACGGCTGTTCTCGATTCTCCGCCAGCGGGCGGAGGCGGGGCAAGCGGTTTGCGGGGGTGCGACAGGGAAGTGATAAAGCGAGGCGACCGCTCCCTCACGATCGCGGCTCAGCGCGAGGGCCTCTTCGTGCATTAGGCGGGCATTAGGCGGGTGTTAGGCGGGTTGCGGTGGTGGGGCGGCTGTAGTAGAGTACGAGCTTTCGTATTCCTGCCGAATTTCAACGCACATACAGAGGGGAGGATTTCATGCCAGAGAAGATTGGATTTGTGGGGCTCGGCATCATGGGCCGGCCGATGGCGATCAACCTCGTCAAGGCCGGGCACGAAGTGCACGGCTACGACTTGTTCCCGGCCGGGGTGGAGGCCCTGGTAGCGGCGGGCGGCAAGGCTGCCAGCTCGCCGTCCGACGCCGGTAAGAAGGGCAACATCATTATCACGATGGTGCAGGATGGGCCGCAGGCGGAAGCGGCCATCCTGGGCGAGAACGGGGTGCTGGCGGGGGCGGCGGCGGGCAAGCTCATCGTCGATATGAGCTCGATCGCACCAAGCGTCTCGCAGCGGATCGGCAAGGGCTGCGCAGCCAAGGGCGTGGGGTTCCTGGACGGTCCGGTGTCGGGGGGCGAGCCGGGCGCGATCAATGCGGCGCTGGCCATTATGGTGGGGGGCGACGCCAAGCATTTCGAGCGCGCCAAGCCGGTCTTCGACAAGCTCGGGAAGTCGGCGGTGCTGTGCGGGGCGGTGGGGGCCGGGCAGGTGGTGAAGCTCGCGAACCAGATCATCGTGGGTGCGAACATCCACGCGCTGGCCGAGGCGATGGTGCTGGCGGCGAAGTCGGGCGTGAATCCGGAGACTGTATTCGAGGCGATCAAGGGGGGACTGGCGGGCAGCAACGTCATGAATACCAAGTCGCCCATGATGTTCAACCGGAACTTCCAGCCGGGCTTCCGGATCGAGCTGCACTACAAGGACATCAACAACGCCATGCAGGCGGCGCGGGAACTGAACATCCCGCTGCAGGTGACGGCGAATCTGCAGCAAGTCCTGACGTCACTCGTAATCGCGGGCGACGGGAAGCTCGATCACTCGGGCATTCTGCGGTACGTCGAGCGGCTGGCGGGAGTGGAAGTGAAGAAGCACTAGCGTCTGGGGCGGTCCTCGTGGCCAAGGAACTTTTCGTTGTGGTTCAACAGCCGGACCAGGGGGTCCGGCGCGGACGAGGGCGTCCGCCCTACAAGGAGACTATTCTTCGGGCTCGGGCGTGGCGCCGGCCGGGGTGCCGAGCAGGGCTTCGAGTTGGGAGCGGGAAAGGCTGCGGGGTTGGACGGCTCCCTTGACCGGCGCGAGGGTGAATTGGTCTACCCCCGGCAGCGCGGAGTCGATGCGGAAGTCGGGGACACGGTGGAGCGACGGGATCTTCAGTATGCCGTCCTCGTTGACGATGCACTCTCCGGCCGGCTCCAACTGGAAATGGATACGGGTAGTCTCGCGGACGGCGTAGCGCCGCAGATCCAAAAGGGTCATGGTCTGGGGTCCGGGGTCTGGGGAAGCGGAAGAGCGGGCGGCCCGGGTAAGGGGCCGCCGCTTCTTATTAGTTATTCCAGCCGGCGGTGTGCTGATCCTGACAGCGCACGCAGCAGGTAGCCCACGGCACAGCCTCGAGCCGCTTCGAGGAGATGGCGATCTCGCATTCCTGGCAAACCCCATAGGTTTGCTCCTGGATGCGGGCCAGGGCTTCCTGAATCTGCCGCAGCAGCGCCACGTCCAGGCTGTTGCGGTTGAGGAAGAGCCACTCCTCGTGGCTTTGCATCGAAAGATCGGCGGAGTCGAACGGCTCTTCCCGGCGGGCGACGATGCTGGCCGCAGCAGGCGTCAACATGGTTGAGCGCAACTCGAGCGCTTTGTTCTCCAGAATTCGCTTATAGTGATTGAGCTGTGCCCTCGTCAGGGGTTTGTGGGTAATCGTCTTGGCCATAAGTGCCTCCTCTCCGTCCGCGTCAAAGTACCGGGACCAAACTGCGTCTAGTGTCCGTCAACCTATCGTCTCCGTTAGCTATCCGAATTAGATTCCCCAGCCGGATTTCCGTTGCGAAAGAATTTCCTTGCTTATGTATTCCAGAACCGGGTGACTCCCGAGCTAACGTCCCGGGCTGCACCGAGCATAGGACGCAGGACCGTCCGTGGGGGTTCCAGTAAAAGTTCAGGCGACCCTTGGCCGGCCAGAGCCGGTCGGCCAACGATTGCGGTATTGTAGCGGTAAGCAATGGAGAAAGCAAGGGGTTCGAGCAAATTTTCTTCTCATTTTCGTCTACCGGCTCCTGTGGCGGGGCGGCAGTGTTATACTGGCCGGTCTCATCCCGGATACCGGGTAAAGGAGAGCGGTCATGGCCACGGAAGCCGAAACCACACCGCCCCAGGCGGCGCCGGTGCAGAGCGAACAAGTCACTAAGAATCTGGTATTTACGCTGTCAGACGGGACCAAAGTCAAGCGCCGGGTGCCCCGCCAGCGGTCCTGCAACGAACCTGCCGAAAAGGGTAAGATTTGCGCCGGGCACCTGAAACGCTGGTACTTCTTCGGCGACGAGGTCAAACAGAAGCTGGGGGCCGAGGCAGAGGTTTACCGGTGTGAGAACTGCAAGACGCTGTATCTGCCGGCGGAAGGCGAGGAGCCACGCTCGGGGACGCTTAGCTGGTAGCTCCGGCTCGGGCCAGGAAGGAGAGGCCCGGAACCGGAGCTGCCGGAGTCCACAAGGAACTCCTATAGGATCTGTCGCCGGCCATGCCAGAATGGCTCTGTCGTCCCAGGCCGAGGCCCGCGTCCTGCTCTCCTCCGCCTGAAACGCCGGCAAGAGTCCGGAATCCAGATCCCTGGGGGGCGAAAAAAACCCTCTGCTGTACCCGGCGGCCTCAAGGCGCTAGGCTGTAAACGATAACACCGGCTCCCGCAAGCACAATGTTTTCCTGCCTAACACCCCGCGAACTGCCGGATACGGCAGAGGGCAGGTTTGAAGAGGTGTAGTCTTTCCACCAATTCGGTTCCTGATGAAGCACGGCGTGGGCCACTGAGGCACCATCGTAAGCTATTGAAAATAAACCATGGATCGGCTGGATGGGACTCTTGCATTGGGTAGGTTTGACACAGGGGTGAGACAGGGTTTTCCCTGTGCTATGCTGCGCTTCGTGATCCGCTGGTCGAAGGTTCTCGTCGCTTTGGTGTTGCTCGCCCCAGGGGCCTCGTGGGCGGCCGAGAGCTATCAGGTCGTTACGGAGCATCCGCGGCTGTGGCTGAATGCGCGGCGCCTGCGGCTGCTGCGGCGGGAACGCGAACGCCAGACCGTACGGTGGCAGCAGCTAGAGCAGCTCAGCGGGGAGACGCCGCCGCTGCCCGAGGAGCCGCTGGTGCGGGCGCTCGAATATCAGGTCGCCGGCTCCCAGGAGGCGGCGCGCCGGGCCCGCGCCTGGGCGGCGGGACGAGCGGGACAGCCGGGGGCACCGGACGCCGCGGAGTTACGCCTGCTGGCCATTGTCTTCGACTGGTGCTATCCGGTGATGCCGGAGGAGGAGCGCCGCAAAGTGGCGGAGCGGATGGTGCGCGGGGTGGCGGCGATGGCGACGCAACCGAGCTGGACGGCTTTCGCCAGCCGGGTAATGGGGGCCACCGTGCTGGTCGACGACTGGGAGGGCGCCGAGCCGGCACTGACGGAGGCTCTTGAGAAGACCTGGCGCGGAACGCTGCTACCGGCGCTCGAACGCGGGCGCGGGCCGGAGACGCCGGCCGAGCGGGTGGCACTGCTGGAGTTCTGCTATGCCGCCCGGGATAACGTCAACCTGGAGGCTTGGAAAGACGCGGGCGCCTATTTCCGGCAGTTCCCGGCGTATCTGCTGCTGCAATACTATCCGGCGCCGGTAGAGATTGACGGCTATCGCTTCCGCCAGCCGTACCGGCCGATGAGCGTGGCGGCGGAGGATGCCGCGCGGCAGGGGGAACTCGAGCGGCGCGCCGACCTGCTGGCGGCGGCCTACGAAACCAACAGCGTCGAAACGCAATTCCTGCAAGGCTGGCTGACGCACGACATTTACCGGCTGCGCACGGCGTCCGGAGCGGCCTACGAATTCCTGTGGCTGAATCCGTATCAGCCGGGGCTCAGCTATTACTCTGCGCCCCTGGTGCTGCACGACGAGCTCGGAGGGCGCCTGTTCGCGCGCAGCAGTTGGGACGACGATGCCACCTGGATCGGGTACGACGGCGGCGAGCTGCAGCTCTTTGCCGATGGAGAGCGGAGCAAGATCGGCCCGGCAGAACGGCCGCAGCCGGTGATTTTTTCGGACCTGGCGGTGGTCTGGGCTTCCGGCGATACGACCTTCAACGTCCGGATGGGGGAAGGCGGGGATGTTTACGTGGTGGGCCTGGCCGCGGGCCGCACGTATTGGGTGAAGGCCGGGGAAGCCGAGTTTGTTCCGAAGACGGCGGGGGCGGGCGGAATCCTGCTGGTGGAGGCAGGCGCGGGCGAGATGACGACTTTTGAGTTACGAACGACGGCACCGCCGCCTCCCCCGCCCGCGCCACCGAAGCGGGGCCGGCGGCAGCGGTAGGCAGGGCGGGCTAGAGCGCCAGCACGGAGCTTCAAGCTCGGCTGTTACGGTTGAGCCTGGCCGAGGGGCCAGGCTGCGGCCTGAAGGCCGCCCCACCTCAGCGCAGCAGGTCTTCGAGCTGGAGCCGGGCGTCGGTCTTGGCGTCGCGGTATTTCACGATCACGGGCGTGTAAAGCGAAAGATTCCAGTCTTTGCCGGGGCCGTGCGCAAAGGCGCGGCTGCCGGGAACCACGACGGCTTCCTCGGGAATCACCAGCGGAGCGTCATCGGAAGAGCGGTGAATCGTGTTGCGGACCACGTCGTAGACGGGGGTCGAGCGCGTGAGGATGGTCCCGGCGGCGAGGACGGCGCGGCGGTGGACGATGGTGCCTTCGTAGACGCCGCAGTTGCCGCCGACGAGGACGTCGTCCTCGATGATGACGGGGAGGGCTCCGACGGGCTCGAGGACGCCGCCGATCTGGGCGGCCGCGCTGAGGTGCACGCGCTTGCCGATCTGGGCGCAGCTTCCGACGAGGGCGTGGGAGTCGACCATGGTGCCTTCGTCGACGTAGGCGCCGACGTTGACGTACATGGGGGGCATGCAGGTGACGCCGCGGGCAATATAGCAGCCGTCCCGGATGGAGGAGCCGCCGGGCACGATGCGCACGCCGGAGGCCGGATCGAACTTCCGCAGGGGGTAGGTGGCCTTGTCGAAGAAGGGGAGGCGGCCGTCGTCCACCGACATGTCGATGACGGCGCCGATGCGGAAACCGAGCAGGATGCCGCGCTTGACCCAGGGGTTGACCTTCCAGCCGAGCGGGGAGCCGGGCGAGGGCTCGGCGGCGCGGACCTCGCCGCGATTCAGAGCGGTCTTGAATTCGGCGAAGGCCTCCTGATACTCGAGGCCATAGGAATCGGTCTGGGCCTCGAACAGGCGGTCGATAGTGGCAGCGAGCATGGAGGGGGGATTGTAGCATGGGGGGAGGCCCGCTCACGGGCCGAGGAGGCTACCGAGGATGTTCGTAGTTGCGGCGCAGTATCTCATCAAGGAAGGCAAGCAGGACGAGGTGGTCGCGATTTTGAAGAAGATGATTACGCTATCGCGGGCGGAGCCGGGGTGCGCGTTTTACACGGTGAACCAAGCGCTGGAGAATCCGCGGAAGCTGCTGCTGTATGAGCAGTACCGGGACCGGGCGGGTTACGACGCGCATATGGCGACGGAGGCGTTCAAAGAGAACATTCTCGGCAAGGTGGTGCCGCTGCTGGAGAGCCGGGTGCGGGATTTCTACGAGGTGGTGGAGCCGGCCTAGGCGCGTGCTTCACCCGTCGTTGCGCGCGGACCGGCAGTGCCCTAGCATCAACACGCTTATGTCATCCATTCCTCCGCCAAGCCTTGCGCTTAGCCCCTTCTGAGTAAACAAGTTATAGTGTTGCCATAACGGGGCGATCGCTTCACGGTACTCATTCGGCAGATTGCGTCAGTTGATCCACGGTGGATTTCCGGCAACGTAGTCCATCCTTCCGACAAACAAGGGCGCAAAATTGTTCTTGATAATCCTCGCCCAGATACCGTTCTTGTTTTCCATGTCGAGGCGCACCAGCTCCTTGTAAAGGGCGATGTGGGCATCGGTTTGCGTGATGTTCAGCCCCTCGTCGCGGCAGCGAGACAGAAATTCATCGGGCGAATAGCCATTTCTGACGCAAGCCTCAAGTACTCCCGCGTAAGTAGCGACGTCCTTCGGACTTCTGGCGATTTCCTTAGGCACCAGCAGGTGCGGAGGTTTCATAGCGCTGCACGGGACTTTGGCAACGTTCCCCACCCCCAGAAACAAGTCGCCGTATTCCGCCGGTGTCATGATCGAATCGCAGAGGTAAACGGGAATCTCCACGTTATCCACGTGGCGCACCAGGTCCTTGATCGCCACCAGGTAGTTGGTCCTCGCCGCCATCACGGCCAGCGGGTTCAGATCGAAACCAATCACGTTGGCCAGGATCTTCTTTAATAGCTCCGCGAGCAGGTCAGCGAAGCGCAGATCCCCGCGCGCCAGGGCGAGCTCGGCGTGCGCCCCGAGCACGCCCCCCTCATCGCCGAGCTGGGGACCGGCGTCCTCACCTACCTCGCCGACGGACGCCGCCGCGAGATGGTAGTGTGCGGTGGCGTAGTCGAAG
>JBGPDC010000146.1:0-15122 GCA_041482115.1 Terriglobia bacterium | reverse complement strand
GTTTCCTGGTTGGGATGCTGGCGTCCGTCGGTGTAAATGTGGCGGCCGAGAGACTGCGCGGGGGAAGCGATGATCACTTGCTTGCCGTTGCGTCCCTGCAGAACGTCGAGGGGCGACTCGCCCATCAGAAACGGCACGCCGAGAAAGTGACACCAGCGGATCGCGGTCCTATCGTGCCGCGCCAGTTCGCTCTTGCTTTCCGCGGCGGCTGCGGGCGTCAGGGACGCTTCGGGAACATGGCGGCTGTCGAAGCGCAGCTCCCAAAATCCCGACAGGTTCGGCGCCGTTCCGGCGGTTTGGCCCGCGGCCGCGCCGCACCCCGCGGCCAGCAGTCCCAGGACCCCATAGATGGTCAGACGCGGCGGCATCGGGCTATTTCTGCGGCGGTTCCACGACCGAGCCGCTTTGCTTGGGGTCGCTCGCATCACAGAACTCCTCGAACGCGTAAGTGCCCGGCGGCATTTTGTGGTAGATGAGCTGGTAGGTGTGCGGCTTCAAATAGATCTTAGGATCTTCCCAACTAAACGTTATCGAGAGCTTCTCGCCGCCCTCAAGCAGGCGATAGCGCTCGACCAGATGCGTCGCGGGACTGGTCCTTCCGCCGCCGGGCACACGGTCGCCGTCGGCAAAGCCCACGGAGTCGACCACCAGCGTATCGCCCTCCCAGCGTCCGATGGCGTGGCCGGTGGAGGTCAATTCCAAAGTTCTCGGGCCCGGATGCGGGCGTCCGTCGAGATAAATATGCCGGATAGCGGCGTGCGTCTCGGGAACCACCGCAATTTCGTCCGCGGTTTGGAGGATGTTGAAGGGCGCGGAGTGCTGCATCATGAAGGGGTACGCCAGGTTCATGCACCATTTCGAGGTAAACGACACCACGTAGCCGGCCCGCTCGGTGCCAGCCTTTTGCCGGTTGGCCTGGATCACTTCCGGCGTCAGGGCGGGAAGCGGGAGCTTGGCCAGCGTCCCGCCAAAGCTGCCCGAGCCGGTCTCATCTTTGCGCTCCCAAAATCCTGAGAGGTCCGGTACCGAGCCTGGTGATCCGGCGCTTTGCGCCGCCGCCGGGCCCCCGATCAGGAAACCGGCGGCCACCAGCACCGCCGCCCGGCATGCTCCCCTGTTCATAAGACCATCCCCTTTCAGCGCTTCTTCGCGGCTCCGGGATCCGGGCGTCGCTGTAAACGTCCTGCCAGAACGAGCAGGACGAGAACTCTCATATGTCTCCTCGGCGAATTATACCCTGTCTCACTCTAATGATTCGCGGCGCAGGCGCATGTTCCGGGAACAGCAGCCGGTTGGCTTATACTGTCGAGTTGTCTGAGTACGCGATCGGCGTGAACCTGGGCGGCACCGACCTGCAGGTCGCGGCCGTGCGTTTCTTTACTTAAAAGCGTTTCTGAAGTAGACCTCTCGTTCCGAGTCTGAAATGATATGGCGAAGGTGTTATGAGAGTTGCGCTGGGCATCCTTGCAGGCCTATGTTTTCTTTCGGCATCGGAGGCTGAACAGTCGCCCGGCGGTGGCGAAGCTCCGAAAATCTCGCTGAGCGTTCCTTCGGGAGCGCCGTTGCGCCTCTACCTGACGAAGCGAGCCTCAAAACGCGCCGGGGCTCCGGTGGAAGGCAAAATCCTGGAGCCGGTCTTCGCATTCGACAAGGAGGTGGTTCCCACCGGGTCCGTGGTGACGGGCAAAGTCAGTCAGGTTGAGCCGGTCGGCAAATGGCTTCGGTTCCGGGCGATTGTCAATGGCGATTTCACGCCTCTTCGCAATGCCCGGGTCGAGTTCGACAGCTTGAACCTCCCTGACGGCAGCAAGGTTCCGCTTCAAACCGTGGCGGTCATGGGGCTGAATTCCATCTACACGGAGCCATCGAAGAACAAGAAGAAGAACCCGAAGCCGCCGTCCTCCAACCCCAACGGCGGGATTCTAGGGACGTCCAAACGGACGGCGAAAGACCAGATCAACGGAGCAATCAACGCGCGCAGCAGGGGGATAGCGGACATCGTGCGCGGACCCAATAAGAAGGAGAAGCTCGTTGATTTTTTGTGGGCGAAGCTGCCCTATCATCCGCAGTACGTGCGGCGCGGGACGCGCTTCGATGCGCCGCTGCGGGAGGCGCTGCAGTTCGGTACAGAGTCGGTGAAGTTGGGGGACCTGCTGGAGTTGGGATTGCAGCCGAGCGCGGATAGCGTGGTGCGGGCGCGACTGCTTACGGCTCTGACTTCGGGTACCGCAAAGCCCGGGGAGGCAGCGGAGGCCGTCGTGGCCGCGCCCCTGTATTCCGCCAACCAAAAACTGGTGCTGCCGGAGGGGACGCGGCTGGTTGGCACCGTGACCGTGGTGAAGAAGGCGCGGTCCTTCCATCGGCCGGGGCAGCTTCGATTCAACTTCGAAAAGATAGAGTTGCCGGCGGAGGTCGCGAATTTGAGACCGGCAGCGCCGCTGCCAGCGCCGCTGAAGACGCAGGCTAGGCTCGAAGCGGCGGAGGGAAACGGGCCGGCGCCGATCAGAGTGGATTCGGAAGGCGGCGTTAAAGCGCAGGAATCGAAGACGCGGTTCATTGCACCGTTAATTTCGCTGGTGCTGGCCAGCAAGGCGGCGGACAATGATGCGGGCCATCACCGCGAGACAGGAACCGCGGGCGGAGAGGGAAATGTTTCGGGACGAACGCTGGGGGGCGGTTTGGGATTTGGGCTGTTAGGGTCGGCGGTGTCGCAAAGTTCGCGGTACGTGGGAATGGCGTTCGGATACTACGGCCTCGCGTGGTCCGTATACTCGAGCGTGATCGCGCGCGGCGGCGAGGTGGAGTTCGAAAGGAACGCCATGATGGACATTCGCTTCGGGGCACGGACCCCAGCCGCAGGGTCGAAGTTTCGGGAAGTAGCAGCGGGGGCGCGGCAGTGAAAATGGTGAACATCGGCGCTGCAATGAAGGTGCGTGGAGGGGCCCTCGCTTAGTCTCCGCGGCCCGCTTAATTGCAAAACGATCGCCGCCGAAATTGCCAGTGAAATGACTCACCGATATTGGGGTTGGTGTCCAGCCGGACGAGCGCGCGGAGCGCCCGCAGAGCTGTAGCCAGATGCCGGCGGCCGGTTGGCTTATACTGTCGAGGTGTCTGAGTACGCGATCGGCGTCGACCTCGGCGGCACCAACCTGCGGGTGGCGGCGTTCCGCCCCGACGGGGGCAAGCTCGACCGCTTCAGCGCCCCCACGAACATCCGCGCGGGCCGCGATGCCCTGATGGAAACCATCGCCCGCGGCGTCGAGCAGGTCCGCCAGGCCCGGCCCGCGGAGAAACTGCTCGGCATCGGGATCGGCGTGCCGGGCTTCATCCATCTGGACACCGGTGTCGTCCTCAAGGCCCCGAATCTCCCCGGTCTCGAGAACTTCGCCATGCGCGACGACCTGGTGCGACGCGTCGGCTGCGGCGTGGTGCTCGAAAACGACGCCAACGCGGCGGCGCTGGGCGAAAAATGGATGGGCGCGGGACGCCAGGTGAACGATCTGGTGCTGCTGACCCTGGGGACCGGCGTCGGCGGCGGGATCATCTCGGACGGCAAGATCCTGCACGGGTACCTCGGCATGGCCGGAGAGCTGGGCCATATCACGATCGAGCCGCACGACGGGGCGCTCTGCGGCTGCGGCAACACCGGATGTCTCGAGACTCTGGCGTCGGCGACCGCCGTCGCGCGCCTGGCGCGGGAGGCGGCCGCGGCCGGACGGTCCCCCGCGCTCGCAGCGGTGACCGGCGCGCTCACTTCGGCGCGGGTCTACGAAGCCGCCGAGGCCGGGGACGCCGAGGCCCGCGCCATCTTCGAGCGGATGGGAAGGGCCCTCGGGTTGGGCTTGTCCATCCTTATCAATACTTTTAATTTCCCCTTGTATCTTTTAGGCGGCGGCGTGCTGGCCGCCTGGGATCTTTTCGCGCCCGCCATGTTCGAGGAGTGCCGCCGGCGGTCGCTCACCTACCGCGAAAGCGATACCCGCATCGAAAAAGCGCAACTAGGCGATGAAGCCGGCCTCTACGGCGCCGCCTGTCTCGTTCTCAACTAAATGGCCTGCTGGCTGGGAGTCGATATCGGCACCGGGGGCAGCCGCGCCCTGCTCATCGACGCCACGGGCCGCGTGCTGGCCGGGTTCACCGCGCCCCACGAGGACGTGCGGATGGCGCGCCCGCAGTGGGCCGAGCAGCGTCCGGAAAATTGGTGGGAGGCGGCCCAGGCGGCGATTCAGGGCGTGCTGCGCGAGAGCGGCCGGCGCGGCGAGGACGTCACCGGCGTCGGACTCTCCGGGCAGATGCACGGCCTCGTCCTGCTCGACGCCGCGCACGCCGTGGTCCGCCCGGCCCTGATCTGGTGCGACCAGCGCAGCCAGGAACAGGTGGACGCGATCAACGCGCGCCTCGGCCGCGAGCGGGTGGTGGCCTCGATCGCCAACCCCGTCCTGACGGGCTTCACGCTCCCCAAGCTGTTGTGGGTCCGCGATCACGACGCGCCGTCGTTCGAGCGCACCCGGAAGATCCTGCTGCCGAAAGATTACGTCCGGTTCTGCCTGACCGGGGAGCTGGCCAGCGACGTGAGCGACGCGTCGGGCACGGCGCTGTTCGACGTGGTGCACCGGCGCTGGTCCGACACGATGGTCCAGGGCCTGGGCCTGGACCAAAGCCTCCTGCCTCGCGTAGTGGAATCGCCCGAGGTCGCGGGACGAGTCTCGGCGCGCGCGGCAGAGCAGACCGGCCTAAGAGCCGGGACGCCTGTGGTCGGCGGAGCGGGCGACCAGGCCGCGAGCGCTATCGGCAACGGCATCGTTGAGGCGGGCGTCGTCTCGTGCACCATCGGGACCTCCGGGGTGGTGTTCGCGCACCTCGAGCGCCCGGCCTACGATCCGGCCGGCCGGGTCCATACTTTCTGCCATGCGGTGCCGGGAAAATGGCATGTCATGGGCGTGACGCAGGGCGCGGGGCTGAGCCTGCAATGGTTCCGGAACCAGCTCGCGCCGGGAGCTTCCTACGACGAGCTGACGGCCGAGGCTTCCCGCGCGCCGCTCGGCTCGGACGGGCTCTACTGGCTGCCCTACCTGATGGGCGAGCGGACGCCGCACCTCGACTCGGCCGCGCGCGGCGGCTGGATCGGGCTCACCGCCCGCCACGGCCGCGCCGAGCTCGCGCGGGCGGTCCTGGAGGGCGTCTCGTATAGCTTGAAAGATTGCCTGGAAATCATTGAACACCTGGGAGTTGATCTCACAGCCGTCAGGGCTTCCGGGGGCGGCGCCCGCAGCCCGTTCTGGCGGCAGATGCTGGCCGACGTCTTCGGACGTCCCGTCGTAACGCTCGCGACCCAGGAAGGATCGGCTTACGGGGCGGCGTTGCTCGCGACGGTCGGGACCGGGCACTTTGCGACGGTCGAGGAAGCCTGTGCCGCGACGATTCGGGAAGTGAGCCGGGTGCAGCCAGAAACGGAAGCGGCGGCCGCTTACGGCCGCCGGTATCCCGTTTTTCAGAGGATGTACCCCGCGCTGCGCGAGGTCTTCACGCAGATCGGCAATCTTACCGCTTGAGCTACCGCACCGACACCAGCGCTTCGTTGCTGGTCGAGCCGTTGATGTTCACTACCAGCGGCGAATCGCCGAGCGGAGCCTCGTAGGGCACCACCACGTTCAACTGCAGGACGCCCACCAGTCCGGGCGTCAGACCCAGAAACTGGATCTGAGCAGGCGCGCCGCCGATCCACGCCTTGGCCGGGAGTGGCGAGCGCACCAGCGGCTTGGACGGCGCCGCGGAGCCGGTGGGAAGTGTGGGCGTTACCACTCCCTGGCCGGTCATATAGACGGTCAGGTAATCGCCCCGGTACACCGCGTTAGCCGAGGTGTTGACCGAGTTGTCGGGATTGATGGCGACGGCCCGGTTGGCAGCCCAGGTGAAAACGCCGGGGGAACTGGATACCACCTGGAGGCTGACCGGGTCGCTGAGGTTGCCGTTGTTATCGACCACGAGGCGAACTTCGGAGCGGCCGAAAGTCTCGAAGGGCAACTGGAAGTTGATCTGGTTTTCGCCGACATAGAGCAGCGGAGCCTCGGCGATCAGGGCGCCGTAGGTCTCCAGAACCAGCAGCCGAACACCCTGCACCCGGGTCGGCAGCGTCGACCCGCCCGGGAGGTAGGCGGCAAGGGCGCCGCCTACTGGTCCCAGACCGGAGCCGTATAGAGCTCCCAAGGAGCCGGGGGAAAGCTGCTGTCTGTTGCTGGCCGCGTTGACGATTCCTTCCGTATTGATGCGGGGCGTCGGACCGGGCCGGGCCTCGACAGTAAGCGACACCTCCACGGTCTGCGGCAGCATGCCCGGACCGAGGGGTGTGACGGTGACGCGTCCGGTGTAGGCGCCGACGCCGAGATTGGTGAGATCGGCGAGCACATTGACGCTTTGAGGCGTGGTGCCGCTCACGGCGGAGAGCCGCAGCCAGCTTGTATTGCTCGTGACCGCCGCGGTAAAGCTCACCGGCAGTCCGCCCCCGATGGAGGTGACGTGCAGCGGTTGCGGCGGCGGATTATCGCCGCGTACCAGGGCGGTAAAGGACAGTGCCAGCGGGTTGGCGCTGAGGGCCGGGGGAGCCGGATTCAGGGCATCGCCGGGCAGCAGCCAGAAGTTGTCGAGAGCATTGGTCTCCGCGCCCTGCGACTGCTGCTGCATGCTGATCTCGATCCGCTGCACGTTGGCGAGCGCTTGCAGGAAAGTAGCGGAACCCGACACCCGTGGCCACACCACCGCGCCCAATGGCACGACATAGTGGGTCCAGATGTTGGTAGGAACCGGTCCGGTCCACACGAAAACCGCATCGGCGCCGATGAGCCGGATCTCGATCGGCCGCGTGGCTGTGCCGCCCGATATGTGAAGGTAGTCCAGCTCGAAGCGGGGATTTGAAATGCCGGTATAGTCGCCTATCAGCCAGGCAGGGGCCACCATATAGTCCCGCGCGGGACCGCCGCTGCTGTTCAACCGGTTATATCCGGTGGGGTTCCCTTCGAAGGGGGCCCAGCGGAAGGTGGAGTCGGCGTTGCCGGTGGTAGCGCCCGCCAGCGCGCTGGCCGGGTAGTTGCGGGTCCAGCCGTCGGGTCCCGCCGAGAAACTGGTGTTGCCCGCGAGCACCGCGGGCGGCGGCCCTTCGCCGCGCGAGCGCAGCGCCACGTTATCGATGCCCATCGTGGTCGAGATGGAACCGAGGTCGGTGATCAGCTCCAGGCGCTGGACGTTGGCGAGCGCCTGGCTGAAGAAAGCGTCTCCCGCGATCCGCGACCAGTTTTGCGATTGCAGGGAGGCCGTGTAATGCCGCCAGGGGTTCGATTCCGGCTCGAGCGGGGGATTGGGGGACGGCTCGCCGGGGGGAAAGGTCGGAGCCGGGGGGTAAGGCGGGGGGGCATTGAAGGGAGGCACGAGGGAGCCCGTCCAACTGTAGGCGGCGCCGGCGCCAAAGATGCGCAGCTCGACTGGATTGGTCGCATCGAAGCCCCCTAGATCCCGCATGTCGAACTCGAAGCGGGGCTCGGTGAGCGCTGCCAGATTGCCCAGGAACTTAGGGGGGCCTACCAGGGCGTCGGGCATCCCGCCGCCGGCGTCCTCGTAACGAATATAGCCGCCCGGGTTGCCGCCGGCTTCGCGCCAGACCTCCACGGAGTTCGGGTCGCCCTGACTCGCGCCCGGCAGATCGCTGGGGCCGGCATTGCGGCTCCAGCCGTCCAAACCCTTGTCGAAGTTCGAGATGGCTACCGTACGAAGCGGAGGCACCGAGCCACCTTCTACCGTCGCCCGCACCGTGCCGTGGGAGCCAAACGCGCCGTTCACCGAAAATACGTTGAAGCCGATGAAGTAGGTGCCCGCTTGCAAGGGCGGATTACTCTGGGGGGTAACTTCGAGTTGCCGGGTCCCGGCTCCGCTTCCCGTGCGGTAGTCGGCCACCACCACGCCGATGCCGTTGTAGCCGACGTCGAATTCGAAGCGAAGCGCCAGTTCCGAGACGTAGAGGATGTCGTCCGGATCATAGACCACCGTAAGACGGCCCGCGCCCGGGGGGACGTAAATGGCATAGCCGAGCGCCCCATTGAAGAGGGTCGGTGTCGCCACGGCGGGCAGGATAAAGCTCACCGGGATATCGTTGGTCAGCAAGGTGGCTGCCGACAACACCGGGGTGAGCAGCAAAATCAATAGGAATGCGATGCGCCAGGGTTTCATCGTGGTCTAGTCTCGAGGTATGGCACTGCGCCTAGGGGGACGCCGCTACTTCCATATCGGCAGCAACATCTGGCTCAGCGCATATGACCTCGCCAAGTTATGGTGCGGTATTTCCGTACTTGCCGGAAATCGGGCATTCCCACTAGAAGGACCGGCAGATTCGACTTACGCACCGGCCCGCGGGCACCGGGGCGGTCGGGCGCTCGAACTGCGGTTAAGTTGTTAAGATGGGGCGGCATGGTCATTGGGCTCACCGGTACGAATGGCGCTGGCAAGACCGCTGTTTGCGATTATCTCAAAACCAGGGGCTTCGAGTACTACTCCCTCTCAGATGAAATCCGGGCGGAACTGGCCCGCCAAGGCGCCCCGCCTACCCGGCAGAACCTGATCGACGCCGGCAACCGGCTGCGGCAGGATTTTGGCGCCGGAGTGCTGGCCGAGCGCATCAAGACCCGCCTCGAGCCCAGCCGCAACTACGTGGTGGATTCGGTGCGCAATCCCGCCGAGGTGGCCGCGCTCGGGCGCCTGCCGGAGTTCCACCTGCTGCTGGTCGAGGCGCCGGTCGAGGTGCGCTATGAACGCGTGCGGCAGCGGGCCGACGCGCGCACGCCCGCCAGCCTCGAGGAGTTCGTAACCCAGGAGCAGCGCGAAATGACCAGCCCCGATCCCGCCGCGCAACAATTGCGAGAGGTCTTTCAAGCCGCCGACCACCGCCTGCGGAATGACGGCTCGCTCGAAGCGCTGCACGCGCACCTCGACGAAGTGGTCCGGCGCTGGTCGATGAACCACTCCCGCCCGGGCTGGGACGAGTACTTCATGGGGATCGCCTCCATGGTCGCCCGGCGCAGCAACTGCATGAAGCGGAAAGTAGCGGCCATCATCGTCAAGGACCGCCGGATCATCTCAACCGGCTACAACGGCACGCCCCGCGGGGTGAAGAACTGCGACGAGGGAGGCTGTCCTCGCTGCAACTCGATGGCCCCGAGCGGGACCGCGCTCGAGGAGTGCTTCTGCTCGCACGGGGAGGAAAACGCCATCGTGCAGGCCGCTTACCACGGGATCGCCCTCAAGGAGGCGACCCTTTATACGACCTTCGCGCCGTGCCTGATGTGCACCAAGATGATCATCAACGCGGGACTCCGCGAGGTGGTCTACAACCTGGACTATCCGCTGAACGACAGCGCCATGCGGCTGCTCGGCGAGGCGGGAGTCACGGTGCGGCGGGTCACGCCGAAGTCGCAGCGTTAGGCCGATCCTCACAACGTAACCCGCAACGGGAGTTGGATGATGCGCGGATCGAAATCACCCGGTGTTGGGAAAGCGATCGATCAGTCGCTCCCGCAATTGGGTGAGCTGTCGCACATTACCGCTGTAGGGACGACTTTCCCTGGCGCGGATGCGTCGGTTCAGATTAGGTTATGAGAAAGCCCGGGTGAGAAGCCCCACCAGAAGGTGACTTCACCAAGGATCGCCGACCTCCAGCTCGCCGGTCTGGTTGATGGCGATTTTGACGGTGGCGCAAGGGCAATCGGAGAAGAACCGGAGGAGGCGGTTGTTGTTCTCGTACCATGCGTCCACGCGGAAGACTTGTGGAGTCGCACCGCCCCAGCACCGGAGCCTTACCTGGTAGGGGAGCTGCTGCCTGTACTGAGCGCTCCACCCGGATCCTGCCTCCCTTACGAAGCCGTCGCGGGAGGCGTTACCTACGCTCCACGCCAGTACGCCCAGCGTCGGCAATTGCGTAACGTCGCACGTGAACGCCTTGTCGGGCCGACCCGTGCTGTAGGACATCTCAGCCTCGTAGATGCGTTTCACAAGCGCCGGCAACTCTCTTGTTTCGACACGGTGTCGTTGCGCTACCTTGATGGCCAGCGAAGACGCGCCGATCACGGTGCTCGCCAGCAGAGCGAAATCGAAGACATGCCGAGTCCACTTGCTACTGATGCGCAGGACCAGGGTGACGCAAAAGCCGATGAGGCTGACGATAGGACCCGTAAAGAGGACGGCTCCGACGAACCTGCCCACGCCAGCCAGTTCTCCCCCGTAGGGCCGAGTCAAGATATAGATATACAAGACCCAGGCAACGAAGGCCGCGAGTATCACGCTCCCGGTGTGCTTGCCGCGCAGGAATAGACTGGCAACGATCACGAGCAAAACGGGAACGATAAGCGTGAGGACCACGTTGCCCAGTATTTCCATTTTAGGTTCCCGACGGTTGGCAGTATACCCCCGACCGCCTCTGGGTGGGCAGTTGAAGCCCGGTTCCTTCTACCCGGCTGCCTTTGACCGCCATAAGACGTTTGTTCAGGTACTGCGTAAATGCCGACGCCCCTACCGGGTCAGTGAAAAGAGCGCAAACCGGAGCCGACAGTGCCTCTCTTACGTCAAAGCGCGCAACGTACAGAAAATCGTCTAGCGTCCGCTGCTCGACCTCGACCCTACCGCAGCTGGGACAATCTATTGTGATTAGGCGCCCGCTGCATCGGGATCCCTGGCTGGACCGCCTTCGCCAGGACGTGCGTTTCACGCGCATCTGCCGCCGGCTGATACGCGGCGCCGCGGAGGCCCAGCCGCCGGCCGTCCCCGCCCTAGCGCAGATTAACCGCCATCGAGCCGGACTTCCCCAGCGCATTACCAACCGTGGCCGCCACCGATTGGATGGCGTCTATATCGCCGCGCACGTTGAAGGTCACCGTCGCGGTGAACAAGCTCCCAAACGGCTGCGAGGCCGTGCTCTGGAACCAGGAGGCGAACGGTCCGTCCACGTTGAGGGTCAAGCTGGAGGTCTCGAGCTTGAGGTCCGTGCGGGTCGGGTCGTTGGCCGCGGTGAAGGTGAAGTCCATGCCGGTGACGCTGCGGGTCGTGGCGTAACCGGTTACGAGCAGCGTGAAGCCGGTCGTGGTGCGCGCGGAAAGCTGCACGCTGCGCAGGCGCGGCGCGGCCGGCCGGATGGCGATCGTAGTCGCGGGCGACGGAACCGTGACCGGGGTCAGGTTCACATTGCCGGCGGTGGTTGCGAACGTAGCCGTCACCGTGATGGTCCCGGCCACCGTGCCGGTTTGCAGGCGGGCCTCGCTGGCGTTCGGCGCGAAGACGGCGCGCGTGGTGTTGGCGGGCACCGTGAAGCTCACCACCCGGCCGCCCGCCGCAAACTGGATGGCCGGGTCGTCGTTGAATACGTCGGAGGCGAAGGTGATGGTCAGCTTGCCGGTGAGGTCTACCGGGTAGCCGGAGGCGAGCGTCACGCCCAGCCCTACTTGTGTGGCGGCTTCGGACGTGGCCGAGGACCCCGGGAAGGCGATCGCCGGCAACGGGGGCGGATCGGCGCCGGCGCCCGTCACCGTAAAGGTCGCGCTATTCACGCTGAGGGTCGCGGTGGCCGAGCCGTTCGCCACCGGGGTAAACACAATCGAGAAGGACAGGCTCTGGCCCGCCGCAATCTGGGCCGGCAGGGCCGGAATCCGGGCCAGGGTGAAAGCGCTGCCGGCGGTGACGCTGATGCTGTTGATGGCCGCCGGAGCGTTGCCGGTGTTGGAGATCTGAAACACCCCGGTGGAGGTGCCTCCGAGCTGCGCCGGGGGCAGGACGACACTGCCGCTCGCGCTAACCGCCGAGGTAGCCGAGCCCACCGTGAGGGCGTAGGTGAGGGTCGATCCGGAGCCCACCGCGGAGAGGCCAAAGAAAGCGTCTCCGATACGCAGGCGCGCCGTGCTGGTCACCGGCTGCGTCGGGGCAAAGTTGATCGTAAAGGTAAAGACGCCGCCCGAGGCCACTGTCAGCGGCAGGAAAGGTACGTTCGAAAGCGTGATTTCCGCCGCCCCCGTCGCCTGGATGGCCGTAATCACCCCGTCGGAATTGCCGTTGTTCCGTACCCGCACCACCACGGCAGTGGTTTGTGTGAGGTTGGTCTGGGGCAGGGTCAGAGTCTGATCGGCGGTGAACACCTGCGAGCCGGAAGCGGTGACCAGTTCGTAGCTGAACGAGGTCCCCACGCCGGCGGCGGTCAAGTTCACGGTGGCGCTGCGCCCGACGAAGTCGACCCGCACCGTTCCACTGCCGGTGCCGAGCGCCAGGGGACTGAATTTTAGCGTGACGCGGACGTCCAGGCCGGGCTGCACCACGGCTGGCAAAATGGGCAGTCCGGAAAGGGTAAAGTTCGCCCCGCTCAGGGTGATGCCGTTGAGGGTCCCCGGGCCGCTGCCGCGGTTGCTGATGACGAACAACACGGACCCGTCCGCATTCACGGTGGTGTCGGGAAAGACGACGGTCCCGCCGGCGGGCACCGAATTTTGGTTGCCGCCCGGGAGCGGCGCGTAGCTGAAACCAAAGTCGGGCGTGATGCCGGTCAGATTGAAGTTGATACCGCTGCTGGTGCGGCCTTCCGTGAAATTGATGCGGAAGCGCACGGAAGAACGGGCCGTAGTGGTGGGGCTGAACTGGATGACAAACACCACGCTGTCGTTGGGGTTGAGCGTGGCGGGCAGTTCGGGACTCGCGCCGACCGTGAAATCCGTCGTGCCAGCGAGGTCGAAGCCGCCCACCAGAGCGCTGCTCGCGCCGCGGTAGGTTACGGTGAGGGTCGCGGAGACGGGTTGCCGGAGGCCTTCCGAAGAAAACGTCAAGCTGGCGCCGTCGGTGACGGTCTGGATCAGGTCGCCTTGCCGCGCGCTAATCAGAAACTGGGATTGCGCGAAGCCCGTAGGGACAAAGGCCAGCAGCAGGAAGCCAGCGCCAAGAATCAGTCTCGTGAATTTCATCGCTATTGCTCCCTCGCGGCGGCTGGTACGAAGAACAGGCCGGGCTGGCCGGCGTCGTCGAAGATCTGGACCGGTCCGTGGCCGGCCTCGTTCAGCAGAAAGGTAGAAGGCCCTGCCAGGCGCACCAGCCGCGCCGGGGCGCCGTCGAGGGCCGGCTGGATCTCGACCGCGCGGGACTCGACATCCACGATGGCTACCGAGCCCGACTGTGTCCCGTCACCGGCGCTGGCCACAAAGAGGCGCCGTCCGTCGGCGGAGGCCGCCACGCCCACCGGATTCGAGAGGCCGTCGCGGGCGCCGGCGAGGGCCAGTATTTCAGGGTCGGCCGCGACGTTGCGGATCAGGAACAGGTCCTGGGTAAGGTGGTCGACCAGGGCGGCGTCGCGCTCGCCCGGCAGCAGGGCCAGGGCGGAAGGTTCCGCGAAACGCCCCAGCAGGCGAGCCGGCGTATTGCCTTCACTGAGCGTGAGCCGGTAGAGTCCGTCATCGGCCGCCACCAGCGCCCAGGAGGCATCGCGGCTGAGAACTACCGCGGCGACGATGCCCGGCAGATCCAGCACGGCGCTTGGGACCGGCGCACCCGCTCCGAGGCGTAGCACCTGCAACGTGCGGCCACCCGGCGAATAGACGGCGGCCGCCGAATCATCGGCGTTCAGGATCACGCGGGCATCGGCGGCGATGACCACCGGCAGCGGCAGGATTTCCGGAGCCGCGTCATCTGGACCCGCACCAGCCGGAGCCGTCCCAGCCGAGCGCAGCAAATAAAGCGCCGGCTGGCCGTCCGCGCTGACCGCGAGGGCGAAGTCCGCCCGGGACGAGACGGCGAGGCTCGCGATGGGGAACGGCAGCGCGAGAGGGGCGCCGAAATACGAGGCGCCGGGAATACCAAAGAGCGGCCGGATCGCCTGCGCGGGGGAGTCGAGCACGTAGCCGAGCACCGGTCCGCGCACGGGCGACGAATCCGAATCCGCCCTCCCAGGGGCGGCCACCAGTAGTAGAGCGGCAAGGAGCAGGCAGGGGGTCTTCATTCGGAGGTCCTCGTTAGCGGGGGGTCCCCACCGTCACGACGCCAGGCGTGACGGAAGTGCCGGTGGTAGTGGCCGCGGCCGGCTGGCCGCTTCCCCGCGTCGCCGCAATCACGCCGATCGTGGCGCCGATGATGGCCACCACGGCCAGGGTCTTGGTGTTGCTCCAGTGGCGGGTGTTGTCGGCGGGGGAGCGCGCCATAGAGCCGGGCCTCGTGTTGGTCTGGTTAATGACCGCCGTCGAAGTCTGATTGGCCGCGGCCGCCGAGACCTGGATGAGGAAGCTCCCCTCCTGGAGGTTGGGGCGGAATCCGCTGGTGGCGGCCCGGCCCTGCTCGTTGGTCGGCACGGTCACGTTGCGGGCGGCGCCAAAAAACGATCCCCCCGGACCGCGTTCCGGCAGCGAGAAAGTAACCTTGGCGCCGGGCACGGGCTTGTCGTTCTGGTCGCGCACCTCGACCACCGGATCGCGCCCGCTGCCGGTCTGGACGTTATTCACAGCGCCCTCGCCCTCTACGACCTGGATCTTGAGGCCGCCCGCCGTCTGCGCGCCCGCTACCGGGCTCAACGCCAGCACACCCGACAGGAGCACCGCTCCCGCCTGCAAACGAAAACGAAAGTTCATCTTCCCTCCCGGAGGGCTCGCCGGCCCTGTCTCATCCCGGTCTGGGTGCGCGACATGAAAGTGAGAAGCCACCCGAATACCTTGATTTCCTGGGGCCGTCTGAAAGTAGCCCCACGCTCGGATTCCCAGCCGCGACCGTAAGGGAGCGGTGCTTCGAAGCCCAACTGCCGCCTCAAAAACCGCTCCCTTACGGTCGCGGCTCGGCTACGGGTCATCTCTGCTCTCACTTTCATGTCGTGTACCCTCCCGGTCTTGAGAGCTTGGATTGGAGCGTACGATTATAATACACGGCCACTCCCGGCGCGCCTGTCACGAAGCTAAGGCGAACCCGACACACAGACGTTACTTTCCTCTCCATGGTTAGCAAGGGTCGAGCGACGGAGCATATTCTCATTGAAGGATGAGCCTGAAGAACGGGAGGGTTCAAAGATGCTCGGGCTCCTTTCGGGGTTTATTTTTGGTGGATAAGGACAGCCGTCGTCGAGGCGGTGGGAATGT
>JBGPDC010000145.1:0-15155 GCA_041482115.1 Terriglobia bacterium | reverse complement strand
CTCCACCGGCCGCCCCAAGGCAATCCTCGGCAGCCACGGCGCGCGTCTCGGCCACGACTACAATGCGCTCGGTACCGGTAGCGGGGTCCGTAACGCCGAAGGCCGCGACGCAGCCCCTCCGTACGCCGGGCACCTCGGACGCTGCCGCTTCTACCTCCTGCGGGATGATGTTCCGCCCGGACTTGATGATGCAGTCCTTCAGCCGCCCCGTGATGAAGAGCTCGCCATCCGCCCAGTAGGCGAGGTCGCCCGAGTCCATCCAGCCGTCGGGGGTCATGGCCGCGGCAGTGGCTGCGGGATTGCGGTAGTATCCCGAGGTGCGCGAGAGCCCGCGGAACAGCAGCTTCCCCTGACGGCGCTCGCCGGCCTCGTGGCCCTGCTCGTCCACCAGGCGCGCCTCATGCTGCGGCAGGGGAGATCCAGCCGAGACAAAACGCATCACGTTCGTTTCGCCAGGTGTGGCCGGTTCCGCGCGCCCGTACTGCTCGTAAGCCTCGCGCCGGATGGTGTCGATGCGCGGCCGCCGGTCGATCGGCGGAAAGGCCAGCGCCACCGACGATTCGGCGAGACCATAGCAAGGCAGCATGCTCTCGGCCCGGAACCCGTACTTCGCGAAGCGCTTGCTAAAGCGGGCGATGGTGTCGGGGAGCACCGCCTCACCGGCGTTGATTGCGACACGCCAGGAACTGAGGTTCAGGCCTTCGAGCGCGCGATCGGGAATTTTGCGGGCGCACAACTCGTAGGAAAAGTTCGGAGCCGGGCAGAGCGTGCCGCCGGCGTCGTGCATCGCCCAGAGCCAGCGCTCCGGCCGGCTCAGGAACGCGAGCGGCGACAGGACCGTGATAGGGGCGGCGTGATACAGGGCGAAGAGCCACGAGCCGATCAGTCCCATGTCGTGATAGAGCGGCAGCCAGGTGACGACGACGTCGTCGGGCCGGACGTTCACTGCCTGGCCGATGCCGCGGACGTTGGCCAGGATGTTGGCGTGCGTCAGCATCACGCCCTTGGGGTCGCCCGTGCTGCCCGAGGTGTACTGGATGAACCCGAGGTCGGCCGGCTCGACAGCCTTGAAAGGCGCGCCCGGCCGGCTCAGGGCCGCAACGTTCGTCACCTCGATCAAGCTCGGCAGTTGCGCGCGCATAAGCTGCGAGACGGCCTTCACGCGATCAAACGTGATCAGGAACCGGATCTCCGCATTGCGCAGAATCAGCACCTGGCGCCGGACGTACTCCTCGATCTTGTCCGGCCGCGCCGGCGGATAAATCGGCACCGCAATGCCGCCCGCCAGCATGACGCCGAAGAAAGCGTAGAAGAAGTCGGCGCAAGTCGGCAGCATGATCGCGACCGTTTGCTCGCGCCCGAGTCCCGCCGCGACAAGGCCGGCAGCCACGGCGCTCGCGCGGTCGAGCAGCTCGCGGTAGGTGATGTCCTGGCCCCGGTCGTCCTCGGGCAAGTGGATGTGAATGCGGTCCGGCTCGACCTCCGCATGGGCGCGCAGGGCCTCGACCAGCGTCGTCGCGGCGACGGGCTCGGGTGGCGCGAGGCGCGCCGGCGGCACGATGCGGTAGCGCTCCTTGGTCTCCACCGGACCGCCGCTCCCGAGAATAGCGTCGATCCACTCCCCGACCGTCTCGGCTTCCTGGGCCACGTCGTCGGGCAACTGCACCCCGAAGCGCGCCTCCGAGCGCACCAGCAATTCGACGCGCTCCAGGCTGCCCAGTCCCAGGTCGCGGTCGAACGACGCTCCCGGCGTCACCTTCTCGACGGCGTGCTTCGACCCCAGCTCCACGAGCATCTCCCGGACCATCGCCAGCGTCTGCTCCTCCACGACCGCCGGCCCTACCTGTTTTGTAAACGCGGGCATGCTTCAGTGGCCGGTCAAATCCGGAGGGCCCAATCCTTGACCGCCTCGGGCTGGATCCACTTCTCGATTCCCTTCACCTGGTGGTTGGTCCAATAGTCTTCCCAGTCGATGCGCTCCGGGTCCCACGGCAACAGCGCGCGGTCGCGCTCCGAGAGTTGCGCGAAGGCCGCGCGAATGTTCTCCGCCTCAAAAATATACCGGTTGTGAAGGATGAAGGGCAGGTACTGGTTGAGGGTCTGTTCCCGCAGCGAGGCCTGCAGGCTGCGCGTCCGCAGGGCCACGCCCAAACCGGTCACGGGACCGCCCCCCGGGACGCCTGCGCTTTCGAGCGTCTTCTTGAGACTGCCGAGCACGGCCTGCGCCTGGCCGAGGCGCTTCTGCAGACGCTCCCGCCCGGCTCGGGCCTCCTCCGAAGAAACAAACCGGACGTCGCCCGCCAGCAGGTTCACCAGCGGCTCGAGCGGAAACGGATTCACATCGGCGGTGGCGAGTTGGTACACCTGCTCGTGACTTTCCCCTAGCAGCAGCGCCGTAACGGCCAGAGTTGCCGCCGCCACCAGGTCCACCGGGACGACCTCGAGCGGCAAATCCCGCCGAACCGGCCAATCCTTTAGGCCGCCGCGGGCCATCAGGACGAGTGGCGCGCTGGTGCGGCCTCCCTCAATCCAGCCCGGGAACGGATACCGCAAGGCGCTCTCGATGATGGCCGGCCGCAGGATGGCGTAGTCCACGTCCGACTGCGCCGCCAGGATCTGCTCGCCCAGGCTCTTGGCGTAGGTATAGGTATTGACCCAGCCCCACTGCTCGGCGCGCTGCCGGCCAAGATCGGTGAGACGCCGGGCAACTTCCTTGCTCTGGCCCTTCGCGCCCGCCGACTCCCGGATCAGCCGGGCCCGTTCCTGGGTGTACGCAATCTCGTCCTCGTGGCGGAAGCTCGCATCCTCCGGGCCCTGGCGCCGCGGATAGAAGCCCACAATCGGCTGCGTCTCTTCCACCAGCCCGTCACCCTCGCCGCAGACAAAGCACGTCGAAATGTGCGCGACCTTAGCCCCCAGCCGCCGGGCCAGCGCGACCACCTGCCGCACCCCCTCGACATTCGAGCGGAAGGATTCGTCGACCGGCGGGAAGAAGTCGACCAGTCCGGCGCAGTTGAGGATGACGTCTACATGGCCTTGCAGGGCGTCCACGTCGGCCGGCGAAAGGCCACAATTCGGGTCCCCCACGTCGCCGGAAAGGACGGTGATCTTCTCGCGCAGGGCTGCCAGCCCGAGCTTTTGGACCAGTGGGGCTAGCGCTGGAGACGAAAGAGTTTCCTGTTCGAAGCGCTCCTGAGCCGTGCTATCCCGGCGAGGCCGCATTAAGACATACACGTGGCGGGTCTCGGGGTACCGGTCGAGAAAAAGACCCAAAATGACCTTCCCCAGGAACCCGTTCGCTCCCGTTAACAGGACCGTATGTGTCTGGAAAGCTTGGCTGACGTCTACCAACAGCAACCAACTTAACGGCCCTAGGTGAGGTTGTCAAGGCGGCGGAGCGCCCGCCGCCTCATGCTATACTCCCGGACGTAAAATCAAATTACAGGAGTTGGAATGGGCGAAAAGCCAGCCACCGCGGCGACTTTGGCGGTGCTGATCGTGGATGACGAGCACCTGGCGCGCGAGGAACTGTCCTACCTGCTGCGCGAGTATCCCGATGTCGAGGTCATCGGCACGGCCGCCAACGGCCTCGAAGCGCTCGAGAGGATCCAGCAGCAGGAACCGGACCTGGTGCTGCTCGACGTCCAGATGCCCGGCCTGGACGGCTTGGGCGTGGCCCGGCACTTGCTCCAGCAGGGCGGCCGCCTGCCCCACTTCATCTTCATTACCGCCTACGACCAGTATGCGGTGCAGGCCTTCGAGGTCAACGCCGTCGATTACCTGCTGAAGCCGATCGAGAAGTCGCGGCTGCGCATGTCGCTCGACCGCGTGCACCGGCTGATCGAATCGCACGAGGCCAGCGCCACGCGCGTCGAGAAAGCGGTGGCCCAGATCCCGGAGCGTCCCGGCGCCCGCGCCAAGCTGCTGGTCAAGCATTCCAACCGGCTCTTCCTGGTCGATGCGAGCGACGTCATCTACGCCACCATCGACGACGGGCTCATTACCATCGCGGCCACGATGCTCGAAGGGCTCTCCACCTACCGGACGATCGAAGACTTGCAGTCCACCCTCGACCCCGCGACCTTCTGGCGCGTGCACCGCTCGTTCCTGGTGAACATCAACCGGATCAAGGAGGTGGTGCCCTGGTTCAAATCGAGCTACCAGCTCCGCATGGACGACAAGCGCCAGACCGAGATCCCCGTCAGCCGCGCCCAGACGCGCCGCCTGCGCGAATTGTTCAAGCTGTAGCCCTCGCGCCCCCAGCGCGTGGTAGAAGAGTTCTTTGACCGCCATCTCCAGAACGAGCGCCCGGACGGCGTTTGTCCTCCTGCTCGCACTCTATGCCGGCGCCCTGCTGTGGCAGGCCTGGCATCTCAGTCTCACCTTCGACGAGCCGTCGCACCTGGCCGCGAGCTACACCTACTGGCGCGGCCACGACGTACTTCGCCCGAGCGACACGCCGCCCTTGATGCGCATCGTCAGCGGCTGGATTCCGCTCCTCCTCCACGCCCCCTTGCGCCAGGATACGGAGGCCTGGCGCTCCCAGTCCTCGTTCGACATCGGAACCGAGATCATCGAGGGATCCGGCGCGGCTGGCGCTCACCGGCTTGCCTTCTTAATGCGGCTGCCTTTCCTGGCCTTCCCCGTGCTTACGGTGTGGCTGGTGTGGCGCTGGGCGCGGCAGATCTTCAGCGAAGGGACCGCGCTCGCCGTCGCGCTCGGCGTAGTCCTCGAACCTACGCTCCTTGGACATGGTGCGCTGATCAAGTCCGATTGGCCGGCGACCTTCGGCTGCGTTCTGTTTTTCTACGCGGCCTGGCGCTACTGGCCACATCCCGGCTGGAAATCCCTGTGGGGCATGATCCTGGCCTTGCTGGTGGCGATTCTGACGAAGTTCACGATGCTCGCCTTGATCCCGGTGGCGCTGCTCCTGGTGCTGTGGCGCGGACCGCGCCTCGCCGGCGCCGCCGTGACGCTGGCCGTGGTCTACGTCGGCCTGCTGGCGGCCTACCAGTTCCGCATTCGCCCGGTCTCGCGCCAGGAGATACAAGAGATGGAGAGCGAGAGCTTGTCGGGCCTCGAACTCCGTGCCGCCCGTATTCTCCGCCGCCTGCCTTGGCCGCCTCAATTCATTGCCGGGCTCCGCTTCATCGGTCACGCCGACCGCTCCGAGATCTTCGCCGGTTACATGCTGGGGCGCCGCATCGAAACCAGCGCGCCGGGCTACTTCCCCTTCGCCTGGGCCGTGAAATTCCCTATCGGGCTGCAGTTGCTGTCCCTCGCCGGCCTGGCGGTCTTAGCACTGCGCCTCGCCCGCCGCGAGGCCGGCGCCGCCGACGCCTTTGTATGGGGCCCGGCGGCGCTGATCATGCTACTCGGCATCCGGTCGCACATCCATATCGGGATTCGGCACGTGCTGCCGGCGCTGCCGTTCTTCGTGCTGGGGGCGGGGTTCGCGATCGAGCGGCTCGTGCGGCGCCGGGCGGGCCAAATTGCGGTAGCGGTGTGCCTGGCCTGGCTCGCGGGCGCCTCCGCCTGGATCTATCCCAACGGGATTTCCTACTTCAACGAGTGGGTCGGCGGGCCTCGCACCGGCTGGAAGTACCTCAGCGACAGCAACATCGACTGGGGGCAAAACCTGCCCGAACTGGCGCGTTACGTGGCCGAAAACAACCTCCCGAGCATCAAACTCTTTTACTTTGGCAGCGACATTCCGTGGCACTACGTCCCGTCGGAGAAGATCGTCCAACAGGCGGCTCCCTGGGGACCCGAATGGGAAAAGGAAACGCGCTTCCAGCCGGCGCCGGGCGTCTATGCCATCAGCGTCAACACCTGGCTAGGCTACTTTTTCCGGCCGCCCTACCGGGACTACTTTGCGGCGTTCAAGGCCCGTGAGCCGGACGCCCGCATCGCCTATTCCATCTTTATCTATAACGTGAAATGAGAAGGCGCTCCAGTTGACAACGAGAGCGCCAAAGCGCTACTCCTAAGATCAAGTGAGCAGAGAGACCGCCAAAAACTGGTGGTATGGCGCGGCCGGCATTTTTTGCCTGACCGTCGCCGTTTTTTTCCTGAGCACCTACTCCAAGACCTGCCAGTATGGCCCGTCTGACGTTCGCGGTCAGTACCTTTGCAAGGCCCCCAAGACCCCGGATTGCAGGCTCGCTCTCGACGCCGCCCTGACGGCCTCTAGCGTTTCCCTCCCGCCGCCGGAGCCCTCCACTCAGGTTCCGCCGCCACCCGCCATCCGTGTGCCGCGGGTGCTGTTCTGGTCGCCCTCGTCTTATTTCCGCCCCCCGCCGGCCCGTTCCTAAGCCCTAGTTTCAAGCCGCACGCTTATTTTTTGTCGAGTCGTGGAGGTTGGAGCATGTTTTTGCTCTTGTTGCTGGTGCTGGCTCTCGCCGGCTGTTCGGCCGAACGTCCCGTCAAGGCCAAGTCGGCCTCCGACGGGCTGCCGGTAGTCGCGGTGTCGAAAGTTGCCCGCCAGCATCTATCGCGTACCCTGGAACTGGCCGCGGATTTCCGCCCCTTCCAGGAAGTCGAGGTTCACGCCAAGGTCGCCGGCTACCTGAAGGACATCCGCGTGGACGTCGGCGACCACGTGCAAGCGGGCCAGTTGCTCGCCACGGTCGAAGTCCCGGAACTGAATGACGAAGTAACCCAGGCCGCCGCGCAGTTCCGGCACAGCCAGGCCGAGGTCACGCGCGCCCGCGACGAAATTGCCCGGGCGGAATCCGGTCATGCGGCCGGCCACGCCTCCTACGAACGCCTGGCACAGGTACTCAAGACCCGGCCGAACCTGGTCGCCCAGCAGGAAATCGACGAGGCCATGGCGCGCGACCGGATGGGGGAAGCCCAGGTATCCGCAGCCAAGTCGACCCTGGCGGCAGCCGAGCAACAGGTGCAGGTATCCCAGGCCAGCCAGGCCCGGCTGAACACGCTGCTGGCCTACAGCCTCATCACCGCTCCGTTCGCCGGCGTGATCACCCACCGTTACGCCGACACCGGCGCCATGATCCAGGCGGGGACCGCTTCCCAGACCCAGGCCATGCCGCTCGTGCGGCTCTCGCAGGTCAGCCTCTTACGGCTGGTCTTGCCGGTGCCCGAGTCCGTCGTACCGCGCGTGCGGGTCGGGACCCCCGTCGAAGTCCGGGTGCCCGCCCTGAACCGCACCTTCCAAGGCCGCGTAGCCCGTTTCTCCGGCCAGGTGCAGGTCGCGACGCGCACCATGGATACCGAAGTCGACGTCCCCAACCCGCGCGGCGAGCTGACGCCCGGTCTCTACGCTTACACCACCCTGACCCTCGACGAGCGCTCCGACGCCCTCGCCGTGCCGGTGCAGGCGCTAGCCACGCAGGACTCCCAGCCGACGGCGCTGGTGGTGGGGACCTCGGGGGTGCTCGAGGAGCGGAGCGTGAAGCTCGGCCTCGAGACCCCGAACGTCGTGGAGGTTCTCTCCGGCCTTTCAGAGGGCGACCTGGTGGTGGTCGCGGGCCGCAACCAACTCAAGTCGGGCCAGACGGTCCAGCCCAGGATCGTCGAACTCGGCGCGACGGAAGGGACCCGCTGATGTCCGGCTTCGCCATTCGCAACCCCTACCTGATCGTGGTGGTGTGCCTGGTCATCGCCGTGGTCGGCGTCACTTGCCTGGTCCGCATGCCGGTCGATCTTTTCCCGCCCATCGATATCCCGGTGGTAGTGGTCGCCACGTTTTTCAACGGTATGCCGCCCGAGCAGATCGAGACCGACATCACGGGACGCTTCGAGCGCTTCTTTACCCTTGCGAGCGGTATCGAGCACATGGAGTCGCGGTCGCTGCCCGGGGTGAGCCTGATCAAGGTCTACTTCCAGCCAGGCGCCGACGCCGACTCGGCCGTGACGAGCATTTCGAACCTGTCCATGGCTAACCTGCGGCGGCTCCCGGCTGGGACCCTGCCGCCGGTGGTGCTGAAGTTCGATGCCTCGAGCCTGCCGGTATGCCTCATCACCCTTAAGGGCCAAGGTCTCAATGAGACGCAGTTGCGCGACGCCGGGCAGTACGCCGTGCGTAACCAGGTGGCCAACGTGGCCGGCGCCTCGGTGCCACAGCCGTTTGGCGGCCGCTACCGCCAGATCATGGTCTACGTCGATCCCTTGAAGCTCGAAGCCCACCAGCTCAGCCCCATGGACGTAGTCCGAGCGGTGAACGATTCGAACCTGATCATTCCCGCCGGGGACGTCCGCATCGGACCGCTGGATTATTCCCTATACACGAACAGCCAGCTCGACACGGTGGGGGAGATCAACCGCGTGCCGCTCAAGACCGTCGGTGTCGAGTCGGTCACGGTCGGCGACGTCGGCGAGGCCCGTGACGCGCAGCAAATCCAGGTGAACATCGTGCGGGTGGACGGCCAGCCTTCGGTCTATCTTCCGGTTCTGAAGCAGGGAGGCGACACCAACACTATCGCTGTAGTCGACGGGGTGAGGGCGGCGCTGGAGCGCTTGTTCGACGTGCCGAAGGAGCTTCAAGCCCGGGTGGTCTTCGATCAATCGGTCTTCGTCAAGCAGGCCATCGAGACGCTGCTCCACGAGGGCGCGATCGGCTTGCTGTTGACCGCCCTCATGGTGCTGATGTTTCTCGGCAGCCCGCGGGCCACGCTGGCCGTTTGCCTTTCGATTCCGCTCTCGGCGCTGGCGACGTTCATCCTGCTCTATGCCGGCGGCGGCACGATCAACACCATGGTGCTGGGCGGCCTGGCGCTCGTCTTCTCGCGCGTAATCGACAACTCCGTCGTGGTGCTCGAGAACATCTACCGCCACATGGAGCTGGGGTCCTTCCCGCAGGATGCCGCGCGGGAAGGAGGCCGCGAGGTGGCCCTGCCGGTGCTGGCGGCGACGCTCACCACGGCGGTGGTCTTCTTCCCGGTGACGTTCCTCTACGGCGTGAGCCGGTTCCTGTTCGCGGCCCTGGCGCTGACGGTGGTGATCGCACTGGTCGCTTCCTACTTCGTCGCGATGACCGTGGTGCCGCTCTTCTGCGCCCGCCTGCTAAAAGGCCCGCACGGCGAAGCGAAGTCCCTCGCGGCGCGCTTTACGAAGTGGTTCGATCGGTATTTCGAGCGGCTGTTGAACGGCTATAGCCGCACCGTGCAGTGGACCTTGCACGCACCCGCCACCACCGTGGGTCTGCTCCTGGCGGTCTTTGCCGTAAGTCTGACGCTCTATCCGCAGGTGGGCGTGGCGTTCTTCCCGCGCACCGACGCCGGCCAGTTTGTCATGAACCTCAAAGCGCCCACCGGCACCCGCCTGGAGGTGACCGAGCACGAAGTGGCTCAGGTCGAAAACCTGGTGCGCGAAGTGATCCCGCCCGCCGAACTCGGGATGATCGTGTCCAACATCGGCGTGACGCCGGGCTTCTCCTCCATGTACACCAGCAACTCGGCCCAGCACACGGCCTTCGTGCAGGTGAGCTTACAGGAAGGCCATCTCACCGGCAGCTACGAGTATATGGACCGGGTCCGCCAGCGGCTGCAACAGGAGCACCCGCAACTAAGCTCTTTCTTGCAGTCCGGAGGGCTGGTGGACGCCGTGCTCAACCTGGGGCTGCCGGCGCCCATTGACGTCCAGATCAGCGGTTCCAACCTGCGGGCAGCGCATGCGACGGCGCTCGAGCTCGCCCGCGAGATCCGCCAGCTTCCCGGGGTCAGTGACGCCTACATCCCGCAGGACGTCGATTACCCCGCCCTCAATCTGGATATCAACCGCGAGCGGGCGAGCCAGTTGGGCCTGAGCCAGCGCGAGGTGGTGAGCAACGTCATCACCGCGCTGACCTCCAACCAGATGATCGCCCCGAGCTATTGGGTAGACCCGAAGTCTGGAAACGACTATATGCTCACCGTGCAATATCCGGAGAACCGCATCCAGAACCTGCTCGACCTGAAGTCGATTCCACTGCGGGCGGCGGGCCGTCCCAGCTCGATGCGTCTCGACGCCGTAACCACCATCCGCCGCGAGGAAGCGCCCACCGAGGTGGACCACTACCAGCTCCGCCGCACCATCGACATCTACGTCGGACTGGCCGGAGAGGATCTGGGCCACGTGGCCAACGGCATTGACCGCGTCCTCGAGCGCACCAAGCTGCCGCCGGGCCTGCGCGTCGATCTACGCGGCATGGTGCAAGGGATGCGATCTTCCTTCCGCAGCTTCGGCCTCGGACTGCTGCTGGCCGTGGTGCTGCTCTACCTGATCCTGGTAGCGCAGTTCTCGAGCTTCCTCGATCCCTTGATCATCCTGCTGGCGGTGCCCATGGGACTGACCGGCGTCCTGGTGACCCTCCTCGCGACAAACACCACGTTGAATGTACAGTCGCTGATGGGCGTGGTGATGATGGTCGGCATCGTCGTCTCGAACAGCATTCTGATCGTCGAGTTCACCAAGCGCCTGCGGGGCTTAGGCCTGCCCGTGCATCGCGCCGTCGCGGACGCGTGCCGGGTGCGGCTGCGCCCGGTGTTGATGACCTCTCTCGCGACCGTGCTGGGCCTGCTGCCCATGGCCCTGAAGCTCGGCACCGGGAGCGAAGCTTACGCCCCTTTGGCGCGCGCCATCATCGGAGGCTTGCTCGTCTCCCTCGTCACGACGGTATTTCTGGTTCCGGCCGCCTACCTTTTGATCCATCGCAAAGAAGAGGTTCAGGCCGAAGAGGTGCAGGCATGACCCGCCGCATTCTCGCCGCCGTCCTCCTAGTCGCCGGCTCCCTCGCGGCCCAGTCCCCCCGCCCGCTGACGCTGGCGGAGGCTGAGAAGATCGCGCTCGCAAGCCATCCGCGCCTCCAGGCTCGCCGGCTCCTGGCCTCGGCCGCCACGCAGGACACCCGGCAGGTCCGCGCCGGCTACTTCCCTACCCTGTTCGGCAGCCTGACCGGCGCCGGCGCCCCCACCAATACGCGCCTCGCCGCCGGCGGCCTCAACAATCCCATCATCCTCAGCCGCCTCGCCTCCGGTGTGACCGTCAGCCAGCTCCTCACCGACTTCGGGCGCACCAGCGATCTCGTCGAGAGCAGCCGCCTGCATGCCCTCGCCCAGCAGGACGAAGCCGAAGTGACCCAGGACCAGGTTTTACTGGCGGTCGACCGCGCCTATTTACGCGCCCTGCGGTCCGAGTCGGTGCTGCGGGTAGCCGAGCAGACCGTGGCGGCCCGGCAGATAGTAGTCGACCAGGTGCGGGCGCTCGCCGAGAGCAAGCTGAAGTCCGGCCTCGACGTTAGCTTCGCCGAAGTCAATCTCTCCGAAGCCCGGTTGCTGCTCGTGAGCGCCCAGAACGACCTGGAGGGCGCCTTCGCCGAGCTGGCCGCCGCCTTGGGCAATCCCCGGCCCGAGCGCTACCTGCTGGATAACGAACCTCTCCCCCCGGCGCCTCCCGACCAATTCTCAGAGCTGGTGGACACCGCCCTGCAGAAGCGGCCCGAGTTGGCCAGCCTGCGGGCCGACCGCGACTCGGCTCTCCGCCTGGCCCACGCCGAGAAGCGTCTGTGGCTGCCCTCCATCAGCGCCGTCACGAGCCTGGGAGTGATCCCGGCCCACGACACGGCCCTGCGCGACAGCTTCGCCGCCGCGGGAGTCAACATCAGCATCCCGATCTTCAACGGCTATCTGTTTTCGGCACGCAAGGCCGCCGCGGACCTGCGGGCCCAGGCCGTCGAGCAAAGCTTGCGCGATCAGGAATTGGGGGTCGTGCGGGACCTGCGCCTCGCCTGGCTCGAGGCCCGGACCGCCTTCGACCGGATCCAGCTCACCGACCAGTTGCTGAACCAGGCCGGCCAGGCAATGGAGCTGGCGCAGGCGCGCTACGACATCGGGCTCAGCTCGATCGTGGAGTTAACCCAGGCGCAACTCAACAAAACCTCGGCCGAGATCGCCGGCGCCTCGGCCCGCTACGACTTTCAGATCCGCCGGGCCACGCTCGACTTCGCTTCTGGCGCCCGGCCGTAGTGTAACCGAGCCGCGACCGTAAGGGAGCGGGGCTGCGGCAGTCGCGCTCAAACGCTCGTCAGGTCGATGCCGTACTTCCTCATCTCTTCGTCGTAGTAGCGGCGGTAGAGGATGTCCCACTCTTCGCTGCCCTCCGGGATCTCGCGTTTCTGCGAGCGGATCTTGAGCCGGGCGGCGTGGTCTATCTTGTCCTCGGTAAGCAGTATCTCGGTAAGGCTGCGGACGATCTCCAGCCGCACGTCGTTCCACTCCAGCTTGAACTTGATCCGGGGAGTGCGGCGCAACTGGGCCGCCAGCTTGTGGGACAGGTCGTTGATCTTGTCGCGGGAGAGCTTCATCCGGTCGCCGGTTTCGCGTCCCGAGGCGCGGATGATCTTGCGCTCCGCCAGCAGCATCTTCTTGGTTTTCTTGAACATCTCCTGGTAGCTGACGCTCTCGCGGCGCATGTACTCGGCGTACTGCTCCAGGATCTCGCGAACCTCGTCGTTGATGCGGTCCTCGACGCTCAGCTCGTCGGTGATGACCCAGAGAATCAGCTCGCGGACGCCTTCCTCATCGCCCGTCTCCAGGGGGCCGTTCACCAATCGTTTGCTGACTTCACGGGCCAAATAGGCGACGAACGCCCTCGAAAGAATCATCTTATTTTGGTGTCCCTCAGTGTAGCATAGGGACCCCGTCCGGCCCCGCACGCCACGAGCGCCGTTACCGAGCCGTGACCAGAGGGAGCGGTCTTCGTCCTACCGCAGCGCCGCCAGCAGCTCGCCGGTCTGCCGCAGCAGGTTGAGCTGGGCTTTATCGGCCGTGGTACGCGCGTCGTAGTAAGCTTCCCAGCGCAGGGCTTCCTCCGCGCGGGCCTGCTCGACTTCGGTCTGGCTGACGCGCCCGGCATCGAAGCGCGCCAGCAATAAGGAGAGCGACTCGCGCGCCAGGTCCAGCTCCATCCGGGCCAGCTCGCGCGCCGACTCTGCCTGGCGGATCTGCTGATAGAGCCGGCGCGTCTCGAGAGAAATGTTGGACCGCGCCGCCGTCAGCTCCAAACGGGCCCGCTCCACATCGGCTTCCGCTTGGGCCACCCGCGGTCCGGTCTCGCCCCCCGGCAGAATCGGAAACTGGATCGACATACCAACCTGGCCGTTGTTGCGCTTGAAGCTGCGGAAGTAGTCTTCGTAGTTGTTGAATTTGCTGAACAGCGCATATTGGCCCACCAGATCGATGCGGGGGTAGCGCCCGCCGCGCTCCGCCTCAAGTCCGTAGCGCCGCGCCTGTACCAGCGCTTCCAGGCGCTTGATCTCTTTGCTGGCCGCGAGAGAAGTTTCCACCGCGGCGTCTTCCGTGGCCGGCCGGGCCGCGGCCGCCGGAAGCTCGGTCTCGACCGGGACGATCCGCAGGTCCTCCCCCAGCGCCAGGTCGCTGCGGAGCGTCTCCTCCAGCAGACTCGCGTGCGCGCGCAGGTCGGTGAGCCGCGCCCGCACCCGCGCCGTCGCCAGGCGCGCCCGGTTCAGTTCCAGGGGAATCTCGCGGCCCGCCTGCACCCGATCCTCGACCAGCCGCTCCAGGCGCTCGGCCGTGGCCACCTGCCCTTCGGCGGCGGCCGCGGCCCGCACCGCGCGGTCGAGGTCCAGGTAAGTGGAGGCCACCCGGAAGGCAATTTCGTCGGCCTTGGAGGCGGTCGACTGTCCCGCCGCGCCGGCCATCTCGCGCGCCTCGCGGACCCGGAACTTCTGCGGCCGGTTATACAGAAATTGGCTGCTGTGCGCCTGCAAGATCGAAGGCGCCGAGCCCTCCATCGAGAGCGGAAAGCCGTTGGTATAAGCGAGTCCCGAGCCGACCGAAATCCGCGGCATGAAAGGACCGCGCGCCTCGTGCACGGCCTCCTGGGCCTTGCGCTCGTCCAGGCGCATCAGCAGATAATCCGGGTTCTGGCGCAGGGCGATCTCCACCACTTGCGAGAGCGTCATCCGCCGGGGCTCGGGCCCCCCCTGAGCCGCGGCGCGCGGCCCGAGCCAGGCGCAGATTAGTCCTCCGCACAGCAGCATGACCTTCTTACTCATATCGCAGAGCCTCCGTCGGATTCAGCCGCGCGGCGCGCGAGGCCGGCAACAGACCGAACAACACGCCCACCGAGCACGACACCACTAGCGCGGCAAAAATCGATGCCATCGAAATCGGAATCTCGACCATCGGCAGGAAATGGCGAGCCACCAGCGGCACGGCCACGCCCAGCACGATCCCCACCACGCCCCCCAGGAAGCTGATGGTGCCCGCCTCCCACAGGAACTGCTGGCGGATCTGCCGCCGCGTCGCCCCGAGCGCCATCCGGATGCCGATCTCGTGCGTGCGCTCGGTCACTGTCACCAGCATGATGTTCATGATGAAAATGCCGCTGATCGTGAGCGCGATAGCCGACACCAGCAGCAGCACGATGGTCAAGGCCAGCGAGATCTGGCGGGCCGCTCCCAGCAGCGCCCGCAGGTTCTGCACGGTGTAAACCGCGCCCGGCCGGTGGCGGCTGGAGAGTATCTGGTGCAGCAGGCGGGTCACCGGCTCCACGTCTTCACCCGACCGCACCGCCACGTAAAGCGGGTCCACGCGCAGCACCTGGTTGAAGTATTCCATCACCGTGATGGGAATCACGATGGATTCGCCCGAGATCTCCGATTGCCCGAAGGTGTCCACGCCCTCGCGGAAGACGCCGATCACCGTAAAGCGCAGCCCGTACACTTTGACCAGGTTGCCGATCGCGCTTTGCGGCGAGCCGTAGAGCCGCTGGGCGAGGTCGGCGGTGAGCAGGCAGACCTTCTCGCGGGCCTGCATCTCTTCCTCGTCGAAGAAGCGCCCGGCCGGCAGCGTGAGATGGCGCACGATGCGGTAATCGTTGTTCGAGCCGAGGATCGCGACCTCCCGCTCCCGGCCGTCCACGATCATGCGGTCGTAGGTTTTCACGACGCCGGCGACGCCACTGGCGCGGTCCCCGAGCTGCTCACGCACCGCCTGGACGTCGCCGAGGTTGACGTAATCGCTTTGCTGGTCGCCGCGCATGCTGCCGCCCGGGGCATAGTAGGCGTAGACCAGGTTGGAGCCGACGCCTTCAATGAGGCGCAGCACGAAGCCGCGGCCGGTCAGCGCCACCGAGACCACGATGATGACCGAGGCGTTGCCGATCGTCATCCCCAGGGCCGTGAGCGAGCT
>JBGPDC010000144.1:0-15196 GCA_041482115.1 Terriglobia bacterium | reverse complement strand
GACCTCGCGCCGGCGGTTCCTGGGCGCGGCGCTGGTGGGACTGGTCCCCAAGGGCGAGCGGCGCATCGAAGGGTCGTTCGTCGATGATGGCCACGACCCGGGGCACCGGTTGCGCGACCGCGCGCCGTTTCGCAAGCCCTCACAGCAGGTGAAAGTTCCCGTCGTCATCGTGGGTGGCGGGGTGGCGGGACTCTCGGCGGCGTGGCGCCTCGAGAAGCGCGGCTTCCGCGATTTCGTAGTGCTCGAGATGGAGCAGCGCGCGGGGGGCAATTCGCGCTGGGGGGAGAACGAGGTCAGCGCGTATCCGTGGGGGGCGCACTACGTCCCAGTGCCGGATAAGAAGGCCACCTTGGTGCGGGAGTTATTCGAGGAGCTGGGGGTGCTCCACGACGGCCAGTGGGAGGAACGCCACTTATGCTTCACCCCGAAGGAGCGCTTGTTTCTCCACGGCCGCTGGCAGGACGGCATCGAGCCGACCCTCGCTGCCACCGCGCAAGATCACGAACACTACCGGCGGTTCGCCGATGTGGTGGCGGAGTTTCGCGCGACGGGACAGTTCACGATCCCGATGGAGGCAGGCGCACGGGCGTCCGATCTGGATCGCGTGTCATTCTCTGATTGGCTGCAAAAGCAAGGACTTAGCGCGAGGTATCTAACCTGGTACACGAACTATGCCTGCCGCGATGACTATGGCGCGCTCGCGAGCGATGTCTCGGCCTGGGCGGGGCTTCACTACTTCGCCTCGCGCCAGCCCGAGGACGAGGGGCCGCTCACCTGGCCCGAGGGAAACGGCTGGATCGTGCGGCGGTTGCTCGCGAAGCTAGGGCGCTTCGTGCGGGCGGGAGCAGTGGTCTACCGCATCGCGCCGGAGGGCCGGCGGTGGCGCGTGCTGACCGAAGAAACCGAGTACCTGGCAGAGGCCGTGATCTTCGCGGCGCCGACGTTCCTCGCGCGGTACCTGATCGAGGGAGCGGGGCCGGTGCGCGGGTTTGTCTATTCGCCCTGGCTTACCGCCAACCTCACGCTCGACCGCTGGCCGGGCGAGCGCCGCAGCGAACCGGCCTGGGACAACGTGATCTACGATTCGCCGGCCCTCGGGTACGTGGTGGCGACCCACCAGTCGCTGCGGTCGCACATCGACCGTTCGGTGTGGACTTACTACTGGGCGCTCGCCGAGGGCGCGCCGGCCGCGAACCGCCAGGTGCTGCTCGAAAAGGATTGGAACTACTGGAAGGAAGCCATCCTCAACGACCTGGCGCGGGCTCACGCGGACATCCGGGCGTGCGTCGCGCGGATCGACATCCTGCGCCTGGGCCACGCCATGATCCGCCCGACCGTGGGCTTTCTCGGCTCAGAGGAGCGCCGGCGCCTCGCAGAGCCGCACGGGAGTCTCTTCTTTGCCAACTCGGACCTAAGCGGCCTCTCCCTTTTCGAGGAGGCGCAGTATCGCGGCGTCAAGGCCGCCGAGCGGACGCTGCGGATGCTGGGGCGCGCCTAGTGTGGCAGTTTCCCCAGCGGAGCGCGCCGCTGGTACATCTGATAAATGTGATGCGCCTCGTGGTGCAGCATGTACTCCACCTGGAAATGTACGTCGAAGTGCGGGAAGTCCGAGTGGCGGCCGGGCCGGTGCCATTCGGCAGGTGACAGCTTTTCGAGGCGCGCCACCAGGCGCGAGCGGCCGTTGAAGAATCCAGCCAGGCTCTCGGCGGCGGGACGCGCCGCAAGTTTGACAAATTCGGGGTCGCCGTCGGGATCGCCGTAGCGGACGACAGCGGGGTTGTCCTCGGCGAGCAGGTTCTCGATGCGGGCCTCGAAGACGTCCTGCAGGCGCCACAGGTGACACACCAACTCCTTGAGGGACCACTTGCCGGCCACGGTACGCTTCGAGAGGCTCTCCTCGTCGAGCCCGGCAGTCAGCCGGCGGATGTCGCCGGCGCACTGGCCCAATCGCGCGATAAGTTGGCGGTGTGCTTCATGCTTCTCGTGGTGGGTGTGCTCGCCCATGGGTGCCGCTCCTTCACATACAGCTTAGCTATTGTCAAGAATTAAGTGGGAGACATAAGAGTGAGATCTGGAATGGGCCCCGAGCCGCGACCGTCAGGGAGCGGTGTTTCGAGAGTGGCGAAAACGGTTGCTAGCCGCCCAGAGGCGCGGAACCTACACCCATTCAAGCGCGCCCTTTTTGAAGATCCAGATGTAACCGACGATGAGAATCGCCAGGAATACCAGCATCTCGATCAGGCCGAACATTCCGAGGACGCTATATTGCACCGCCCAGGGGAAGAGGAAGATGGTCTCGACGTCGAAGATCACGAAGAGGATGGCGACGATATAGAAGCGGACCGTGTAGCGCCCGCGCGAGTCCGAGGCGGCCTTGATGCCGCACTCGTAGGCCTCGAGCTTGTCGACGGTCGGGTAATCCGGCCGCACGAGCTTGGCGAGCACAATCGTCACGATCGGGAAGGCGATCGCGATGGCCAGGAAGATCAGGATCGGCAAATAGCTCCGCGGCATAGCTGGCCAATATACCACAGCAGGCGCGACTCAGCCTACGAACGCAGCCGCCGCCACAGCCTTCGAAAGAAGCCTGGCGACTCTTCGGGCTCCTCGGCCGGCGGCGCTGGGGGCGTCGCGGGCGAGCTGGAGGCAGCCGCCGGAGCCGGCTCCTCGGCGTAGCGGCGCACCAGGTATCCGATCATCACGTAGCGGCGCAGGTAGCGCTGGCCGCCTTCCTTCGCGATGACGAAAGAGAAGCCTGGCCCGGTGCCATAACGGGTCTCGAGGGAAGCGGTCACGGTCACTGGGAAGTAGCCTTGCAGTCCGCGCTCGATGCTGGCGGTCTCGTAGCGGTGGCGGCGGCGGCTCCAGTTGAAGACCCGGAAGGAATCGAAGTCGTAGGAGGCCGTCGCGTTCGTGGTCGTGGTCCACAGCCAGATCTTCTTCCTCTGCTCTCCGTCGGGCACTTCGCCGAGTGCGTAGTAGGACGTGATGCGGCGGCCCTCCGCATATTGCGCGACCTCGTCGGGGATACCCGCGTAGACCATGCGGCCGAGGACCCAGCCGGCCCGGCCTCCGGCGGCGCGGATGAAAGACCACTCCTCCGGCGAGTAGGTCTTGCCGGGCTCGGGGACGGGGGGAGGCCCCCCGGCGGGGGGCTCCGGTAGGCGGTCCACGACGCGCCGGCCGAGCAAGTTTACCTGTTCTTCTTCCTTGAGCTGCTCGATGCTGGGCGACCAGCGGTAGGGCTCCAGGTGAACATTCAGCAGGTCGCGCGCGCGGTAGACGCCGAGGCTGGACGTCTGAGCGGCCTGCTTCGAGACCTGCTCGATCTGCCGCGCCATCTCCGGGGTGAGGAGCTGGTTTTGCTCGGTCCAGCCCTCACGTCCGTCGGCGGTTCGGACGCGCACAAAGCGACGCCGGCGCCCGACGATCTCCACGTGCTCGCCGCGTTTGACCTTCGCCGTAACGCTGGAGGTGCGCGGGAGGTCGGCGCGCAGGTCGAGAGTTTCAGGCAGGATGTACGCCTCGCCCAGCACCCGGGGAGGCGCGGGTTTCGGCCGGCCGCAGGCGGCGGCCGCCAGGGCCGCGGCCACGAGCCAGACGCGCAGATGCTTACCCAATGTACCTCTATCCAATACCGAGATCATCAGCCTGCTCGACCGGGCTGCCGCAGGAGCGGCAGAGCAGCGACCCACAGTCGCCGCAGCGCAACGGGTCGTCGACGGGCCGGTCACATTGCGGGCAATAGAATTCGGCCGGCGCGCGGGTCTCGGTGTTCGGCACTGTATTTTCGTCGGGCACCGGGCCTCACAATACGACGATGGGATGGTAGAGGTTCGGCAAGCGGGCTTCGCCGATCGCCAGCAGGCGGCCCTCGGAGTCCACGGCTTTAACCAGCCGGGTACCGGAGCGGGCGCGAAAAGGCGAGACGCGGAAGTCGCGCCCGTGCAGGATCTGAGACGCCGTTACGGCATCCACACACTGCGCGGGCGCCTCGGGCAGCAAGTCGGCGGCAGGCACCAGGGCTTCGAGCAGGCGGTTCTCCTGGCAGAGCAACTGGAGGTCGTCGAGGGTGCGGGCCATTTCCAGGGTGAACTCGCCAGCCGCGATGCGGCGCAGGCTCTCGACGTGCGCGCCGACGCCGAGCTTCTGCCCGAGATCGTGAGCGAGGGCGCGGAGGTAAGCGCCTGCCGAGCAGCGCACCCGCACCCGGGCGCGAGAGCCCTCGATGCCGAGGAGCGTGAACTCGTCCACGCGCACGTGGACCGGGGCGAGGTCCACCGCCTGGTTTTTGCGGGCGAGCTTGTACGCCGGCACGCCCTGCACCTTCTTAGCCGAGACGGGCGGCGGGACCTGCTCGAATTCTCCACGGCAGGCCGCGAGCAGCGGCTCGAGCTGGGCCGCATCGAGCTCAACGGGCACTTCGGGTCCGAGAGGCTCCCCGGCACGGTCGTAGGTGTCGGTGGCGAAACCAAAGCGAATGACCGCCTCGTAAGCCTTCTCGCGGTGCAGGAAGAATTGCGCCAGGCGGGTGGCGCGGCCGACCGCTACCGGGAGCACACCGGTCGCGATCGGGTCGAGCGTCCCGAGGTGTCCCACCCGGCGCAAGCCCGTGAGGCGGCGCACGCGGTTCACCACGTCGTGCGAGGTGATGCCGGCGGGCTTGTCGATGACGAGAATGCCGTCCACAACTTCTATTGTAGCTGCCGCCTCTAACCGAGCTTCGCCACGAGCCAAGGCAGCAGGTCGGGCGCGAGGTATTGCGGCGGCCGGGCGGTGAAGATCGGACGCCGCTCGATCAGTCCGAGCGGTATCTTCTCCCAAGCGGGGGACGCGGCCGCGTCTTCCAGCATCACGAACGCGTCGGCACGGTCGAGTTGCTCGCGCGCGCTCGCCTTGAAATCGGCGGTCGCACGGTCGAGGACGACCAGGTAGAGGTCGGGCCGCAGAAAGCGCAGGATGCTGTTGGACTCCATGAGCACGAACGCCTTGCCCTCGATCAGCCGCCGCAGGTCGGGCAGCGCCTCGGCGAGGCGGCCCTGCGGGGTCCGGACCCAGTAGGATTCGGCGGCCCCGGCGGCGAGGAAGCGGGAGGTGTCGGTACGGCCGCTGCGGTCCTCCTCGCGGGTGATCGCGACGGGGTGCGCCAGGTCGCGGGGAGCGCACTCGCAATCCGAGCCGTCGTCGGAGCAGAGTCCGTGGCCGTATTGGGTGAGCTTGAAGGCGGTCCAGTCCAGATGGGGCGTGGCCGCGATGATAGCAGCGGCCACCGAAGTCTTGCCGATGTTCCGCGAGTGTCCGCCGACCACGACCAGCTTCATTTGCCTTCCAGTTTAGCCAGAATCCGCGGCAGGCGATCAAACAGGGCGAGGCGCTCCAGGTATTGCTTGAGGGGCCGTGCGGGGGTGCCCCAAACGGGCGCTCCGGCGCGAACGATCTTCGAGGTCAGCACCCCGCAGCCCGAGCCCAGCACGGCGCGGCTCTCGATGCGGGCCTTGTCGCCGATGCCCACTTGTCCGCCGATGAGGGCGTAGTCGCCAACCTCGACCCCCCCCGAGAGGCCGGTTTGGGCAGCGATCACTACGTGGCGGCCGAGCCGGCAGTTGTGTCCGATGTGGACCAGGTTGTCGAGTTTTGTGCCGTCACCGAGGCGGGTAGCGCCGAGCGCGCCGCGGTCCACACAAGTGTTGGCTCCGATCTCGACGTCGTCGCCGATCTCGACCGTCCCCACCTGCGGGAACTTTTGGTAGCGGCCGTCTTCGAAGATAAAGCCGAAGCCGTCGGCCCCGAGGACGCAGCCCGAGTGCAGCACGGCGCGGCGGCCCACGCGGACGCCTGGGTAGATCGTCACGCCGGCGTGGAGGAGGCTGTCCTCGCCCACCTCTACGCCGGCGCCGATCACAGCGCGCGGGCCGATGACCGTGCGCGCGCCGATCGCGGCACCCTCCTCGATCACTGCGCCGGGGCCGACGGAGACTCCTTCGCCTAGCAAGGCCGTGGGGGCCACGCGCGCCGCCGGGTCCACGCCGGGCTCGACCGGACGCGGCGGGTGGAACAGCGCCACGACCTTGGCGAAAGCGTTGCGCGGGGCCGGCACGCGGATCACCGTCTGTCCCGCGCCGGCCGCGAAGTCGGGACGCACCAGCAGACACCCGGCCCGGGAAGGCGCGGCCTGCTTCTCACCCCGGCGTCCCTCGACGAAAGAGACGTCGTGCGGGCCGGCGTCCTCCAGGGACTGCACGGCGGTGATCTCCAGCTCAGGATTGCCCTCCGCGGCGGCGTCGAGGCGGCGGGCCAGCTCTCGGACAGTCATGACGTTCCCCCACGCTATGATACTGTCTTATGCCCGCGGACCCTACCGCCTGGATCGCGCCGACCGCCCGCCTCAGCCCCGGCGCCGTCATCGGACCGGAGGTCGAGATCGGCGAGTATTGCGTCATCGAGGATGACGTCACGATCGGCGCCGGCTCGAAGCTCGAGCCTTACGTCTACGTGAAACGCTGGACGACCCTCGGCGAGCGCAACCGGATTTCGGCGAGCACGTGTCTCGGCACCGATCCGCTCGACAAGGGCTTTGAGGGGAAGCGCAGCTACCTCCGGATCGGCAACGACAACGTCATCCGCGAGCACTACACCATCAGCCGGGGGACAAAGCCGGAATCCGTCACCGAGATCGGCGACCGCAACTACATCATGACCGCCGGGCACATCGCTCACAACTGCAAGATCGGATCGGATACCGTGATCTGCAGCGGGACGCTCGTGGCAGGGTATGTGGAAGTCGAAGACGGAGCATTTATCTCGGGGAGCGTCGGCATCCACCAGTATTCGAAGATCGGCAAGCTCGCCATGATCGCCGGCCACACGCGCGTCAACCTGGACGCGCCGCCGTTCTTTCGCTACGCCGGATCTTACGTCACGCCGCACGGCCTGAACGTCGTGGGGCTGCGGCGGGCCGGCTTCACGGCGGACGACATTCAAGCGCTGAAGCGGGCCTACCAGCTCCTTTTCCGCTCGAAGCTCAAGCTGGCGGAGGCGCTGGCCGCCATCGAGCGCGAGGTTGCCGGCGAACACACGCGGCACCTGGTGGAGTTCATCCGCCGCTCGAAGCGCGGCATCTGCCGGGAGACTAGGGAAGATACAGAATCGCTTTAGCGAGCAGCACCAGCGCCACCACGATGCCGAAGTTGATGGCCAAGCCCTTGAGGTCCACCCGAAATCGCTTCCAAAACTCGGGCTCCCAGAATCGCCACTCGCCGAGGTGAACCACCAACAGGTCGTGTCCGGGCTCGTGCAGCGTCCGCTCTTCTCCGGTCGCTGGATCGCGGAACGCGGGCGTGTCGAGCCGTTCAAAAAAGGGCGCGAGCCTCCGCTCGTCCTCGGGAGCCGTCAACAGGCTGCCGCTGACGAGAGCGGCCAATCCGGCGACGAGGGACACTCCGAAGTTGGTGGGGTCCCAGCGCAGGAACTCGCCGAACTGCCGGTGCGTGACCCAGAAGAAGACTCCGGAGGATACGATCAGGCTGGCGAAGGCGCCCACGCGGTTGGCGCGCCGCCAGGAGACGCCGGCGATCATGCTGATACCCATGAAGGCGGCCAGCGTTTCCGTAAAGAGGAAAGCTTCGAGCACGACGGTGACATAAAGGCCGAAGATCACGCCGAGCACGGTGGTGAAGATGCCCGTGAAACGGCCGATTTTCAGGTAGTGCTGGTCAGAGCGTCCCGGCGACAGATACGGCCGATAGAAGTTGTTGGTAAAGAGTGCCCCGCTATCCACGAAGAACGCCGAGCAGGTGGACATGTTGGCCGCCAGCACACACGCGATCATGAGGCCGATCGAGCCGGGGAACAGCAGATGGCGCGTCGCGTAGCCGAAGGCCTCCTCGCGGTCGGCCAGCCGCTCGCCGCTGTGGGCGAGGATGACGGCCACGACGAGTCCCACCAGCGCCCAGCCGATGGTGCAAAAACGCTTGATGAAGTTTCCGTAGGCCATGCCCTCGCGGCACGCCGTTTCGTCCTTGCCGGTGCCCACGCTCGGCAGGATGTGCGGCTGCGCCACGATGCCGATGAGACCGTTGATGGTCAGCATCACGATGGTAAACACGCCGACGTCGCCTGGCGTCACGAGCGACAGCATCTGCGGGCTCAGGGTTTCGCGCACCCCCGCGAAGCCGCCGATCTTCGCAAGGCCCATCGGGATCAGCATGAAGGAGAGCGCGATGATGAGGAAGCCCTGGAAGAAGTCGGTCCAGGCAGTGGCGAACTTGCCGCCGACGGCGGCGTAGGTCAGGAAGGCCACGGTCATCGCCAGGACCACACTGTTAGGGGTGATCGCGCCGCCGGCCGCGGCGCTCACCAGCTTGCCGGCGCCCTTCAGCATCGCCCCCATATTGAACAGGAAATAGCTGAGGGCGAAGATCGTGTAAACGGCGGCCATGAAGCGCCCGTAGCGGTCCTCGTAGACTTCGCCGGTAGTGGTGCGCCGGAAGCGGCGGAAGATCGGCGCCAGAATCCAGTAAAAGGGCGTGATGAAGAGGTTCTTCCACTGGTACCAAATGGCCGAGTAACCGCTCTGGTAGACGGCGCCCGCGAGCGACACCGGCATCTCGGCATGCGTGCCGACCCCGAAGGCCTGGCCCATGACGAGCCACTTGCTGAAGCTGCGTCCGCCGAGAAAATAGTCGCCGGTGTTCTTGATGCGCCGGGAGGCGAGAAAACCTACCAGCAGGACGATTACAAAATAGAGAGCGATGACGAGCCAGTCGAGCCAGTGCAGCAGGTTGAACACGGAGTATCATTATAGGCCCGGCGTCGCCGCGACTCGGCTGCAAATTTGCAACTGGACTGGAGATCTAGAAGCACTCGATTTCACATCCGATTTATAGTATATTAAGAGTATGCCACCTGCAGTCCGGAGCAAGGGCACCAGAGGCCCGTCAAAGCCGGTTCGCAAACCAAAGTTCCAGGCGGATCTGGCCCCGATCGAAGACCACACGGTGCGCGCTCTGAAAGAGGAACTACAGCTAACCAGCAACTCGGATTTCATGTCCGAAGCGGTGGCCTTGTTCCGGTGGGCAGTTTCGGAGCGCAGGCAGGGACACCGGATACTCAGCGAGAGCGCGGCTGGAGAGAGGAAGATCCTGGTCTTGCCACGCTTGGAAAGGGTGGCGCCGGACGCTGCTCTACCGCGTGTCCGGATCGAGTGGACCGAAAAGGAGTTGGACTGCCTGGCGCAGCTCGCGAGATCCGAGCCAGCGAAACCGACCGCAGCTCTGGTGCGGGCCCTCCGAGGCTGACGGTTGGCGACGACCATTCGCCGGCTGGAAGAGAACGACGTCGTTGAGGCCTTCGATTGTGGAGACGAGCCCCTCAACAACTATCTGAAGAAGCACGCCTGGATCAATCAGAACAAGAGTTCCATTGGCGTTACTTACGTGGCCGTAGACGAAGTCGCTCCCAGAACGGTGGTCGGTTACTTCACGCTCGCGACGTCGAGCGTTCCTCGCGGGGCACTGCCAAAGAAACACGTCCGGGGACTGCCCTCCTATGACCTTCCCATGATTCTGTTGGCCCGGTTGGCCGTGGATCATCGCTCCAGGCGGCGAGGCTTAGGGCACGCGCTCTTGTCAGAGGCTCTGAGAATCAGTTTAGGTGTTTCTGAACAGGCCGGCTGCCGCTGCATCATCGTGGACGCGTACACCACCGCCGTGGAGTGGTATCAGCGGTATGGATTCAGTCCGATAGGTGGCGGCAGAGGCGGCTCCGCGCGGATGTACCTGGATATTAGGACTGTCAAGGCTGCGCGCCGTTCGGCGGGTGTGCCACAATAGGAGTCTCACAAATACTCCGTCCGAGCCCAGTCTGTGAATCCCAACCCTTTAGAAACCGGCCGCGAGCCGGAGGACGTTTCCTTCGAAGAGGCTCTCAAGGCCTACGACGAGGCCCCCCGCCGCAAGGCCGGAGGCGGTGACGGACCCCGCAAGGGCATCGTCGCCGGCATCGTCGGGGACCGCGTCTTCGTCGACATCGGCAGCAAGGCCGAAGGGGTGATTCCGGTATCCGACCTCAAGTGGGAGGTCAAGCCGGGGGACGAGATCCCGGTGACGATCGTCGGCCGGGACTCGGAGGGCTATCTGCTGCTCTCGCCGATGGCGGCCAAGCGTCCCCGCGACTGGTCGGCGATCGATCGCGCTTTCCAGGGCAAGGAGATCATCGCGGGGCAGGTGACCGGCCTCGTGAAAGGCGGCCTGAGCGTCGATATCGGCGTCCGCGGGTTTATGCCCGCCTCGCGCAGCGGCTGCCGCGAAACGGCCGACCTCGAAAAGCTGGTCGGGCAGGAGATCCGCTGCCGGATCTCTCAGCTTGACATCGAGGATGAGAACGTCATTCTGGACCGCCGCACGGTTCTCGAAGAGGAGGCCCAGGCGACCCGGCAGACCTTGCTGGACGGTATCCAGGAAGGCGCCGTGGTGCGCGGGACGGTGCGCTCGGTGATGGACTTCGGCGCCTTTGTGGACATCGGCGGCGTCGATGGCCTGCTGCACGTTTCCGACATGTCCTGGAGCCGCGTGGCCGACGCCAAGTCTTTCGTGGCGCCGGGCGATTCGATCGAGGTCAAGGTCCTTCAAATCGACCGCGCGAAACCCCGCATCGCTCTCGGCGTCAAGCAACTCAGCGCCGACCCTTGGACCACGGTGGCCGAGCGCCTCACCGTCGGCCAGAGGCTGCACGGAACGGTGAGCCGCGTGACCGATTTCGGCGCCTTCGTCGAGATTGAGCCGGGCGTCGATGGGCTGGTGCATATCTCCGAGATGTCGTGGACCAAGCGCGTGCGGCATCCGCAGGACGTGGTGAAGCCGGGCGACCGGGTGGAGGCCGTCGTGCTGGGCATTCATCCGGGCGACAAGAAGATCTCGCTCGGTCTGAAGCAGGCCCTGGGCGATCCGTGGGAAGCGGCCGCCCAGCAATTCGCGGTAGGCACGGTAGTCGAAGGCACCGTTCGCAGCCTGCAGAAGTTCGGCGCCTTTGTCGAGCTGGCGGATGGCGTGGATGGCCTGCTGCACATTTCGGACGTGGTTGCCGACCGGCGGCTGAATCATCCGAACGAGGTGCTCAAGGTCAACCAGAAGGTCCGCGCGGTCGTGCTGGAGTTTGACCGCGAAAAGAAACGCATCAAGGTCGGGATGAAGCAACTGGAGCCCGACTCGAGCGACGAATACATCGGGGAACGCAAGGCCGGCGACGAAGTCGTGGGGCGCGTGCTGCGCGTCAACTCCGGTGAAGCCCGGGTGGAGCTGGGCGAAGGTGTGGTTGGTATTTGCCGCTTGGACCGTGGCGCCCAGGCGTCCGCGCCAACGGGCTTTGGGGCGCAGCTCGCGGCGGCGTGGAAGCGCGATGCGCCCGCCCCGGCCGGTCCCGAAGCCTTGCAGGCCGGGCAGATCCGCTCGTTCCGGATTACCGCCCTCGACCCGGCCTCCAAGAGCATCACACTCTCCCTGCTGTGAGCGCTGTACGAAACCGGTTCTTCTGGCCGGTGGCGTTGCTTTTGCTCGCCCTCCTGGCCACGCTGCAAGGTGTCGCGGCGTGGCACGAAACCCAAAACTGGGACGAAGGCCTCCACCTCGCGGCGGGCTACAGCTATCTGAAGACCGGCGATTTCCGCATGGGCTATGAGCAGCCGCCGCTCGGCAAAGTGCTGTGCGCGCTGCCGTTGCTGCGCCTCCACGCCACGCTTCCGACGGACCACAAATCCTGGACCGACGCCGACGAGATCACCTTCGGCGACGTCTTCATGTACCAGAATCGGGTTCCCGCCGACCAGATGCTCCGGGCAGCGCGCGCCGTCACCATGCTCCTCACCCTGACGCTCGCGCTGACCTTGGCGGTCTGGGCCCGAGGCAAGTTCGGACCGGTTCCGGCGCTCCTGGCACTGTTTCTGTTCTGCCTGGACCCCAACTTCATCGCCCACGGCCACTACGTGACCACCGACCTCATCGCGGCCTTGACAATATTCCTGGCGTGCCTCGCGTGGGGCCGTTTCCTGGAGAACGGCCGGTGGGCGGCGCTGGTCGTCGCGGCGCTGGCGGTGGGACTCGCAGTGGTGAGCAAACTGTCCGCGGTGTTTCTCGCGCCGCTATTCGTTCTGCTGTACCTGTTGCGAGCCTGGCAAGAGCGTGCCGTTGGCCCAGTCCGCCTGGGGCTCGTACGTTTCCTGGCCTCGGTGCTGGTTCTGGCGGTGGTCAGTCTGGCGGTGATCGGCGTCACGTACTGGCCGGCGACGCGCCGCATGCTGCGCGGACGCGTCGAGACACGCCTCGCTGCGATAGCCAGCCCGAATGCGGAATCTACGGTGCTGCTAGGCAAGGCGGCTGCCCGTCTCAACCTGCCCGCTCATCCGTTCCTGATCGGGCTGAACAACTTCCTCGAGCACAGCGAGAATGGCCACCATGCTTATCTGCTCGGCCAGCTATCCGATACCGGCTGGTGGTATTACTTCCCGGTCGTCTTCGCGGTCAAGACGCCGACGGCGGTCCTGTGGCTGATCGCCGTGAGCGTCATAGCAGGCGTCCTCGCGTGGTGGCGGCTGCCGTGGCGGCCTACCTTCACGTGGCTACGGCGGCTGCCCTTCGCGTGGGTCCTGGTCACGGTGCCGCCCGCGGTGTACTTTGCGCTGAGCCTTCACAGCCACATCAACATCGGTGTCCGGCACATCCTGCCGGTCTATCCGTTTCTGCTGATCTTCCTGGCGGCGTTTCTGTGCGAGCAGGCCCGGCGGTCGCGCGTTGTGCTCGCCGCGCTGCTCCTGGCCCTGCCGATTCAGGCCGTCGAGACCGCCCGCATCCATCCCCACTACCTGGCTTTCTTCAACACGCTCTCCGGCGGTCCGACGCAGGGCCACCGGTACCTGCTCGATTCGAACCTCGATTGGGGCACGGACATGAAGTACCTGAAGACCTACCTCCAGGCCATCCACGCCGACAAGGTCTGTTTCTGCTATTTCGGCCACGCGGCGGCGTGGTACTACGGGGTGAACATGCAGCCGTTGCCTACCACGGAAGAGCGGGAGGCGCGGGAAAAACTTGACTGCGTCGCGGCCGTCAGCGCGACTCCACTTTACGGCCTTTACGTGCCCGAAAACGACTATCGCTGGTTGCGCGACCGGAAGCCCGACACGATTATCGGGCACTCGATCTACGTCTGGGATCTGCGGAAGAGCCGGCCTGGTCCGTGAAACGCCCAAGCCTCGGATTCAAACAACTGGCCGCCCGGCAGCCCGACTGTCATCCCAGCATGTTGTTGACTTTACTGCACTTGCACGAGCAGTCTGCCAATTGGCAGACTGGTGTTCAGCTCAGCCGCACTTCGCGCCCGCCGTCCAGAATCGACCGCCGGGCCGCCTCGATCACCCGCTCGTTGTAACGGCTGTTGGCCGGTGTGGCCATCACGCCGGTCCGGTCGTATTCCTGCAGCAGCGCCTGCCGGCCGGCGAGTGCTTTCTCCGCTCGCACCCGCAGGCAAGCCCGGATCAGGAACTCCACCGAGCGATAACCGTAGCCGACCGGTACGAGGCCCGGTCCGCCCAGGTCCACGTATTGAAAGTAGTCGGGGCTCGGCTCGGCGTAAACGGTCGCACCAGGATCGCCGCTCTTTTCCGTGTAGGAATACTTCAGGCCCCGATACTGATCGGAATGTGACAGCAGCGCGCCGTTGCTTGTCCCGGCGCAGTACAGTGTCAGGCCCTGAGTGTTTGTGCCCGGCGCCTCATCGGGAAAGCCCAGGGCGTTCTGCACATTCAGGCACGCGCCGTTGGACCAGATCACGCGCGCGTCAGTCCACAGGAATCCCTCGTTGCCGTTGGGGTAACGGTCGCGGAGTCCATAGACGCTCACCGACACGGGCTCGAGACCGGTGATGAAGTGGACCAGGTCGACGTAGTGGCAGCCGATGTAGGTGAAGGCGTCGGAGTTCTCGGTGGTACACCAGTTCTGGAAGTTGGAGTGGCGGTAATACCACTTTTCGAGGAGGCAGGCCGTGCCCAGGCGGAATTCGCCGAACATTCCGGCGCGGTAACGGCGGCGGGCCATCAGGCTGCGGTCGTCGAACCGTTTGTGGTACTCGATCCCTACCACGAGCCCACGCTCGAAGGCTTCCTTCGCGATGACCTCGGCTTCCCGCGCCGTGAGCACCAGCGGCTTGACGGTGCAGACATGTTGATCATGGCGCAGCGCCGTCAGGATGACGTCGGAGTGGAGCTGATCCGGCACCGCCACTACGACGATGCTGCCCGGCGGCAGTTCGGCGATGACCTCGCGGTAAAGCTCCGGATGAGGCTGGTCGAGATCGCCGCCGAGGTCGGGGCGGGCGCGAAACGACTGTCCAGGGAAGGCGCGGCCCCAGGTCTCTTCCGCGGCCAGGCTCTGGAGTGTGCGCCCGTGCCCGGCGCACACCGTGATCTCGCCGATCGTGCCTTGGCGTTGCAGGTGAAAGAGCGACGGCAGGAGCTGATCGTGGGCGATCATGCCGCCGCCGATCATGGCGACCGGCGGCGTCATCTCACTACAGCCTCTTGCGTGGCCTCCGAGCGCGCCGCAATGGCCTCGGCCAGCGACTCGTGCAGCACGTCCACTCCCTCGCTCACCGCCTCTACAGTGATCACGAGCGGCGGAGCAATCTTCACCGTGGCCCCGCCGAGGCCGACCGGATTGAACATCAGCAGGCCCTTCTCGTAACACCGCCGGACCGTCGCCGCCGCGAGTTTGGCGTCCGGCTGGCCCGTCTGCGGATCGACGATCGGCAGGCCGGCCACGAGTCCCTTGCCGAGCACCACGGCGACCTGCGGAAACTCGCCCTGGATCTTTCGCAGACCGGCGTGCAAGACCTCGCCCACCCGGCGCGCATTGCCGGCCAGGTCTTCCTTGAGGAGGATGTCCAGGTTCGCCAGCGCCGCGGCGCAGCAGATCGGATTGCCGGTGTGCGTGGAGGTCATGCTCCCCGAGGGGTGCAGGTCCATGATGGCCGGCGCCCCCGCCACCGCCGAAAGGGGCAGGGAACTGGTGATGCCCTTGCCGAAGCAGGCGAGGTCCGGCACGATGCCGTAGTGTTCGAAGCCCCAGAGGGGTCCGGTGCGTCCGAAGCCGGCCTGCACCTCGTCGCACACCAGCAGCGCCGTATGCCGGTCGCACCAGCGGCGCAACTG
>JBGPDC010000143.1:0-15259 GCA_041482115.1 Terriglobia bacterium | reverse complement strand
GGGGCCTCGAAGAGGACGTCAAGCAGCACGAACAAAAGATCGGCCGGCTGCGCGACCAGATGAGCGAGGCCAAGACCAACGAGGTGTACCGGGCTTTCCAGCACGAAATCGATTTCGAGCAAGAGGCCATCCGCAAGATCGAGGACCAGATCCTGGAGCGCATGGGCGAAGCGGAAGCGCTCGACCAAAACGTGAAGACCGCCGAAGCGGAGTTGAAGAAGGAGGCGGCCGAAGTCGAGAAGGAGAAGAAAACGGCCGAGCAGCGAACCGCCGCCGACCGCACCGAGCTGGCCGAGGACCAGCACAAGCGATCCGTGCTCGCGCGCGAGATCACGCCCGCGACGCTCGGTATCTACGAGCGGGTCCGGGGCCGGCGCGGCGGCGTGGCCGTGGCGGCTCTCAGCAAGGGGCGGTGCATGGCCTGCAACGTCATTCTGCGGCTGAGTTACTCCCAGCTGGTGCGTACCACCCAAGAGGTTTATGTCTGCGAGGCGTGCGGGCGGATTCTCTATTACCTGCCGCCCGAAGAAGCTCCCTCCGAAGCTCCACCGGAAGAACCTGCGAAGGAGATGGCCGATTGCACAGCGCAGACGGCAGATCCCCTGCCCTCACCCAACTAAGCGAAGAAGAACAACTGTTCCGGGATACCGTGCGGCGCTTTGCCGCCGATGAGATCCGCCCCCACGTCCGCGAGATGGACGAGCACGCCAAGTTCCGCCCGGAGCTTATCCGGCGATTCTTCGAGCTCGGCCTGATGGGCATCGAGATTCCCGAAGAATATGGCGGGCAGGAAGGCTCGTTCTTCCAGGCGGCCCTGGCCGTCGAGGCCCTCTCGGCCGTGGACCCCTCGGCGGGCGTGATCGTGGACGTCCAGAACACGATCGTCAACAACGCCCTCCTGCGCTGGGGGAGCGAGGCGCAGAAGCGCCGCTACCTGCCGCGTCTCGCGGCGGACACCGTCGGGGCCTACGCGCTCTCGGAGCCGGGATCCGGAAGCGACGCCTTCGCGCTTGCCACGCGCGCCGAGGATCGCGGCGACCACTTTGCGCTGACCGGCCAGAAGCTTTGGATTACCAATGCGGCTGAGGCCGGTCTCTTCGTCCTGTTCGCCAACGCCAATCCCCAAGCGGGCTATCGCGGCATCACGGCCTTTCTGATCGAGCGTGAATTTCCCGGGTTCCGCGTCGGGAAGAAGGAAGACAAGCTGGGCATCCGGGCGTCCTCGACCTGCGAGTTGATCCTCGACGGTTGCCGGGTATCGAAGGAGAACGTCTTAGGCGAGGTAGGCAAAGGCTACAAGATCGCCATCGAGACCCTCAACGAAGGACGCATCGCCATCGGTGCGCAGATGGTCGGCCTGGCCGGCGGGGCGCTCGAACACGCCCTCGCCTACGCGAAGCAACGGAAGCAGTTCGGGCAGCCGATCGCCGAGTTCCAGGGCGTGCAGTTCACGCTGGCGCGCATGGCGACCGAAATCGAGGCGGCGCGCCTGCTGGTATATAACGCGGCGCGCCTCAAGGACGCCGGGAAGCCGTTCGTGACCGAAGCGGCGATGGCGAAGTACTTCGCTTCGATCGTCGCCGAGCGGGCGGCGTCGCAAGCGGTCGAGATCCACGGCGGGGTGGGCTTCACCAAAGATTATCCCGTCGAGAAGCTCTATCGGGACGCCAAGATCGGCTCCATCTACGAAGGCACCACCAACATCCAGTTGACGACCATCGCCAAGCAGTTGCTGGGGAAGCGGTGAGGACGTTGGCGTGCTGAGGGCCCTCAGCCAGTGGTTCGTCCAGCACATCCTCCCCTACGGCGGGCCGGGGCTTTTCCTGCTGGCCCTGATCGATTCGGGCGGCATCCCCATCCCGCAGGGCGTCGATGTGCTGCTCTTCGCCCAGACCCTCCACCGGCCGGAATGGGCGCTGCTCTATGCCACGCTAGCCACGGCCGGGTCGCTCGGCGGCTGCTTGTTCCTCTATTGGGTTTCCTACAAGGCCGGAGAAGTGGCGCTCATACGGCGCACCTCGCCCGAGCGCGTGGCGCGCTTGCGGCAGCAGTACGAGAAATACGAAGCCTTCACGTTGCTGCTGCCCGCCATGGTCCCGCTGCCGCTGCCGATGAAGCTGTGCGTGATCGCGGCGGGGGTGTTCGAGGTGCGCGCGGGGCGCTTTACAGTGGCCATCCTGGTGGGACGCGTGATCCGGTACTTCGGCATCGCTCTCGTCGCCCAGCAGTACGGCGATCAGACCTGGACCTTCATCCGGCAAAACGCGCTCGCGGTCGGCGTTGGCTCCGCGCTGCTGGTGGGCGCCTTCTTCTGGTTCACCCGCCGACTGCGGTAAGCCTCAATAGGTCTCGACCGGACGCTTCACGGGGACGGTGGCCACGTAAGCCGAGACGAGGCTCTCGTGCCCGTCCTTGTCGATGGCCTTGACGCCGAAGACCATTTCGTCGATCGAGACGCCTTCGATGAGATGCTCCTGCACGTTGCCCACAAAGATTTCGCGCTCCCAATACGGCGCGAGCGTCGAGCGCATCACGACGGCGTAACCAGCCAGGTCCGGCGGGGGTTTCTCGCTCTTCCAGCGCAGCAGGGCGGCGTATCCTGTCTTGCCCCGGCCGATGTTCGGGACGACCCGTCCGCTGTTGAGGCCGGAGCGAGAGATGCGAGTTACGTCTGGCGGCGGAGGCGCGAGAGCCAGGCTGGCGAGAGCGGCGGCGTTGATTCGCGCGACCTTGGTCGTGTAGCCCGGCGCGGCATGGGCGAAGGTGTCGGTCGCGGTGTGCTGCTGCGAGTAGTTCTCGGCCGCGCTCGTGAAGCGGACCGCCGGAAAGCCCTCCAGGTTGAAGGAGGTATGGTCCCCGCCCCGCGCGAAGCGGTCGTGGCGAAAGATGAGGTCGACGGTCATCGCGGGAACATAGCGCTCGCCGATTTCCTTGATATACCGGGCCAGATTGCGTGAGGGCGAGTCGCTCGGTTCCTCGGAGAAGACCCGGACCCGCCGGTTTTCGACGCGGCCGTCTCCCGCCACTTCCGTGCCGATAATGTCGTTGTTGAGCACCGCCTCGATCCGCTGTTTCTCCTGGCGGGCCTTGGCGGAATAGAGGTTGCTGCCGATCAGTCCCTGCTCTTCGGCGTCGAAGGCGATAAAGACGAGCGTGGCGTCAAACTCGTACCGGCTCAGCACCCGGGCCAGCTCGAGCACCGCAGCGATGCCGCTCGCATCGTCGCTCACGCCCGGAGCCGTGAGGGAGCCGGCCGTCTTTTCACCATCGATTTCAGGCGGTTCGACATCCTCGTTCTCACGGGACGCCCCGGGCCGGCGAATCAGGTGCATCGTGTCGTAGTGGGCCGAGATAATGAACTGGCGCTCCGGGTCGCGCCTGCCCGGCAGCACGGCCACCACGTTCACAACGTCCACGTCGCGAATGATCCGCACGCCCTGCTTCTTAACCTTGTAGGAATCGAGGCGGACCTGCAACCGGGGGCTGTAGCTGCGAAACTCCTCCAGCAGCCAGCGGCGGGCCGCCTCGGTCCCGTGATTCGGGTCCGGGTGCTGCGACATCGTGCTGCGCGTCTCAAAGCTCTCGAGCTTGCGCATACTCGCCGCAATGCGCTCTTCGGACACCGCTTCGACGATCTTCTGAATGGTGGGGTTGATGCTCTTGGAAGGCGCCTGCGCGGACGCGGACCCGCACCTCAGAAGCAGAACTAGGATCAACAGGCGGCCAGGGCGCATTGGCGGATTGTACATCAGGTAAGAGCCCATTTGGTTTAGACCGACAACGTGATCGCAAGTTGGAAGAGGCGCGCCAGGGGCGGCCGGCAGCAGGCGGCGTGAGAATGCGGGAGCTACAATGACTCTGCCAGGTGAAACGGAAGCGGGCACTGCATCGAGCGATGCGAAATACTCGCTAACATAAAACGCAACCTCTGTACTTCACGCTGCGCCGGAACAATATGGCAGAAACCTTCTTGGAATTAGAAGAGAAGAGTTCTCACGAAGACCAATCGCCGTTCGCCGGCTCGCGGACCGGCTTGCTCAGTCTTGTCGCAGCGATCCTCCTGGCGCTGAGCGCGTGCGCCCGCAGCGACAAACAACCCCCGTCGCCCCCGGCCACCTCGGAGTCTCCGTCGTCGGCGCCGGCTACGGAGCGGGTAGTCGGTCCGCTGAGCCCCGCGGACGCCCAGGCGCTCGCGACCATGAATGACCGCCTGAAGCAATACGTGGACCTGCACCGTAAGATCGAGCGATCGCTGCCGAAGCTGCCGAAGGAAGCTACGCCACGGCAGATCGACCAGAACCAGCGCGGCCTGGAAAAACTGATGCGGAAGGCCCGCGCGACGGCGAAGCCCGGCGACATCTTCACGCCGGAGGCGCGTCCGGTCATCCAACGCCTGCTCGCCACCGTCTTTGGAGGGCCCGACGGCAAGCAGTTAAAGGCGTCGATCATGGATGAGGCCCAGGCCGCACCGTCCGCAGCCAAGCTCATTGTCAACAGCCGCTACCCCGACTCCGTACCGCTGACCACTGTTCCCCCGCAGGTGCTGCAGACGCTGCCGCGGCTGACGGAGGATCTCGAGTACCGGTTTATCGGAGACTCGCTGATCCTCCTGGACGTGCACGCGCACGTCATCGCAGACTTCATCGCAGACGTAGTGCCCTAGTAACCGGAATGGAGATCATCATGCGTCTGCGTCATTGGTCTTCCGCCGCACTCCTGCTCCTCCTGATTGGGACCGGGGCCGCTGCCGTCCAAGCCCTCCAGTCCGGAGCCGAATCGCCCGTATCGCTGCCGAACCAGGATGGATCGCTAAAGTTCAGCGTCCTCGGCGACTTCGGCACCGGCGAGCAGGTGCAGTACCAACTGGCCGAGCAGATGGCCAAACTCCACGAGCGATTCAAATACGATCTCGTCGTGCTGGTCGGAGACAACCTTTACGGAGCGGAGCGGCCGCAGGACTTCCAGAAGAAGTTCGAGATCCCCTACAAGCCGCTGCTGGATGCCGGCGTGAAGTTCTACGCGTCGCTGGGCAACCACGACGCGCGCGAGCAGCGCTTCTACAAGCTGTTCAACATGGAAGGGAAACTCTACTACACGTTCACCCCGAAGCCGAACGTCCGCTTCTTCGCGCTCGACAGCACCTACCCCGAGCCGGAGCAGATCCGGTGGCTCGAGAAAGAGCTGGCGGCCTCGAGTAACGATTGGAAGATCGTCTTCTTCCATCACCCCTTGTATTCGTCAGGCGAAACCCACGGCTCGGACCTCCGCTTGCGCGCCGTGATCGAGCCGCTCTTCCTAAAGTACAACGTGATTCGTCCTCAACGGCCACGACCATTTCTACGAGCGCGTCAAGCCGCAGAAGGGGATCGCGTACTTTGTCGTTGGGTCGGGGGGCCAGTTGCGGGTGGGCAACATCGACCGGGGGTCCGGCATTACGGCGAAGGGATTCGATACCGATCGGGCGTTCATGGCCGTTGAAATCATCGGCGATCAGATGTACTTTAACGCCATCTCCCGCCCGGGCCAGACCGTCGACTCGGGCGTCCTCACTCGACGCAAGCCCACGCCCTGATCGACCGATCCGCGTTAGAACCTGAACCCCTCCCCAACCACCCGCAGCTTCTCATCTAATTCAATGCTGCAAACGAACGCATTCGGCCGATCCGCCATGAAGCGCAGGTCGGTGAGCAGGACGCGGTAGCCATGCTCCTGCTCCTCCACCCGCGCGAAGCGGTAGCGAGCGAATTGCGAAAAAGCCGCGCCAGTCGGCGTGCGCAGCGCGGCTTCCAGCGCCGGACTCGCCTCCGGCTTGTAATAGAGGCGTCCCGCGGCGGGGTCCAATGCGCCGAAAACGTCGACCGCAATTAACTGGTAGTAGGTGCGCGTCTCGACGAAGCCGGTCCACACCCAGGGACGGCCGGGCGTTGGAAAAGCGGCCACGCGGAGCGGCGCCGCCCGGTCGTCTTCCGCCCCGTAGAGGTGGGCGTCGAGCATCGCGACCGCCCGCTGGTGGAACAGCCCACGGACGCCCCACCACAGCACGAGAAAGAGGAGCCCCGCGAAGGCCGCGCGGCGTCCGGTACCGGGAACGGCTCCGATCTCCCAATTGATCAGGCGGCCGAAAGCCGGGCCGATGACGCAGAGCCCCAGGACCGCCCAGATCCACGGATCAATGATGAAGAATACGTCGGCACTGGGCCACGTGGAGGCAAACGGTAGCCAGAGGCGGACCCCGTAGGTATTGCTGTAATCGAGCAGCGGATGGGTCGCGACCGCGAGAAGCCCCAATAGATAGATGCGGCCCCCAGGAAACAACCCGTCCCGGCGCCGCCAGAAAAGCCGCACGACCAGCATGGTGAGCAGGGCCATCACCGGCAGTGCCGCGAGCGCGTGGGTCGGGCCACGGTGGTATTGCAAGTAGGTGAGCGAGCCCCCGGCCCGGGCCACGATGTCGGCATCGGGCGCGTTGGCGGCGAGCACCAGCGTGAGGGTCGCGCGCGGCGTGAGGCGGTTGAGGCCGGTCCGCGCCAGCAGCACGCCTACCAGGGTGTGGGTGATGTTATCCATGGGCGCGAACGTACTCCCGGGGCAGCAGCAAGGTGAGCGCTTCCGGGACGATCTCGATGGTGGCCGGAAGCGGCCCGGCGTACTCGCCATCGACCTGCACGTGCAGCGGTCCGGCCGCCCACAGGCGCAGGCTCGTCGCCTTCACCACCGTGACGTCGGCGAGGCGCGGCAACCTCCCGGCCAGCGCGGCCCCCAGATAGACCAGGTAACGGAACCGCGACCGGCTGTGGAACAGGACCACTTCGAGCGGGGTATCCAGCAGATGCGCTCCGCTCGCGATGCGGAGCCGGCCTCCGTACTCGGCGCAGTTCGCGGCCAGGGCAAAGGTGCACTCGTACCGGGCCTCTCCGGTTTCCACGGTGAATACCGGTTTGCGTCGCCCTACCTCCGCCACGCCCGCGAGGAAATAAGCAACGATTCCCAGCCGCGCTTTCCATCCCGGATCGAGCGTGTAAACGATGTGGGCGTCGACCCCCGCGCCGGCCATCAGCAGGAAATAACGGCCGCCCGGCGGAGCGCCGGCACAGCAGACGCGTCCCAGAGAAATGCGGTGCGGCTCGAGTTCCGGGAGCCGGCGGGCCGCCTCCACCGGGTCGAGCGGCAGCCCGGTCTCGACGGCCAGGACGTTCGCGGTGCCGGCGGGCAGCACGCCGAGCGTCACCGGCGAGCCCGCCAGGCCGTTGACGATTTCATTGACGGTGCCGTCACCGCCACAAGCCAGCACCAGGTCGGCTCCTGACTCACTGGCCTGCCGCGCCAGGCGGGTCGCCGCGTGAGGCTCCTCGGTCGGCCACGCCTCCACGCTCTCCGCGTGGGTGGCGAGCGCCTGCAACGCCCGATTGATTTCAAGCCGGCGCCGGTCACGACGGCGTCCGGCCGCCGGATTGTAGATGAGAACTGCGCGCCGGTAAAACACAGGACTGACTCCCTATAATAGCGGCGATGGGCACCCCCGACGGCGTGGCGCTGGAAATCGCCCGGCTGCGCCGCGAAATCGAACGGCACGAGCACCTGTACTACGTCCTCGATAGGCCCACTATCAGTGACGCCGAATACGACACTTTGATCCGCCGTCTCAAGGAGCTGGAGGCGGAGCGGCCCGACCTCGTAACGCCGGACTCCCCCTCGCAGCGCGTCGGCGGCCAGCCGCGCGAAGGTTTTGTCCGCGTCCGCCACACCTCGCCGATGTTGAGCCTCGACAACGCTTTCAATGCCGAGGAACTGGCCGACTTCGACCGCCGGGTCCGGGAGCTGACCGGCCTCCCGCAGGTCGAGTACGTCGCCGAGTTGAAGCTCGACGGGCTCTCGCTCGCCCTGCACTATTCAGAGGGGCGCCTGACCCGCGCCATCACCCGCGGCGACGGGCAGATCGGCGAGGACGTCACCGAGAACGCCCGCACCATTCGCTCCGCGCCCTTGAAGCTCGCCCGCGAGATTCCCGGCGGTATCGTCGAAGCGCGCGGCGAGGTGCTCCTGACCCGGGCGGAGCTCGCACGCATCAACCGCGAGCGCGCCGCGCAAGAGCAGCCGCAGTTCGCCAACCCCCGCAACGCCGCCGCTGGATCGTTGCGAGTTCTCGATCCCCGGATCACGGCCTCCCGCCGCCTGGAGTTCTTCGCCTACCAGCTCGTGGTCGACGGCCGTCCGGGCGCCACACATCACTGGGAAGCCCTCGATACGCTCGGCGCCGCCGGCTTCAAGGTCAACCCCCACCGCCAGCGCTGCGCGGACCTGGAAGCGGTCGGCGCCTTCCTGCGCGCCTGGGAGGCCCAGCGCCACGAGCTGCCCTACGAGACCGACGGCGTGGTGGTGAAGGTGAACGATTTTGCGCTCCAGCAGCGCCTGGGCTGGACGGCCAAAGCGCCCCGCTGGGCGATCGCCTTCAAATACGCCGCCCAGCAGGCTTCGACGACGGTCCTCGACATCGAGGTCCAAGTGGGGCGGACCGGGGTGCTCACGCCCGTCGCCGTGCTCGCGCCCGTGCCGGTGGGGGGCGTCACCGTGAGCCGGGCCACGCTCCACAACGAAGACGAGATCGGCCGGTTGGGACTCGAAATCGGCGATCAGGTCCTCATTGAGCGCAGCGGCGACGTGATTCCCAAAGTCGTGCGCGTAGAGGCTCCGGGAGAGGACCGGCGGCCGTTCGTCATGCCGTCCACCTGCCCGGTCTGCGGCACCCAGGTCGTCCGCGAGCCCGAAGAAGTGGCCTGGCGCTGCGTCAACACCGATTGCCCGGCGCGCCTTAAGGAATCGGTCCTGCACTTCGCCTCGCGGCGGGTGATGAATATCGACGGACTCGGCGAGGTCTTGGTCAACCAGCTCGTCGACCGGGGCCTGGTGAAGAGCGTCTCCGACCTGTACGGCCTTAAGAAGGAGCAACTGCTGGAGCTCGACCGCCTGGCCGAGAAGTCGGCGGCGAAGCTGCTGCGGAACATCGACGCCTCGCGCGCCGCGCCGCTCGGGCGGGTCATCAACGGCTTGGGCATCCCGTTTGTCGGCGAGCGGACCGCCGCAATTTTGGCCGGCCATTTTGGCAGCCTCGCCCGCATCGCGAGCGCCAGCGCCGCTGAACTGGAGCAGGCCGAGGAGGTAGGTCCCCGCATCGCGGAAGCCATTGGCGGCTTTTTCGCCGAGCCGCGCAATCGCGCCCTGGTGGAGCGCCTGCGCCAGGCCGGACTGCAATTGGAACAGGAGATCACGCGGCCGCCGGGGGGGCCGCTCGAAGGTCAGACCTTTGTGCTGACCGGGACCCTCCCGACGCTGAGCCGCGAAGAGGCCACCGCGCAAATCGAAGCGGCCGGCGGCAAGGTGACCAGCGCGGTCAGCAAAAAGACCAGCTACGTGGTGGCCGGCGCCGACTCGGGGTCTAAGCTCGCCAAGGCCGAGGCGCTGGGTGTCCCGGTGATCGGCGAAGACGAATTGCAGGGCCTGCTCGGCGCGGGCTAGGCATCGACAAACATCTCCGCGTTCTCGAAACCTCTATTGCGCAGCGCGAAGGACAGTTTTTCCAGCGCCGCTTTGTGGATCTGCGAGACGCGGCTCTCGTTCACGCCCAGCTCCCCGCCGATCTGTTTCATCGTCGCGCCCCGGCCGTAGTAGAGGTTGATCACGCGCCGGTAGCGGAGGGGCAAGTCGCCCATGGCGCTCGCCAGCACGCGGTGCAACTGGCGGCGGGCGCAGCTCTCGTCGGGCAGCTCTTCGGCGCTGTGGGGCGTGTCGGCCGGGGCGAAGTGTTCCGGAGATTCGTTGAAGTTGCCGCTCCAGTGGCTCTGGTTCGGACCGAGACCGGCGGCGTGCAATTCCTGGACGAGCTTGCGCCAGCGGCCCAGGCTCACCCCCATCTCGGCCGCGAGCTCCGTCTCGTTCGGGACGCGCCCGAGCTGGTGGCCGAGTTTCTGGGTGAGGGCTTCAATGTGCTTGTACCGCTTGCGAAGGTCCCGCGAGGCCCAGTCGAGCTGCCGCAGGCTATCCAGTATCGCGCCGCGGATGCGGTGCTTGGCGTACAGATGAAAGACGACCCCCTTGGAAGGATCGTACTTCTCGACGGCGTCGAATAAGCCCAGCACGCCGGCATGCACCAGATCGTCGAGCTCCACCTGCACCGGCAGGTTTTCGCGTACCCGGGCGGCAATGGCGCGCACCAGGGGCAAGTGAGCGACGACGATAGTATCGCGCCGTTCCCGGCTCAGCGGTCCGTCCGATTGCCGGGGGACCGGGATGAAAACTTCCGGAATCTTGGCTACTACGGCAGCCGTTGACATGATCGTTGTCTTCCTTCCCGACTAAGGGCTTTCGCACCAACTGCCGAAGAAAACTACGGCAGACCAGCCACACCGTCAGTTCCGCGCGCCGCTCGGGCTAGGTCGCCTATGCCCGCGGGCCATCTGCCAGAACTGCTTGGCCGGTGTACCCGCTGATGCAAGGGGGGCACCATCCGCACGACGGCAGGGGAGTCTTTGTTTTCATCGCGGTGCTACAAAGCAAGGGAGAGGAGTGGTCAGAATTTTGACGAACGCTGCCGGAAACCTATATCTGCGGGGCTGGTCGGGCCTAGCCGGGAAGAGCTACACCGCCGGGGCTACGTGTTTCAAGCCGGACACGAAGTTTCGTTTTGGAGGCGCTTCCCACCTAAGTCCTTGGTGTGGTAGTTAGAGGTCACAGTCAAGTATTTGGCGATCCTCGTGCAATTCCCGCCACCGACCATGGAAACCCTCACTTTCAATCGCACGAACGGGCAGCACCGCATTCTGCTGATAGGTCCTGATAGTTCCCATCAGGACTACTTACACACGCTGCTGGAGGCCAAGGGATTCCGCATCCTGCGGGCTCAGACCGTGAACGAGGCGGGCCAGAAGCTCAACCTGGTGGCTCCGGACCTGCTGCTGGCCGACCTCGGCGAGGCCGACCTCGAGAACCCGGCCCAGGGGTGGTCGCAGTTACTGCGGCCGGCCCGCCCGGCGAGCCCTCTCGCACCGCTGGTGGTTCTGAACAGCCTCGACCATTGGGGACCGGGGGCCGAGACCCTCAAGCGCGCCGGGGCGGAGTTCCTGGCCAAACCCGTCTTGGCCGACGATCTGCTGGCCCTGCTCGGGCTGTTGCTGGAGCGCTCGAAGCCTCCGGCCGACGCCCGTGCACCGGACCCCGGCAACGCGCCACGGGGCGGGTTGCCGGACGACCTTATCATCGGGGCCAGTCCGGCGATTCAAAAGGTGCTCGAGCAGGTGCGCCTCGTGGCGCCGAAGAGCACCACGGTGCTGATTACCGGCGAGACCGGCACGGGCAAGGAACGGATTTCGCGCGCCATTCACTCCCTCTCCGGCCAGCGCCGCTCGCCGATGATCTCGGTCAACTGCGGCGGCATCCCGGCCACGCTCCTCGAGGACGAATTCTTCGGCCACGTCAAGGGCGCCTTCACCGACGCCCATCAGGCGCGCGTGGGGCGTTTCGAGCAAGCCCACCACAGCACGATTTTTCTCGATGAAATCGCCGACCTGCCGCTCGAGCTGCAGCCGAAACTGCTGCGGGTGCTGCAAGAGCGTGAGATTCACCGCGTCGGGGGAGTGGAAAGTCTGCGGCTCGACGTGCGGGTCATTGCGGCCACCAACGTCGACCTGTGGAGCCGCGTCCAGGAGGGCGCGTTCCGGGAGGATCTCTACTACCGGATCAACGTGTTTCCGATCCACCTGCCGCCGCTGCGGGAGCGGCGCGAGGATATCCCGCTGTTTCTCGATCATTTTCTCGAAAGGTTCTGCCGCCGCGACAAACTGGCGCCCAAGCGCCTGCCGCCGGGGGCCGAAGCCGAGCTGATGAGCCGGTCGTGGCCCGGCAACATCCGGGAGCTTGAAAACGCCGTCGAGATCGCCGTCATCCGCAGCCAGGACCGCATGGAAATCGACGTCACCGATTTTCCGTGCCCCCGGCGCCCGACGCTCGGGCCGGCCTCCCTGGCCCCGGCCCGCGTGGCCGCGGCCGGAAACTTCAAGGAACTCGTCAACCAGTTCGAGCGCGACCTCATCTGCGGAGTGCTCGATCGCACCCAGGGCAACAAGAGCCAGGCCGCCCACCTGCTGCGGATGAAGCGCACCACGCTGCTCGAGAAGCTAAAGAAACTCGGCGCCGGGAGTCCCGATCCCAGCGTCTAGGGCGTAGCGGCTGTTCGCTACAATGGGAGCCTTATGGCACGGTTCCCTCTGGCCTTCATCACCGACGAGTTCTGCCAGGATTTCGAGCGTGCGGCGCGTACCGCCGTCGAGCTCGGCTACCAGGGACTCGAGGTGCGCACCCTGTGGGACCAGAATATCGTCGACCTCGACGACGCCCGCGTCCGGGAGGCGCGCGCGATCGCCGACCGCGCCGGCCTGCGGATTCTCTCCGTCGCCTCGCCGGTCTTCAAGTGCACGCACCCGAAGGGAGGCGCGATCGACCACCGCTTCGAGCAGGACGCCTTTCATGCCGCGCACCAGTTCGCCGATCAGCCGCGCATCCTGGCGCGCGCTCTGGACGTCGCCGAGATGCTGGGCGCGCCGATGGTGCGGGTGTTCAGCTTCTGGCGCACCATGGAGCCGGAGCGCCTGTTTGGGCACATTGTCGAGTCGCTGGCCGGAGCCATCGATAAGGCGGCGCCGCGCGGGATCTGGATTGGCCTCGAGAACGAGCACGCCTGCAATACCGCCACCGCCGCCGAGGTGGCGCCCGTGCTGCGGACACTCCCCGAGCCCCGCTTCGGGTTGGTCTGGGACCCCGGCAACTCCTACATGGCGGGTGAGACGCCGTATCCCGACGGGTACAAGCTGCTGCCGGTCCCGCGCATCCTGCACGTCCACGTCAAGGACGGCGTCCGCAACGCGACCGGCGACCGGGTGCTGTGGGGACGCGTGGGAGAAGGCGAAGTGCGGTGGCCGGATCAAGTCGCGGCGCTCGCGCGCGATGGCTACCAGGGAGCGTTCAGCCTCGAAACCCACTGGGGCGGCCCGGACGGGAATAAGGAAGAGGGCAGCCGCATCTGCGCGCGGCTGATGAAGGACCTGGTGTCCGCCGCTTCGTAGCCGCTGCCGCCGCTATTTCTTTTTTTCCTTGTTCCAAAGGCCGCGCGACACGACCCGCCCGCAGAAGGGGCAGTAGTTGATCCCGACGTAACTCCGGCGTCCCTGCTCGAAGGCCAGAAAGAACTCGGTATCGATCTCGTTGAGCAGCCGTCCATCGGTGAGCAGGTGCATGGGCGCGACGCGCGCCAGGTCGCGCTCGACCAGGTCCTCGAACTCCTGACAACAGGTCACGGCTCGATTGTAACCCGCCCCAACAGCCCAACAGAAAAGAGTGCAGGATTGCACTCTTTTTCAGTGCAGCAGAATCAAGGACTTGCGTGAGCGGCGCCGCACTAGGCTGGAAAAGTCCTGCAGATCTGCAAGACTTTCGGGGCGCGGGCGACCCCAACAGAAAAGGTTGCAGATCTGCAACATTTTCTGTGCTCGAAAAAGTCGGGCAGATCTGCCCGACTTTCCGGAGTCGTCGCGACGCGGTAGAATCATTCCCAACTGTATGCCTCTGGCGGCCGGCGACAAACTCGGACCGTACGAAATCCTCGCCGCCATCGGCGCCGGGGGGATGGGGGAGGTCTACCGCGCCCGGGATACGCGGCTCGACCGGATCGTCGCGATCAAGGTGCTGCCGGCGGAGCTGGCCGATCGTCCCGAGCTGCGGCAGCGCCTGGAGCGCGAGGCCCGCGCCGTCTCGAGCCTGAATCATCCGCACATCTGCACCCTGTATGACATCGGCCGGGAAAATGGCCGGGACTTCCTGGTCATGGAGTACCTGGAAGGGGAAACGCTCGGGGCGCGCCTGGCCCGCGGGCCGCTGGAATTTCCCGTGCTGCTCGAATACGCCGTCCAGATCGCCGAGGCCCTGGGCGCGGCGCACCGGCGGGAGGTGTTTCACCGCGACCTCAAGCCGGGCAATATCACGCTCACCAAGTCCGGCGTGAAGCTGCTCGACTTCGGCCTCGCCAAGATAGGGATCGAGGGCCGGCTAACCGATCTTACGGCCGTCACGCTCGAGAAGTCGCTGACCGCCGAGGGCACGATTCTCGGCACCTTGCAGTACATGGCGCCGGAACAATTGGAAAGCCGGCCGGCCGACGCCCGCACGGACCTCTTCGCCTTTGGCGCCGTGCTGTATGAGATGGCGACCGGGAAGAAGGCCTTCGAGGGACGGAGCCAGGCGAGCGTGATCGCGGCGATTCTCGAGCGCCAGCCGCCGCCGATCGCGACGTTGCAGCCGCTGACCCCGCCGGAGTTCGAGCGCATTGTGCAGCGGTGCCTGGCGAAAGATCCGGAGGACCGCTGGCACAGCGCGCGCGATCTGGCGACGGCGCTGAAGTGGTTGCCGGAGGGAGGGGCGCGGGCGGCGGCGGCGTCTGCGGCACCACCGCAGCTGCGCCGTCCAATCGGTTGGATCGCTGCGGCGGCGGTTGCCACTCTCGGGCTGCTTGGATTGTCGGCCCTACATTTCCGGGAGTCCCCGCCCGAGCCGCCTGTGGTTCGCTTCTCGATTTCGCCGCCCGAGAAGGGGCGATTCAGCGCCGGCCTAAGTCTCAGCGTCTCGCCGAACGGGCGGCAGGTGGCCTACACCGCCACCGGGGCTGATGGCCGCACCATGGTGTGGGTGCGGTCCCTCGATAGTAGGGAGGCCCGGGCTCTGCCCGGCACTGAGGGTGTTAATCCGAACCCATCATTCTGGTCGCCCGACAGCCGCTTCATTGGTTTCTCGGCGGGCGGGAAACTCAAGAAAATAGAAATCGCCGGAGGCCCTCCGCAAACCCTTTGCGATGCACCGGGACCAGTTGTGGGCGGCGCCTGGAACCGGGAGGGGCTGATTGTGTTCGGGAGTGCGGGCGGGGGCGGGGCACAGGGCCTGTACAAGGTCCCCGCGGCGGGGGGAAGCCCCGTTCCCATCACAGAAGTGGACGCTTCCCGCGGGGAGAGGTCTCATAACATGCCTGTTTTTCTGCCGGATGGCCGCCACTTCTTGTATTGCGCCTTCTCAGCACAGCCGGAAAACCGGGCAGTCTATGCAACAGCCCTCGATTCCAAAGATCGAAAGCGACTGATCACCTCCAGTGGGGGAGCGGCCTACAGCCCCGGTGTCGATCCGATGAAAGGTCACTTGCTTTTTCTGCGGGACGCCACGTTGATGG
>JBGPDC010000142.1:0-15286 GCA_041482115.1 Terriglobia bacterium | reverse complement strand
CTGCCGCATCAGATTGCGGATCAATTGCACGGCATTCAGCAGAATGCGGTTGTGGGCGGCTTCGGCGATGGCCAAATGAAAATCGAGGTCCGCCTCTAGGAACTGATCGGCCTGCTCCAGGGTGCTCTCCATGCGGAGAATATGCCCGGCGATGTGATCGAGGTCCGCGGCCGTCCGGCGCTCGGCGGCCAGCGCCGCCAGTTCGCCCTCCATCAGCCGGCGGGACTCGATCAGCTCACTGACCTGCGTCTCATCGCTGCCGGCGATCGACCAGAGCAGCGGACGGGCCAGAAACTCCGAGCGGCGGCAGACGAACGTCCCCTCGCCCACGCGGCTCTCGATCATCCCCATGATCTCGAGGGCCTTGAGTGCCTCGCGCAACGAGGCGCGGCCCACGCCCAGCCTCCGGCAGAGTTCGCGCTCGGCCGGAAGCCGGTCGCCTTCCTGCCAGTCGCCGCGGACCAGGTGGGTCACCAGCTTGCGGCACACGTCGGCCGTGAGCGTGGTGCGGGCCACCGGTGTCAGGAAGCTCGTGTTCATGCCGTCTCACCGGATTATCGCAGAGCGGAAGCCGCTGCTTCGACCTCGCCGAACTCCGACTTAACGTCCCCGTTCTTCACGGAGAGGTTTTCCATCCCATCACGCGGTCGCGCCAAAGCGGCGGGCGTAATAGCCGAGCTTGCGTTTGGGCGCCGGAGCGGCCGCGGTCTCCCACACCACCGGGTCGAAGGGCGTCAGCAAACGCACCGCGTCGTGCGGCGCCTGGCGCGCTACAGCCTATAAACAATACCCTGCCGGCACACGTTAGGTGGACCGCGCACCGCCCGCGGCCCGCAAGTCTTTGAAACCACGAGGCTGAATGGTGGGCGCGACAGGACTCGAACCTGTGACCTCCTGCGTGTGAAGCAGGCGCTCTAACCAACTGAGCTACGCGCCCCTGGATTGATTCTAGACTACTTCCGCCCAGGGGCGCCACAGCCACGGGTTCCCTTTCGGGGTTCCCTACTTAACTGCATCACCGCTTCGGAAGTCCATAAAGAAGACCCCGTCCGGCCGATAAGCCTATATACGGGAACCGCGCGTGCCACGCGCTGGGAGTATTCCCGTCAGGGACTCCATGCGCTCAAAAACTCTTTCTTTCCTGCTATCACTTCTCTGTTTCACCCGAATCGCCGCCGGCCAGGCTCCGGCGCCCTCCCCGCCCTCCGGCGAGCAAGCTCTTTTCGAGGATCTGCCCATTGTCGAAGCGGCTTCCCTGCACGTGCAGAACCTCCAGGAGGCGCCCGCCAACGTGACCATCATCAGCGCGGGCGACATCCGGAAATACGGCTACCGCACGCTGGCCGAGGCGTTAGGCGGTGTGCGCGGATTCGACCTGACCTACGACCGCATTTACCACTACGCGGGGGTCCATGGCTTTTCGCTGCCGGGAGACTTCAACACGCGGTTCCTGGTCATGTTGAATGGGCACGCGCTCACCGAGAACGTTTACGACTCCAACAACTTCTTCGGCCAGGATTTCGGACTGGACATGGACCTGGTGCAGCGCATCGAAGTGGTGCGGGGGCCGTCTTCCGCCTTGTACGGCAGCAACGGCATGTTCGCCACCATCAACGTCGTCACCAAGTCCCCCGTCGATCAAGCCAGGTTCCGGTTCAGCGCCGAAACCGACAGTTTCGGCCAGAGAAAAGCCCTGCTCTCTTCTTCTTTGTACCTGGGCCACGGAGCGAACCTGCTGGTTTCCACGTCCGTGTTTAACAATCTGGGCCAGACTCTTTATTTTCCGGAATATGATTCCCCCCAGACTCACAATGGCGTGGCCCATGGCGTGGATGGCGAGCGCGGCTATCACACCTTTGCCAACCTGATCTGGCGCGACTGGGACTTCGTCGCCTATTTCAACAGCCGCCAAAAGCAGCCGCCCATCGCCTGGGATGATTCGAGCACCTTCGGCGCCCCGGGGAATCACGTACGCTATCAACGTGACTTTCTCCGCCTCTTACGCTCCAGCGACATCGGCTCGACCGGCAAGATCCGCTGGCAGTTGTCTTATGACCGCTATCGCTATGAAGACCGCTTCGATTCCGAAACCGGGGAAGGTATGCAGGATGTGCGCAACATCGCCCGCGGCGACTGGGTCGGCTCGCAGCTCGAATACAGCTTCTCCGTTCCGAAACTCGGCCGTCTCACCCTCGGCGCGCAAGCCCAGTGGAATATACGCAACCTGCAACAGAACTATACCGTCAGCCCGGCCTTTGTCGAGCAACTCCATGTCAATCACCCGAACCTGCAGTTCGGTCTTCTCGCCCAGCAGGAATTGAATCTGAGCGCGCGTTGGAAGGCGTACCTCGGGTTACGCTTCGACGAGTACGGCGAGCTCGTTGCCAGGCGCTCGCTATCGCCCCGGCTGGCGCTCGTCTATCAACCGTCACCAAGCGTGGCGTACAAGTTTGTTTACGGACATCCCTTCCGTAATCCCAGCGCCTTCGAGCAGTACTACAGCGGCGCCTCCAACCTGGCTAGCGGACCCCTTCGCCCCGAGACAGCCCACACGTTCGAGATATCGATGGAGCGGAAACTCGGACGCAGCCTTGCCGCCATCGTCAATGTGTACGACTACCGGACGCGCGGCCTGATCCAGGCGGCCTATATCGACGCCGGCCTTCAGCAGTACCGGAATGCGGACGACGTGGGCTCGAGCGGGATCGAGTTCGAGTTGTCGGGCAAACCGTGGGGACGCCTGGAAGCCGTGGCCAGCCTGGCTTTGCAGCGGGCGGTGAACGGCGTGACAGGAGCCCGGCTCCCCAATTCTCCCCGGCAGGTAGGCAAGCTGCGGATGGCCTGGCCGGTGCTGCGAAACAAGCTGACGCTGAGCTCGAGCGCGCAGTATCTGGGATCGAGAGACACGCTGGGCGGCGATTCGGTCCGCCCGGTGTTTCTCGCCGACGCCACGGCCACCACCAACCATCTCTTCGAGCAATTCGATTTACAGGTCGGGATTCGAAACCTGTTGGACCGCGTTTATTACGACCCGGTCGCGCTGGTCCTGGACCGCATGCGGGGAGACGGCCGATCCACCTTCGTCAAACTGATCTGGCGGTCGCGGGAGTAGAGATGGATCCTTGCCGATCCAGCCCGCCGCGGATCCGGCGCCGCACTTTTCTCGGCGCCTGGGCGGCGCTAGAGCTTTCCTCGTGTTTTCCGGTGGCCGGTGACGTCACCCGCCAGGCCGTAGTGATCGTCGTTTTCGTCTCCGGCGTCGAGGCCTATCTGGAAGCCGTGAGTGGGCTGCGGGCGGGACTCGCCGGGCTCGTTCCCAGTCCGGTTTTTGTCGATCTCAAGTCACCGCCAGCCGAGGCGGATCTCACCGCCGCTCTGGGTAAGGGGCCGCCGCGTGTGGTGATCACGGTCGGCGCCGAAGCTCTCACGGCCGTGGCCTCGCGCCGGGCCGAGGCGGCCATTGTTTCAACCATGATCCTCCGCTCCGATTGGCATCGCAGTTCCCTGGCCGCGCCGGCGATGCCGCGGCCGCTCGGCTTGTACCTCGACGTTCCCCTGGCCAGTCTGTTGAGCGAGCTGAGAATCCTCCTTCCCGGCAAGAATCGGTGCGGCCTGATTCGCAACTCCTCGCGCGACGAGCCGGATCCCTCGCTGCCCGGGCGTGTAAAGCAACTGGGTTTCACTCTCGAAACCGCCGCCTGCTCCCGCCCGGAAGATCTTGTCAAATCTTTTCTCTCGCTGAAGGACAAGGCCGACTTCGTAGTTGTCCTTCCGGACAGCTCGCTGTACAACAACACCACGGTGCGGCCGCTGATCCTGGCGTCTCTCGAGATCCGGCTGCCCCTCGTGGGATTCTCGTCGAGCTTTGTGCGCGCCGGCGCGGCGCTCGGCATTTATCCGGATTTTCGTGACGTCGGCGCCCAGACCGCCGAGGTGGTCCAAAAACTTATCGCCGGGACGGCCGGCCTGGGGGATGAAAGCCCGCGCAAACTTCAAGTCGCCGTCAACCAGCGGGTGCTGCGCCTGCTGGGCTTGAACTGCAACGAGACGCCCGGCCTAATGATCTTCCGATGAGATGGAAACGGAGCTTCAACCAGAGCCTGCTGGCGCGCGCCCTTTTTTCCAACTTCGTCCTCGTCGGCGTATCCGTGACCCTGCTCACCGGCCTGTTTCTATTGGGGCAGCTGCGGGCGATCCGAACTCAAATGGATCTGCGGGCCAAAGCTCTGGCCGGATTCGTCGCGGCGCAGAGCGACTTCGCCATGCTGGTTGGCGACCGCGCCGACCTCGAACGTATCGCGCGCAGCGCGCTTTCCATCGACGACTTCCTGTTCGTAGTGCTGACTTACCCCGGCGGAGAATCGATTCGAGTTAACCGGCCCGGCTTCCCGCCCGAAAAAATCCCCGTGCTCGACCAGGATCCGCGCATTTTCCAAATCGTCCAGCCGGTCGTGGCTCGGACCGGCAGCTCCGTAGTCGAGTGGGAGAACCAGAGCGCCCCGGCCGGCCGGCTGGGGACCGTTCGCATCGGCTTCTCCCTGGAACACCAGCGCGAGCTAAGCAGCCGCACCCTGCGCTTCTCGGTTCCCCTGGTTCTGCTGTCTCTGCTGGTCATCCTCGCCGTTCAATACGCGCAGTTACGGCGGCTGCTCGAGCCGTTGAAGGACTTGATCGCTTTCACCCGACAGGTGGGACAGGGCCGGCGCTCGATGCGGGCTCCCGTGAAGCGCCCGGACGAAGTGGGGCGCCTCGCGGAGGCCTTCAATCGCATGGTCGAGGAGCTCGGCTCGACGACCGTTTCGAAGGACTACGTGAACAACATCATCCGGTCTCTGGGCGAAGCCCTGCTGGTCATCGGACCCAACCACAAGATCCGCACCGTAAATCAAGCGACGCTTTCCATGCTGGGTTATTCCGAAGCGGAGTTGCTCGACCTTCCCGCGGCGCTCATCCTGGGTGGCCAAGACCCTGGAGAGATGCCGGGGGCCGCCGGCGTCGAATGCGTTTACCGAAGGAAGGACGGCACCGCCGTCCCCGTCCTGTTCTCGGCGTCTCCGATGCTGGGCCAGGACGGCGCCTGCGAGGGCCACGTCTGTCTGGCGCAGGACATCACGGCTCGCAAGTTGGCCGAGGAAGAACTCCACGAAGCCAAACGCCAGGCCGAAACCGCCAATCGCGCCAAGAGCGATATGCTGTCGCGAACCAGCCACGAGCTCCGCACCCCCTTGAACGCCATCCTCGGTTTCGGGCAGCTACTCGAGTTGAGCGAGCTCGGCCCGGAGGATCGCGAAAGTGTGGACCGGATCATGACGGCCGGACGCCACCTGCTCCGCCTGATCAACGAGGTCCTCGACATCGCCGGTATCGAGACCGGCCGCCGGACCGTGTCCCGCGAACCGGTCTCGATCGGCGAAGTCGCGTCGGAAGCGCTGGACATGGTGGGCGGGCTCGCCGCCACCCGGGACATCGAAATTTGCGCCAGCCTGGAAGGCTGCGACGACCGCTACGTCTGGGCGGACCGGCAGCGTCTGCAGCAGGTTCTCCTCAACCTCCTTTCGAACGCCATCAAGTACAATCGCCCGGGCGGCGCGGTCACGCTGGCTTGCACGCCGAGCGGCGCGGAAACGCTCCGCCTCGCCGTGACCGACACCGGGCCGGGCATTCCGCCCGAGGGAGTGGCCAAGCTGTTCGTACCGTTCGAGCGCCTCGGGGCCGCGGAAACCGGCATTGAAGGCACCGGCCTCGGGCTCGCCCTCTCCAAAATCTTCGTCGACTCAATGGGCGGCTCGATAGGGGTCGAGAGTACGGTGGGCCAAGGGACTACCTTCTGGCTCGATCTGTCCGTCGCGGCAGCTCCCGGGGAAGCCGCGTCCCGACCAGAGGCCTCCTCGGGTGAGATTGCCTTGGAAGAGTGCGGAGAACGCACGGTGCTCTACATCGAAGACAACCTGTCGAACGTGGAGCTGGTCGAGCGCCTCCTGCGTCGCTTTCCGTCTTTCCAGCTCCTCTCCGCCACGCGGGGTGAGCAGGGTGTGCAGCTGGCGCGCGAGCGCCTGCCGGATTTGATTCTGCTGGACCTGCATCTGCCCGATATCTGGGGCGACGAAGTGCTGCGCCGGCTCCGGGCGGACCCGGCGACCCACGACATCCCTGTCGTCATGCTCAGCGCCGACGCCACCGGCGATCAGGTCCGGCGGCTGTTGGCCGCGGGCGCCAGAAGTTACCTCACCAAGCCGCTCGATTGCCAGGAGCTCCTGAGAACCATCCACGCCTGTTTCCAAACCGGGGACCTAATCAATGCCTGAAACCGACTTGAAGAACGCCAAGATCCTGATCGTCGATGATCAGGAGGCGAATGTTCGTCTGCTGCAGCGCATCCTGGCTCCCGCCGGATACGTCAATTTGAAGACCGTCCGGGACCCGAGAAAAGTGCTCGATCTCTACCACGAGTTCCAGCCCGACCTGATCCTGCTCGATCTCCACATGCCCTATCTCGACGGGCTCGCGGTGATGAAGCTGCTCGCGCCCCACCTCCCCGCGGGCGCCTATCTCCCCATCCTGGTCCTGACCGCCGACGTCCTGCCCGCGACGAAGCAGCAAGCGCTATCGACCGGCGCCAAGGATTTTCTGACCAAGCCGTTCGATGCCACCGAGGTTCTGCTGCGCATCCACAATCTGCTCGAGACGCGCTTCCTCTATAGCGAGCTGCAACGCTACAACGAGACGCTGGAAACCAAAGTCCGCGAGCGGACGCTCCAGCTCGAGGCCGCTCAAGTGGAGATGCTCGGACGCCTGGCGCGCGCTTCCGAATCGCGCGATGACGCTACCGGCCGGCACACGCAGCGCGTCGGTGAACTGTCGGCCTCCCTGGCCCGCGCCGCCGGACTTCCCGAGGAGCAATGCAACCTGATCCGGCACGCCGCCGCGCTCCACGATATCGGCAAGATCGGCATTCCCGATAACATTCTCCTCAAACCCGGCAAGCTGACGCCGGAGGAGTTCGCGTGCATGAAAACCCACACCAACATCGGCGCCGGCATCCTCGCCGGAAGCCGCTTTCCCATGCTGCAGCTCGCCGAAGAGATTGCTTTGTACCATCACGAAAGGTGGGACGGAACCGGATACTGCGGCGTGCAGGGCGAGGCGATACCGCTGGCCGCGAGAATCGTTACCCTCGCCGATGTGTTCGATGTCCTCACCCACGCCCGGCCGTACAAGCTGGCTTGGCCGGTCGAGCAGGCTCTGGCCGAAATCGAAGACCAGACCGGCCGCTTGTTTGATCCCCGGCTCGCGGAGTTGTTTCTGAGCGGCGAATGGAGATCCAGTGTTCTTCGCCTGGCGGAAGCGATCGAAGAAGCAGAACAAGTAAGCGCCGCAGACCTGGTGTCTCGCCGCTAGTGGCGGCCGTCGCTGTAGGTTGTCAAGTCGCCGTTTGGCAGGGGCCCGGCGCGAAGCGGTCGCCAGCCTTCTCGCCCCTTGGGGTGGGGCCGGCGGCGCCCCGGCAGCGCTTGCCGGAGCGTCTTTCCGAGCGCCTTTAGTATCATGGAGATTATGGCGGTCCGGGAAGCGGCTGCGGCAGCCGCCGTCGAGAGGATACCGGTCATCGAGCGATCGATTTCCGCGGTCATCCGCGGCAAGGACGAAGCCGTCCGGCTGGCGGTGGTGTGCCTCGTGGCCCGCGGGCACCTCCTCATCGAGGACGTGCCGGGAGTCGGCAAGACCACGCTCGGCCACACCCTCGCCCGCACCCTCAACTGCGCCTTCCACCGCATCCAGTTCACGAGCGACATGCTGCCGAGCGACGTGCTGGGCGTGACGGTCTACAACGCGCGCAGCGAGGAGTTCGAGTTCAAGCCCGGACCGATCTTCTCGAACATTCTGCTGGCCGACGAAATCAACCGCACCACGCCCAAGACGCAGTCGGCGCTGCTCGAAGCCATGAACGAGCAGCAGGTCACCGTGGAAGGCCGCACCTGCCCGCTGCCCCAGCCTTTCATGGTGATCGCCACTCAGAATCCGCTCGAGCACTACGGCACCTATCCGCTGCCGGAATCGCAGCTCGATCGCTTCCTGCTGCGCATGCAGATGGGCTACCCCGACCGCGCCAGCGAGCGCGAGATCCTGTGCTCGAACGGCGACCGCCCGGGACCCGACCAGATCGAGCCGGTGGCTTCGGCCGCCGACATTACCGAGCTGCAGCAACTGGCCCGGCAGGTGCGCGTCGACGAGGCGCTCACGGAATACATGATGACGATCGTGGAGCGCACGCGCTCCAGTCCCCACCTGGCGCTGGGCGTGAGCCCGCGCGGCTCGCTCGCCCTGCGCCACGCCGCCCAGGCGCTGGCGCTGGTCGAGGCGCGTGACTATTGCCTGCCCGACGATTTCAAGCGCCTGGCGATTCCCGTTTTCGCCCACCGCGTGGCCGTCGAGAACCGCCACGGCGCCGGCGCGCGCAAGTTCGAGCAGGCCCAGCAGATTCTCCAGGACATTCTCAACAGCGTGGAAGTCCCGCTGTGAAGACCGCCATTATCGGTCTGCCGCAGGTTGGCAAAACCTCGCTGTTCACGATTCTTACCGGTGTGGCCACCGCCGGACGCCTCGGCTCGACGGCCGTCCACCTAGGCGTGGCGCGCGTGCCCGACCGGCGCCTCGACGAGCTGGCGCGCGTCTTCGAGCCCGAGAAGATCACCCACGCCACCATCGAATATGTCGACACGCCGCCCATCTCGCGCGAGTCGCTGCGGGACCCCCAGTTCCTCGCCTCGCTGCGCGTGGCCGACGCCTTTGCGCACGTGCTGCGCCTCTTCGCCGACGACTCGATCCCGCACGCCGAGGGCTCGCTCGACCCGGCCCGCGACTGGCGCAACGTCGAGCTGGAGCTGATTCTGAGCGACCTGGTGGTGGTCGAAAAGCGCCTCGAGCGCCTCGATAAGGACCTCAAGAAGATCAAGAACGCGGACCTCGAGCACGAGCAGGTGCTGCTGCGGCATTGTAAAGAGGTGCTCGAATCCGAGCGTCCCCTGCGCGACCTTGAACTCGACCGGGACGCCGACAAGCGGCTGCGCGGCTTCCAGTTCCTTTCCGAGAAGCCGATGCTGCTGGTGCTGAACCTCGGCGAGAACCAGGCGTCCGAGCTCCACCAGATCGAGGCCGCGTACCGGCACGACCTCACCGCCGGACGCCGCAACCTGGCCGTCACCGCCGTCTGCGGCAAAGTCGAAGCCGAGATCGCCGCGCTCGAGCCCGCCGAGGCGCGCACCTATCTCGAGAGCTACGGCCTCGCCGAATCGGGCCTCGAGCGTCTGGTGCAAGCCTCCTACTCGCTCCTCGGCCTCATGTCGTTTCTCACCGCCGGCGAAACCGAAGTACGCGCCTGGACCATTCCCAAGAACACCCCCGCCGTGCTCGCGGCCGGCGCGATCCACTCCGACTTCGAAAAGAAGTTCATCCGCGCCGAAGTGATCCAGTGGCAGGACCTGGTGAGCCTGGGCGGCTACCCGGCCGCCCGCGAAAAGGGCAAGCTCCGCCTGGAAGGCAAGGAATACATCGTCCAGGACGGCGACACGCTGGTCATCCGGCACAGTTGAGGCATGCTCCCGCTGGCGCTCGGATTGCTCGCCGCCCTGGGCGAGGTCTTCGGCGGGCTGATCATCGTGCGCCGCAACTGGGAGCGGCGCTACCTCAACTACTTCATTGCCCTGGGCGCGGGATTTCTGCTGGGCGTGGTCTTCCTCGAAATGATCCCGGAGGCCCAGCACCTGGCCGGCGATCGCACCTTCCTCTATGTATTGGCAGGATACCTCCTGGTCCACCTCGCGGAGCACACTCTCAGTTCTCATTTCCATTTCGGTGAAGAGGTGCATGGCGAGAAAATCAGCGGCGCCACCCGCAGCCTGGCGGTGCTGACGGGCCTCGCGATTCACGCCTTCTTCGACGGCATCGCCATCGCCGGCGGATTTCTGGTTTCCGACTGGCTCGGCGCGGTGCTCTTTCTGGCGATCTTCCTGCACAAGATTCCCGAGGGATTCACGGTAGCGTCCGTGATGGTGGCGGGGGGCCTCGGGACGCGCGCCGCGCTGCTGTCGGCAGTGGCGCTAGGCGTCTCGACGCTGGCAGGCGTGTCGCTGATGCTGCTCTTTTCAGCCCAGGTAGGCATCGGCTTGCCGCTTGCCGCCGGCGTCTGCATCTACGTCGCCGCCTCCGACCTGATCCCGGAGATCAACCAGCAGCCGGGCGTTCGCCTGGCGCTCGTAGTATTCGTAGGCGTAGGCGTGATGGTAGCGCTGCGCGCGCTGTTCCACGTCTAACGCCCTACCCGTTATACTGAGCCTCATGCACCGGCTCATTCTCACCGCACTCCTGCTCGCCGCCAGCCTCCCGGCGCAGGATTCCCTCGAACAACGCGCCCGCCAGCACCTGATCGACCTCCTAAAGATCGACACCTCCAACCCCCCCGGCAACGAAACGCGCGCCGCCGAATACCTGAAGCGCGTCACCGATGCGGCCGGCATCCCCTCCGAGCTCCTGGGCAAGGATCCCGCGCGGCTCAACTTCGTCGCCCGGCTGCGCGGCGCCGGCGCCAAGCGTCCCCTGCTGCTGATGGCCCACACCGACGTGGTGCCGGTCGAGCGCGACCAGTGGACCGTCGACCCCTTCAGCGCCCTTCTCAAAGACGGCTACCTCTACGGACGCGGCGCGCAGGACGACAAGTGCTTCCTCGCCGCCGAGCTCGCCGTGTTCGTCGAGCTGAAGCGCCGCAACGTGCCGCTCGACCGCGACGTGATCTTCCTGGCCGAATCCGGTGAAGAGGGCTCCTCCGACGTCGGCATCGTGTGGATGATGCAGTATGCCTACGAGAAGATCGACGCCGAATTTGCGCTGAACGAGGGCGGCTATGCGATGGACACGCCCTCCGGCCTGCGGGTGTTCCACATTCAGACCACCGAAAAGGTTCCGACGCGCATCGTGCTCCAGGCGCGCGGCACGGCTGGCCACGGCTCGCTTCCCCGCCCCGATAATCCGGTGCTGCGGGTGGCGCGGGCCGTCACGCGCCTGGGAGACACCGAGCAGCCCGTCCGGCTGAATGAAACCACGCGGCGGTACTTTCGGGCGCTGGCCGCGACTCCCGACTACCGCTGGCTCACGGAGCTGCTGCCGCGTCTCGAGAATCCGGCGACCGCCATGCTTACCGCCTCCGAGATCCGGGCGCGCGATCCGGAGCTCGATGCCTCCCTGCGCACCACTATTTCGCCGACCGTCTTCCACGCCGGCCTGCGGGTCAACGTGATCCCCAACGCGGGCGAAGCGCAGCTCGACGTGCGGCGGCTGCCCAACGAGACGGCGGAAGAGGTGCTGGCGCGCTTCCGGTCCATCATCGGCGACGATGGCGTGCAAATTTCGCCCGCCGGGCTGAACCGTCCGGCCTCCGAGCCGAGTTCCTTGACGACGGCCCTCTATCAAGCGATGGAGCGTGTCTTCAGCAAGGCGCATCCCCAGGCGCTCGTGGCCCCCTACATGCAGCGCGGCTCGACCGACGGCGCGAACCTGCGCACCAAGGGGATGGCCGTCTACGGCGTCCCCCTGTTTGAGGAGAACGACAAGCGCCTCCACGGCAACGACGAGCGCATCGGCGTCGCCAACTTCGAGAAGGGCTCCCGTCTGCTGTGGGACGTGGTGCTGGACGTAGCCGCGCGCCATTAACACTCGTGCCTGCGACCGGCTAGTACGCTGCCGAAGACCCCCGCTGGCTCAGCACCGCTTTCCCATCACGAACACGGTTCAGAGCCGCGACCGTGAGGGAGCGGTCCCCGGCCTTCACCCTCCGATCCCTTCCCGCCGATAACACTAACGACTGCGTCTTACCGGCTGCGACAAGGAACCGCTACAGCTAAGGCAATTTGCGGGGGCGGCTCCAATAGTCCACTTATGTCCTTCTGCCTGCCCCGGGCCTATGCTCACGAGTGGGATGCCCGCCGGCGCGGGTATCTGGCATGGGCCGTGGCCCGCTTCCTATTGCTGTTCGGAGACTAACTGTGAGAAAAGCCTTAATCATTTTCCTTCGGACCTTCATCATCGTCGGGGCGTTTGTTCTGACGTTTCTCATTGCCGTTCGCTTCCATCCTCCCCTGGCGGTCTGGGCTATGGCGGTCTCCCAGCATGCTTATCCGATGTGCCGTTCGACCGACTTCTACCAGGGCGCCCGCCAGCGTGTGCGCCAAAATGACTTCCAAGAGCGGATCGCCAAGGAGCGCCGCCTCGTCCGCTCTGACGGGCCTCTGGAACTTTGGGAAACGCCCCACGGGCCGTACTGGATTCCCGCCGGCAACGTGAGAGTGTTGGACGTGATCGTCGCCCAGCAGATGAGCGGTCTCTATGCCATCGACGGCCAGACCGCGCGCCCGGGCGACATCGTGATCGATTGCGGGGCGCATGTGGGCGTCTACACGCGGGAGGCCCTCCAGCGCGGGGCGCGTAAAGTGATTTCCATCGAGCCCGCCCCGGCGAATCTGGAGTGTTTCCGCCGCACTTTCCATGACGAGCTCGCTTCCGGCCGCGTCGTTCTCGTGCCGAAAGGGGTCTGGGACCGGGAAGACGTGCTGCCGTTGTATGAGGACGACAAAAACACCGCCGCCGATGGGTTTGTGGAAAAGGGCTCCACCCGCCGCAAGATCTCCGAGGTGCCGCTCCTGCCCCTCGACCGGATCGTGCAGGACCTCCAGCTCGAACGCGTCGATCTGATCAAGATGGACATTAAGGGAGCCACGGCCAAAGCCCTGACCGGGGCCGCGGGGACGCTGCGGAAATGGAGACCCCGTATCGCGCTCTCCACCGAGGAGGACGAGGACGATCCCGCCGGATTGCGCGCCTTGGTCGCCACGATCGAGCCCGCCTACCGCGTGCGATGCGGTCCCTGCTCCCTCGCCGCCGGCCTCCTCCACCCGGATGTTCTCCTGTTTCACTGAGGCCCGCGGGGGCGGCTTTGCTGAGCCGCGACCGTAAGGGAGCGGTTGGCCCGGTGTACACCCTAAGCTAGATCTTCTGATCCAGCATGTCGCAGACGCGGCGTGCGGTATCAGACCAATAGCTCTCGCCGCCTCTGCTAGCATCAGTATTATTGCGCCTTTCGAATAAATATCTTTTCGTTGGACTCCTCCTCCTGACCTCCCCCCTCGTGCCGGCGGCAGCCTCGGAGGCCGATGCCCTCGCCATCTCGCGCAACCTCCGGGCCCGGCACATGCCGTACGGCACGCTGCTCGACCCGATCTTTGCCGGAGCGAACAGCGACCAGATCATCAGCTATACCCGCTGCGGCGATTCCGCCATCTGGACCGGCCACTATCTGGCCGCCGAAGCCTTCCGCTACCAGGTAACGCGCTCGGCCGAGGCGCTCGCTAACGTGCAGGCGGCCCTCGCCGGAATCAAATCCCTGACCGACGTGACGGGGATTAACCTGCTGGCCCGGTGCCTGGTTCCCCTGAACTCTCCCTATGCCCCGGCCCTCACCCAGGAGGAGGCGCGCAACGGCGTATACCGGAATGATTCCGCTGGGTATTACTGGATAGGTAACACTTCGCGCGATCAATACTCCGGGGTGTTCTTCGGCCTGGGTGTCGCCTTCGATATGGTGGACGACACCTCCGTTCGCTCTTCCATCAGCGGCCTGACCACGCGTCTTCTCGACTACCTCCGGGGCCAGGGCTGGTCCGTCGTGATGCCCGGCGGCAGCGTGTCCACGACGTTCCTCGGCCGCTCGGACCAGATCTTGAGTTTTCTGCAGGTCGGACGGCGCGTCAATCCCAGCCACTATGACCTCACGCTCGACAAAGTTCTGCTCTCCCTCACCGTGCCGGCGCCCATTCTTTTGGATGTAGCGAGTGACGACTCTTACTTCAAGTTCAACCTGGATCACATCAACCTCTACAACCTCCTCCGGCTGAACAGCGGCTCCTTCGGCGACGTCTACTCCCAGGCTTACAGCATTCTCCAGAACCACAATAGAGATCAGAAGAATGCGTTTTTCAACACGATCGATCGCGCGCTGCTGGGCCCCGACGCGGCGCGTGATGCCGACACCGTCGCGATGCTCGACCAATGGTTGCAGCGGACCCGGCGCGATCCCACGGTGGACTTGCGCGGCCAGTTCCCAACCTGCGGGAACCCCGACCTGTCCTGCTCTCCGATTCCCATTCCTTTGCGGGTGCCCACTGATTTCCTGTGGCAACGCAGCCCGTTCCAACTGCAGGGAGGCGGCTCGGGCATCGTAGAAAACCCCGGCATTGATTACCTCCTGCCGTTCTGGATGGCGCGCTTCTACGGGATCGTGACCTCCGACGCGGTAGTGTCGGCGGCCAGTGGGAGCACGCCCGTAGCAGCCGAATCGATAGCGTCTTTCTATGGGTCGAACCTGGCGAGCGGCATCGCGGCGGCGGGCGCCGGCGGGCTGCCCACCTCGCTCGGCGGAATCAGTGTTCAGGTGCGCGACAGCGCCGGCCTTACCCGCGCGGCTCCGCTCTTCTACGTTTCGCCGGCCCAGATTAACTTCGAGATTCCCACCGGCACGGCCGTTGGTCAGGCGGCAGTGACAATTCTAAATGCCAGCGGCTCCCCGGTCCGCTCCAGTACGGCCCAGGTCCAGACCGTAGCGCCTGGATTGTTCACCGCCGATGGGACCGGCCGGGGCGTCGCCGCGGCTTTGTCGATTCAGGTGCTAGTGGGCAGCCGGCAATCGATTGCTCCGATCTTTCAGTGCTCGGGGGGCGCCTGCACCTCCGTTCCCGTCAACCTCGGAGTCGACACCCCCACCTACCTCAGTCTGTTTGGAACGGGAATTCGGAACCAGTCTGCGCTCGCAAATGTGACCGTAACGATCAACGGCGCCGCCGTGCAGGTCCTCTACGCCGGACCGCAAGGTTTTTATATCGGTCTCGATCAGGTCAACGTCGCGGTGCCACTCAGCCTGCGCGGCGCAGGCGAAACCGACCTCCGTCTGACCGTCGACGGACAGCCAGCCAACCCGGTCCGGGTCAACCTCCAATAGGATCAGAGGCATGTCATTGCTTGCAGAACCGCGCGGCTCAGTAACTGCTCCCACCAACGAACCCTGCTTCCGCCAACCACCACTCCTCCGACCACCGAACGCTGTTCTGAGATGGAATGAGAAGGCCGGTCTCCGGCGGGATGCGTTAAGCTCCCAATGGTTACGCACTCGAAGTGCAAAAGGAGACCGGCCATGAAGAAGAATAGCACTGGTCCACAGATTCCGAAGCGGGCAGCCAAGGCTCGTAGG